>NZ_JBEYWV010000004.1:0-164490 GCF_040644575.1 Streptomyces sp. NPDC046939
GCGCCGACACCTCGGTGGACGACGCCGTGGGCCGCGCGCTGGAGCGGGCCGGCCGGATCGTCGCCGCGTCCATGGGGGCGGGATGCGCACTTCGTGCGCCATCTCAGGGGCGCGGGGGGAGGCGCGGCGAAGCCGCAGCCTTCAGGGGCGCGGGGAACGGCGCGAGCGACCACGACGAGACCCGCACAGAAAGACGGAAGGAATGCCGCACGGAGTGCGCATTCCAGGGGCGCGGGGAACTGCGCGACCAGCCACGACGAAACCCGCACCCGTAGACCGGCCGCGTTCCCACAAGGCACCGGGCAACCCACGCCCCGCCCCAAAAACACACACGCCCGCCCGCCAGGACGAACCCGGTGGGCGAGCGCGCGGATAAGGCCGGGTGGGGCCGAGCCGGTGACTATCCGGCGACGGCCACGGACGGCTCGCCGGAGGCCACCCCGTCCTTCTCCATCTGCTCCGCGATCTTCATAGCCTCCTCGATCAACGTCTCCACGATCTTCGACTCGGGAACGGTCTTGATGACCTCACCCTTGACGAAGATCTGCCCCTTGCCGTTGCCCGAGGCGACACCCAGATCCGCCTCACGGGCCTCACCCGGCCCGTTCACGACGCAGCCCATGACCGCGACCCGGAGCGGCACCTCCATGCCGTCCAGACCGGCCGTGACCTCCTCCGCCAGCTTGTAGACGTCGACCTGGGCGCGCCCGCAGGACGGGCAGGAGACGATCTCCAGGCGGCGCGGGCGCAGACCCAGGGATTCGAGGATCTGGTTGCCTACCTTGATCTCCTCGACCGGCGGCGCCGAGAGCGAGACGCGGATCGTGTCGCCGATGCCCTCGGAGAGCAGCGCCCCGAACGCGACCGCCGACTTGATCGTGCCCTGGAACGCGGGCCCCGCCTCCGTCACGCCCAAGTGCAACGGGTAGTCGCACTGCTCGGCGAGGAGCCGGTACGCGTTGACCATGACGACGGGGTCGTTGTGCTTGACCGAGATCTTGATGTCCCGGAAGTCGTGCTCCTCGAAGAGCGACGCCTCCCACAGCGCGGACTCGGCGAGCGCCTCGGGCGTCGCCTTGCCGTACTTCTGGAGCAGGCGCCGGTCGAGGGAGCCCGCGTTGACCCCGATGCGGATGGGGGTGCCGTGGTCGCGGGCCGCCTTGGCGATCTCCTTGACCTTGTCGTCGAACTGCTTGATGTTGCCCGGGTTGACCCGGACGGCCGCGCAGCCCGCCTCGATGGCGGCGAAGACGTACTTCGGCTGGAAGTGGATGTCGGCGATGACGGGGATCTGCGACTTCTTGGCGATGACCGGCAGCGCGTCGGCGTCGTCCTGCGTGGGGCAGGCGACGCGCACGATCTGGCACCCGGAGGCGGTCAGCTCGGCGATCTGCTGGAGGGTGGCGCCGATGTCCGACGTACGCGTCGTCGTCATCGACTGCACGGAGATCGGGGCGTCACCGCCGACGGCGACCGTGCCGACCTGGATCTGCCGGCTCTTGCGCCGCTCGGCGAGCTTGAGCGGAACATCCGGCATGCCGAGTGAAATCGCAGTCATCTGCTGTGCAACCCCAAGGTATGGATCGAGGATCGAGTCCAGAGGCTTCCGAGATTACGTCACCGGCGCGCGCCGGAGCACACTGCGCCCCGTACATCCACCCAAAGAGGGGCGGCCGGGCACATAGGGTGCCCGGCCGCCTCATGTGCCACAGGATCAGGAGATTTTCACCGGATTCACCACGTCCGCGATGAGGACGAGGATCGTGAAGCAGACGAAGATCCCGGCGACCACGTACGCGACGGGCATGAGCTTCGCCACATCGAACGGGCCCGGGTCGGGGCGGCGGAAGACGCGGGCGAGGTTGCGCCGCAGCGACTCCCACAGGGCGCCCGCGATGTGCCCGCCGTCGAGCGGCAGCAGCGGCAGCATGTTGAAGAGGAACAGGGACAGGTTGAAGCCCGCCACCAGCATCAACGACATGGCGACCTTCTGCGTCGCCGGGATGTCGAGCGCGGCGATGTCACCGCCGACGCGGGCCGCGCCGACGACACCCATCGGGGAGTCCTGGTCGCGCGGGCCGTCGCCGAACGCGGCGTCCCACAGGGCGGGGATCTTCGCCGGGAGGGCGACGATGGAGTCGACGGCGTCGCCGACACGGTCGCCCATCCAGGTCACGGAGTCGCCGAAGTCCTGGTGGACGACGCCGGTGGCGGCGGTGAAGCCGAGGAAGCCGGCCTTCACGTAGCCGTCGGTGATCTGGCCGCTGGCGTCCTTCTTCGCGACCGTGTTGGTGGCGATCTTCGCGGTCAGCGTCTTCCGCTGCCCGTCGCGCTCGACCACGATCGGGACGGTCCTGCCCGCGCTCTCGCGGATCTTGTCGGACAGGACGTTCCACTTGTCGGTGGTGACGCCGTCGAAGGAGACGATCCTGTCCTTGGCCCGCAGGCCCGCGGCCGCGGCCGGGGACTCGGGGTCGGACGCCTTGCAGGTGTCGCGCTGGGCGCTGGCCTCGATGACGCACTTCGAGACGGACTCGACCATGTTGGTCTGCTGGGTGATGCCGAAGCCCATGAGGACCGTGAAGAACAGGCCGACCGCGAGGATCAGGTTCATGAACGGGCCCGCGAACATCACGATGACGCGCTTCCAGGGCTTGCGCGTGTAGAACAGGCGGGTCTCGTCGCCGGGCCTGACCTCCTCGAAGGCGGCCGCGCGGGCGTCCTCGACCATCGAGCGGAACGGGGAGGTCGAGCGGGCCTCGATCCGGCCGTCCTCGCCGGGCGGGAACATGCCGATCATGCGGATGTAGCCGCCGAGCGGGATCGCCTTGACGCCGTACTCGGTCTCGCCCTTCTTCCGCGAGAACAGGGTGGGCCCGAAGCCGACCATGTACTGCGGGACGCGGATGCCGAACATCTTCGCCGTCGACAGGTGGCCCAGCTCGTGCCAGGCGATGGAGACGAGCAGACCCACGACGAAGACGACTACGCCGAGGATCATCATCAAGGTCGTCATGCACGGGCCTCCGCGGCTGCCTCGTCCGGTTCGGTCAGTTCACGGGCCCGGGCGCGCGCCCAGGTCTCCGCTTCGAGGACGTCCGCGACGGTCAGGGAGGTTCCCGACACCGGGGCGCCGTGTTCCTCCACGACCCGGGTGACGGTGTCCATGATCCCGTTGAACGGCAGGGCGCCCTTCAGGAAGGCGTCCACGCACTCCTCGTTGGCGGCATTGAACACCGCCGGGGCCGTGCCCGCGAGCTGCCCGACGTGGCGGGCCAGGTTCACCGACGGGAACGCGTCGTTGTCGAGGGGGAAGAACTCCCAGCTCGACGCCTTCGTCCAGTCGAAGGCGGGCGCCGCGTCGGGGATCCGCTCGGGCCAGCCAAGGCCGATGGCGATGGGGCCGCGCATGTCGGGCGGGGTCGCCTGGAGGATCGAGGAGCCGTCGGTGTACTCGACCATGGAGTGCACGTAGGACTGGGGGTGGACGACGACCTCGATCCGGTCGAAGGGGATGTCGTAGAGCAGGTGCGCCTCGATGACCTCCAGGCCCTTGTTGACCAGGGTCGCCGAGTTGATCGTGATGACCGGGCCCATCGCCCAGGTGGGGTGCGCGAGCGCGTCCTCTACGGTCACGTCCGCCAGGTCCGCCTTCGTCCGGCCGCGGAACGGGCCGCCCGAGGCGGTGACGACGAGTTTGCGCACGTCGGCGCGGGTGCCTGCGGCGAGCGCCTGGAACAGGGCGGCGTGCTCGGAGTCGACCGGGATGATCTGGCCCGGCTTGGCGACCGCCTTCACCAGCGGGCCGCCGACGATCAGCGACTCCTTGTTGGCGAGGGCGAGCGTGCGGCCCGCTTCGAGGGCGGCGAGGGTCGGGGCGAGGCCGATCGACCCGGTGATGCCGTTGAGGACCGTGTGGCAGTCGCCGCGGCCCGCGACCTCGGTGGCGGCGTCAGGCCCGGCGAGGATCTCGGGGAGCGGCTCCCCGGCCCCGTACCGCTTGCTCAGCGCCTCGCGCAGCGCGGGCACGGCGTCCTCGCGGGCCACGGCGACGGTCCGTACGCGCAACTGGTGCGCCTGCTCGGCCAGGAGGTCGACCCGGCCGCCCGCGGCGCTGAGGGCGGTGACGCGGAAACGGTCCGGGTTGCGCAGCACGAGGTCGATGGCCTGCGTGCCGATCGACCCCGTCGAGCCGAGCACAACGATGTCCCTGGGGGCGTCGCCGGGCGCGGGGTCGAAGACGAGGTGCGGATCGGCGAGCGGCGATGGGCTGTCGGTCATTGCCCTATTGTCGCCCCGCGTTCCTGTGAGGTTGACAGGGTGTCCCGGGGATGCGCCCGTACGGGTCCGGGGGCCCGCCGTCATCGGGTCATGGAGCGGACGTAATGGCTGAGATCGACCGCCACCGTTCCGCGTACGCGGAGGGCCGCCCCGGGACTGCGGCGCCCCGCTCTTCGAGCGTCTCGAACACGGCTTCAGAGGACGTCCGGGTCAGCGGACCTGGGCGGCCCGCCCCGCTGGGACGACGCACTCCAGGGGCCGTCACGACGGCACGGCCGGGGCCGGCACCGGCACGATCCGCGTTCGCGCGAAGCCGGCTCCCGGCGGCGCAGTCGTCGGCGCCTCAGTGGATCGGGCGGTGGACATTCTCCCGTTTTGTCGGGCCGGGTGTCGCGTCCGCGATCCACGGCCCCTCGCCGCTCGGGTCGACGACACCGCTCTCCAGCCAGGTGTACGTACCGCTCATGACGCCCTTGACGACCTTGTGGTCCAGGTCGTCGGTGTTGGTCCACAGGCGTTCGAAGAGGGCGTCGGCGCGGATGCGGGCCTGGCGGCAGAAGGCGTCGGCGAGTTGGTAGGCCTCGCGGCCGTGGGGCTCGGTGGTGCGCAGGAGTTCGGCGCGGACGCAGGCCGCGCTCATGGCGAACAGTTCGGCGCCGATGTCGACGATGCGGCCGAGGAAGCCCTGTTTGGTCTCCATGCGGCCCTGCCAGCGGGACATGGCGTAGAAGGTGGAGCGGGCGAGTTTGCGGGCAGAGCGTTCGACGTAGCGCAGGTGCGTGGAGAGGTCCGGGTGGCCGGAGGGGTGGAATTCCGCGTAGGTGCGCGGGAGTTGGCCCGGTCCCGCGACGAGCTTCGGCAGCCACTTGGCGTAGAAGCCGCCCGCTTTCGCACCCGCCTTCGCCTTGTCCGTCAAGGATTTCTCCGGGTCGATGAGGTCCCCGGCGACGGAGAGGTGCGCGTCGACGGCCTCGCGGGCGATCAGCAGGTGCATGATCTCCGTCGAGCCCTCGAAGATGCGGTTGATGCGCAGGTCACGCAGGACCTGTTCGGCGGGGACGGCGCGTTCGCCGCGCGCCGCGAGGGACGCGGCGGTCTCGAAGCCGCGTCCGCCCCGGATCTGGACGAGTTCGTCGGCCATGAGGCAGGCCATCTCGGAGCCGTACAGCTTGGCGAGGGCGGCCTCGATGCGGATGTCGTTGCGGTCCTCGTCGGCCATCTGGGAGGAGAGGTCGAGGACCGCCTCCAGGGCGAACGTGGTCGCGGCGATGAAGGAGATCTTCGCGCCGACCGCCTCGTGGAACGCGACCGGCTTGCCCCACTGCTCGCGCGCCGCCGACCATTCGCGGGCGATCTTCAGACACCACTTCCCGGCGCCGACGCACATCGCGGGCAGGGAGAGCCGCCCGGTGTTGAGCGTGGTGAGGGCGATCTTCAGCCCCGCGCCCTCGGGCCCGATGCGGTTGGCGGCCGGGACGCGGACCTGGTGGAAGCGGGTGACGCCGTTCTCCAGGCCACGCAGCCCCATGAAGGCGTTGCGGTTCTCGACGGTGATGCCGTCGGCGGCGGCCTCGACGACGAACGCCGTGATGCCGCCCCGGTGCCCCTCGGACTTCGGAACGCGCGCCATGACGACGAGGAGGTCCGCGACGACGCCGTTGGTCGTCCACAGCTTGACCCCGTCGAGGAGGTAGTCGTCACCGTCGGGGACGGCGGTCGTGGCGAGGCGGGCGGGGTCGGAGCCGACGTCCGGCTCGGTCAGCAGGAACGCGCTGATGTCCGTGCGCGCGCACCGCGGCAGGAACGCGTCCTTCTGCTCCTGGGTGCCGAACATCTTCAGCGGCTGCGGTACGCCGATCGACTGATGCGCGGAGAGCAGCGCCCCGATCGCCGGGTTCGCGGAGCCGACGAGGGCGAGCGCCTTGTTGTAGTACACCTGCGTCAGGCCGAGACCGCCGTACTTCGTGTCGATCTTCATGCCGAAGGCGCCGAGCTCCTTGAGCCCGTTGACCGTCTCGTCGGGGATCTTCGCCTCGCGCTCGATGCGGGCCGCGTCGATCTTCGTCTCGCAGAAGTCCCTGAGCTGGGCGAGGAACGCCTCGCCGCGCCGCGCGTCGTCGTCGGCGGGGAGCGGGTGCGGATGGATCAGGTCGAGCCGGAACCGGCCGAGGAACAGCTCCTTGGCGAAGCTTGGCTTGCGCCAGTCCTGTTCGCGGGCCGCCTCGGCGACCTGCCGGGCCTCCCGTTCGGAGACCTTGGCCCGGGACTGTGGTGTTGCGGACATGAGGTTCACCTCGCCGCGCGTCGGGGCACCGGGCCGGTCCGTTACCGGCTGGTGCTACTGGATCGTATGTACCCGATCCGGGACAGGTCAGCCAGCCCTCGCGCGGCGCTCGCGGCGGGCGGGTCACGACGGGCGGGGCGGTAGGCTCTGCGGTTCCTCAAGATCGTCCCCTAGCCGAGAGCCACGCCCGTCTTCATGAACGTCCGCACCACCTTCTCCCGGCCCTTCCCCGTCTGGCCGGTTCCGGCGCTGTGGACGGTCGCCCTCGGAGTGTGGGGGCTCTCCCGGCGGCACAGCGTGTGGCGCGACGAGGCGGCGACCTGGCAGGTGGCCCGCCGCTCGACCGCCGAGATCTGGCACATGCTGGGCCAGGTCGACGCGGTGCACGGCCTCTACTACCTGTTCATGCACGGCCTGTTCACCCTCTTCGGCCCCGGGACGACGACGCTGCGGCTGCCCTCCGTCCTGGCCACGGCGGTCGCGGCGGGCTGCGTCGCCGCCCTGGGCGAGCGGACCGCCGGACGCCGGGCGGGGCTCGGCGCGGGCCTCGCCCTCGGGCTGCTGCCCGCCGTGCAGTTCTACCTCCAGGAGGGCCGCCCGTACGCGCTGGTGGCGGCCGGTGTGGGCGTCTCGACGCTGCTGCTCGCGCACGGGCTGCGCGGCAGGCGCGGCGCCGCCCTCTGGACGGGGTACGGGGCCGCCGTGCTCGTGTGCGCGTGGCTGAACTGGCTGTCGCTGCTAGCCGTGCTCGCGCACCTGGTGACGCTGGTGTGGACGCGGCCGGACCGCGCGGTGTGGCTGCGCTGGGCGGTCGCCGCCTCCCTGGCCGCCCTCGGCGCCCTCCCGCTGATCCTGTTCAGCCGTGGCCAGTCCGCGCAGGTGTCCTGGATCCCGCCGCTGACCTGGCACATGATGATCGGCCCCGCCGTGCTGCTCGCCATCGGCGGACTGTGCGCCCTGGTCGACCGGCCGGTCGCGGGGCGGTTCTCGATGGCCGCGGTGGGCCTGCCCCTGCTGGTCGTCCCCCATCTGGTTCTGGTCGCGGTCTCCCTGGTCAAGCCGCTCTTCCTGGACCGCTACATTCTGTTCGGCCTGCTCGGGCTCGCCCTGCTGATCGGGGCGGCCCTGGAGGCGGCGGTCCGGGCCGCGCGGCCGCGGTTCCCGAGGGCGTCGGCCTGGCTCGTACCGGTCGCGGTCGGTGTCGCGGTGCTGGCGCTGCTGCCGCAGTTCCTGGCCAAGCGTTCGCCCGCGAGCCGCGTGGACGACGTCCTCGCCGTCACGCAGGACATACGCCGCCACAAGGCCGACGGGGCGGGTGTGCTGTTCGTCCCGGCGGCCCGGCGCGACACGCTGCTGGTGTCGCCGGACGCCTTCGACGGGCTGCGGGACGTCGCCCTCGCCCAGGGCCCGGGGCCCTCCGGCACGTTGAAGGGCGTGGAGAAGCCGCCGGACGCGATACGGCGCGCGATGCTCGCACGCCACCGGATCCTGCTGGTCACGGATGCGGAGCGGGTGGCGAGGCCGGTGACGGCGCGGCGCGACCACGTGAAGATGGCCGTGCTGCGGCGCTACTTCCGGGCCGTGGACGACGCGCAGGTACGCGGCCGGCGCGTGACCACGTACGAGCGCCGGGCCCCCTGACACACGGAACGGCCCGAGCCCCCGCACAGTGGGCTCGGGCCGTTCGGCCGTGCGCGGTCGTTACAGCGCGAGGCCGGTCAGGACGAGGACGCGCTCGTAGGTGTAGTCGTCCATGGCGTAGCGGACGCCCTCGCGGCCGACGCCGGACTGCTTGGCGCCGCCGTACGGCATCTGGTCGGCGCGGTAGGACGGGGCGTCGCCGATGACGACACCGCCGACCTCCAGGGCGCGGTGGGCGCGGAACGCGGCCTGGAGGTCGTGCGTGAACACGCCCGCCTGGAGGCCGTACTTGGAGTCGTTGACGGCGGCGAAGGCCGCGTCCTCCCCGTCGACCTTCGTGACCGTGAGGACCGGTCCGAAGACCTCCTCGCAGGCGATGGTGGTGTCGGCCGGTACGTCGGTCAGCACGGTCGGCGCGTACGTGGCGCCGTCGCGCTTGCCGCCCGTACGGAGGGTCGCGCCGGCGTCCACGGCCTCGTTCACCCACGACTCGACGCGCTTGGCGGCGTCCTCGCTGACCAGCGGGCCCACGTCCGTGGCGTCGTCGGCCGGGTCGCCGGTGACCTGCGCCTCGACCGCGGCGACGATCTTCGGGAGCAGCCGGTCGTACACGGCGGCGTCCGCGATGACCCGCTGTACGGAGATGCAGGACTGGCCGCCCTGGTAGTTGGAGAAGGTGGCGATGCGGCTCGCCGCCCAGTCCAGGTCGGCCTCCGAGGCGTAGTCGGCGAGGACGACCGCCGCGCCGTTGCCGCCCAGTTCGAGGGTGCAGTGCTTGCGCGGGACGCTGTCCATGATCGCGTAGCCGACGGGGCCCGAGCCGGTGAAGGAGATGACGGGAAGCCGCTCGTCCTGGACGAGGGCGGGCATCCGGTCGTTCGGCACCGGCAGGACCGACCAGGAGCCCGCGGGCAGGTCCGTCTCGGCGAGCAGTTCGCCGAGCAGCAGGGAGGAGAGCGGGGTCGCCGGGGCCGGCTTCAGGATGATCGGGGCGCCCACCGCGATGGCCGGGGCGACCTTGTGCGCGCTCAGGTTCAGGGGGAAGTTGAACGGGGCGATGCCCAGGACGACGCCCTTCGGTATACGGCGGGTCAGGGCCAGGCGGCCCGTGCCGCCCAGGTCGGTGTCGAGGCGCTGCGCCTCACCGCTGTTCCAGCGCCGGGCCTCCTCCGCGGCGAACCGGAACACGCTCACCGCGCGGCCCACCTCGCCCCGGGCCCACTTGATCGGCTTGCCGTTCTCCGCGGAGATCAGCCGGGCGATCTCCTCCGTCCGCTCGCCGAGGCGGTCCGCGACGTGGTTCAGCGCCTTCGCGCGGACGTGGGCCGGGGTCGCGGCGAACTCCTCGCGGATCGCGTGCGCGGCGCTGACGGCCTCTTCGACCTGCGCCTCGGTCGGCACGCTGACGGTGCCGACGAGCCGCCCGTCGTAGGAGTTCGTGACGTCGAAGGCGGCGTCCCCGGTGGCCTGGCGGCCGGCGAGCCAGAAGGGGGTGTGGGCGGCGGTCATGTCTGGTACCGGCCTTTCGGTGAGCGGGTGTGTCCGTGCCACACGTTAGGCGTGGCCGGGCGGGTGAAGACTTGGCCGGGGCGGAGTGCTGGGCTCCCCTTCTTCGCCGCTTCGTCCGAGTCCAGCCCTCGCGCCGCCGCGGAGTGTCCCACCGTCGTGGCTGGTCGCGCAGTTCCCCGCGCCCCTAAAGGCCGGCATCCCGCCGTAGGGGTGCGCTATCTCGCCGAGTGTCGCACCGTCGTGGTTGCTCGCGCAGTTCCCCGCGCCCCTGGAGGCTGCGGCTTCGCCGCGCCTCCCCCTTGCGCCCCCGCAGGGACGCGCCCCGAGATGGCGCACGAAGTGCGCATCTCAGGGGCGCGGGGAACTGCGCGAGCAACCACGATGGCGCCGCAGACGCGCGAAACGTGAGGGGCGCGGGGAACTGCGCGACCAGCCACCGCGGCGCCGCACTCGCTCGCAGACCCGCAGCGGGCAGACGCATCGCCACCCCCAAGACAACCCCCCGCTCACACCCCGGTCGCCTTGAGCGCCAGCCAAAGCTCCATGCGGACATCCGGGTCGTCCAACGAGCGACCCAGGATTTCCTCGACGCGCCGCATCCGGTAGCGGAGCGTATGCCGGTGCACCCCGAGATCCGCCGCCGCCGCGTCCCATTGCCCGTGCCGCGACAGCCAAGCCCGCAGGGACGCCACAAGATCCCCGCGCCCAGTCGCGTCATGATCGCGGAGCGCCCGCAGCAGCCCGTCCGCGAACGCCCGCACCGCGTCGTCCGCCAGCAGGGGCAGCACCGACCCGGCGACGACGTCCTCGTGCTCGACGAGGACCCGCCCCCGCCGCCGCGCGACGGACAGCGCCTGTTCGGCCTGCTTGAACGCGGTCACCGCCGCGATCGGCCCGGCCGGCGCCGAGAACCCGATGACCAGTTCGTCCGCGGCGGAGCCGTCCGCCCGGGTCGCTTCGAGCACTTCCGCGTACTGGAGGCATGCCTCGGCCGCCGCTCCCCCGTCGACGACGAGCAGCACGGTCCGCCCTCCGTCGGGGACGACGAGCACCGCCTCGCCCGCCCGCGCCGCCGCGGACTCCACGACGTCGACGAGGACGGAGAGCGGGTCCCCGGACGCCCCGGTCATCGCCTCGCCCAGCAGCGACGCCATCCCCGGCGCCGCGGTGACGGGGGCGGGCGCGGCGACCCCGTCGGGCGGTGGCGCGGCGGCTTCGGCGGCGACCATCCGGAAGGGGGCGTCGAGCAGGGCCCCGTACAGGTCCCCGGCGACGGCCCGCGCGTGATCGGGTTCCCCGGCGAGGAGCATGCGCAGCACGGCCGCCCCGATCCGCTGCTCGGCGGCGTACAGCGCCCGGGAGCGTTCGGTGACGAGGGTGAGCAGGGCGATGGCGGAGTGCAGCGCGTACCGTTCGGCGGTGCCGAGGGCGGCGGCGGTGCCGACGGCGAGAGCGGCGCGTGCGCGGCGCCCGGTGCCGATGGAGTGGAGTTCGACGCGGTCGTCGGCGCCGCCCGCGACGACGGCGCTGGCGGGCGCGGGCCGTTCGCGCAGCCGTTCGACGTCGGGGGTGAGCCGGGCGGCGCGGCGGCCCGCCCATTCTGGGGCGGTGGCGACGACGGCGCCGGAGACGTCGTAGAGCGCCGCCCACCCATTGACCTGTGCGGCGAGTACGGCGAGCAGCCCTTCGGGGCCTTCGTTGAGGGCCTGCTTGGTCAGTTCGCGCTGGGCGGCGAAGCCGGAGGTGACGGCCCGGTACTGGTCGGCGGCGATGGCGGCGGAGACGGCTTTGCTGATGGCGATGAAGGGGGTGCGGGGCGGTACTTCGAGCAGCGGCAGGCCCTCTTCCTCGGCCGCCCGGACGAGTGCCTCGGGCACGTCGTCGTAGTTGACGCCGACGGCGAAGCCGAGCCCGACGACGCCCGCGCCGGTCAGCCGTCGTACGTACCGGCGCATCGCCTCGGGGTCGTCGGCGTCCAGTTTGAGGGCGGTGATGAGGAGGAGTTCGCCGCCTTCCATGTAGGGGACGGGGTCGGCGAGTTCGCTCACGTGGGCCCAGCGGACGGGGGTGTCCAGATGGTCCTCGCCCGCGCGCACGGTGAGTTTGAGCGAGGAGTGGTGGACGAGCGAGGCGAGCGTGGGCGGCATGGGGCCTTCAGGTGTGCGGGGGGGTACATGGGGGGTGCACCGGGCGTGGGGAGCTTTTGGCCGGTCCGTATGAACGACCGGTGCCGATTCTGCCTCACCGTACGTACCACGGATGGCGGTCCCCGTGTGTTCCGGCCGCCCTCAGGTACGCAGGTCCACGAGCAGCGGTGGCGCGTGCTCGCCGCGCACGGTGGTGAGCGAGAGCACGGCGTGGCCCGGCGGGACGGCGTGGGCGAGGTCGGAGGCGGACCAGCGTTCGCGTTCGACCTGGCGGACGGTGACGGCGCGGGCGGTGGGCGCCCGCCCGGTGATCACCCTCCTTATGGCGTGCAGCGCCTTGCCTGCCGGGGTCTCGGCGATGATCTGCCGGTCGGTGACGTCGCGGGTCTCGGTCCACTCCTTGCCCCACACCTCGGCGAAATCCTGCCCGTCCCACGGGGTGAGCCCGGACAGCGCCATGCGGCAGCCGACGGAGCCGAGGAGCGGGGAGCGCAGCGGGCGCGGCACGTCGTCGAGGGTGCGCAGGGTGAGGACGGCGCCGGCGTTGGCGGAGCGCAGCCGCTGGAGTCCGCGGACGGCCTGGGGGGTGATGACCCCGGTGGCGTCGTCGAGGACGAGGCAGGCGAAGAGGGAGCGGTCCTCGCGGACGGCGACGCTCGTCATGAACTGGGCCAGGACGAGCCGTGCCAGGACCCGGGAGGCGTCGGCGTGCCCGCGTTCGGGCAGGTCGATGCGGACGCGGACGGGGTGGTCGAGGGCGCGCAGGCTGAAGGGGCGGCCGGCGCCGGAGGTGTCGAAGAACGAGGCGAAGGCGGGGCGGTCGAGCAGCGCGATCCGGTCGGCGAGGACGGCGCCCACGTCGCCGGGGTGGGCGAGCTGCCGCTCGCGGGCGTCGAGTTCGCGGAGCATCGCCTCGTGGCCCGCCTCGGTGAGCGCGGTGCGCAGCGCGCCGAGCGCGGTGGGCGCCCCGTCGAGGAGCCGGCGCAGCTCGGGCACGGACGGGAAGCGGCCGTGGACCGCGTGGTACGGGCCGAGGAGCTGGGCGAGGACGGTCGTGGAGCGGCGGCTGTCGCCGCTGGGGTGCGGGTCGGCGAGGTCGCCGACGAGCGCCTCGGCGAGCACGGCGGCGGCTTCGTCGGGGTCGGTGGTGCCGCCGTACAGGTCGAGGTCGTAGGCGGAGTCCGGCCGGCCGACGCGGACGACGACGTCGTAGGTGTCCTGCGAGCCGAGGCCCGCGCCCGCCGCCCCGACGACGACCACGGCGGCCCGTCCGGCGAGCGCGCCCAGGCACAGCGACTCGGTGAGCGGCCAGACGACGTGGCCGGTCTTGCCCGCGCCGGGCGGGCCGACGGCGAGCAGGGAGGTGCCGAGCAGGTCGGGGCCGAGGGCGAGGCCGACGCCCCGGTACGCGTACGGGTTGCGGGCGTCGTCGGCGGCGGTGCCGATCCTGACCTGGGCGGTGACGAGGTCGTGGCGGGCGGAGCGGGCGGGCAGGTCGCGGGTGCCGGAGGGGTGCGGGCAGGCGGCGGCGCCGTCCTTGACGACGGCGGCGGCGAACGAGGCGAGGCTGTGCCTGCCGCGCTTGACGCCCTGCCAGGCGCGGGCGATGCGGGCGTGGTCCACGTCGCGCATGAGCCCGGCGCGGGCCTCGGCCCCGAGCCGCTCGGCGGCCTCGACGGCACCGGCGGCGCGCAGGTGCGGCCACTGCGCCGGGTCCTCCTCGGGGGCGGGCGGGCGCTCCGCCTGGGCGGGCGCGGCCGAGCGCCAGGCCGGGTAGCCGAAGCGCCGCCACACCTCGCCCCACCGGCCGAGCCGCCCGACCGCGACGGCGATGCCGACGGCGAAGATCCCGTAGTAGAGGTAGACGACGACCACGGAGGTGAAGGAGTGCGGGGAGACCCAGGAGTCCGGGATCATCGCGTAGAGCGGCAGCAGCCACCAGCCGCCCAGGTAGCCGTTCCACAGCAGCGACCACACGAGCCAGCCCACCAGGAACGCGATGAGGGCGCCGCTGAGCAGTTGCCGGGTCGGGGTCCGCTCGGGTTCCTCGGCCGCGCGCGGCCGGTGCCCGAACCGCCACACGCCGGGCGCGGCGGGCGGGCGCGGCGTGCGCAGCCAGGTGAGGAAGGTGGCGCCCGCGGAGGAGGGCTGCTCCCCCGGCGCGTGGGCGGGGCGCGGCGGCGGTACCGCGCCGCCGGGGGGAAGACCGCGTTCCCCGGCCGCGCCGTCCGTGCCCTGCATGCCCTCGCTGTTCATGGCCTTGCCCCCTGACCTGCCGGTCCGTCCGTGTTCCGCGCGTCGATCCGGGCTCAATGTAGTGCCCGTACCTGGGGAGTTCAGCGTTTGTGCGCCTCACCGGGTTCCGCGCGCCGCCCGGGTATGTGTCCACCGCGGACAACAGCCCCGCGCAATCTCACCCCGATGGAGCAAGACCCCTCACTCATCCCGCACCTAACCTGCGGAGAAACCCCCGAACCCCCAGATCCGGAGACGGAAGCCAGATCCGGGACCAGGACCCGACCCAGAACCAGGAGCCCCGCATGAGCGACATCCCGCAGGAGCGCCGCGTCGTCACCGCCATCCCCGGCCCGAAGTCGCAGGAGCTGCAGGCCCGCCGCGTGGCGGCCGTCGCCGCCGGCGTGGGCTCCACGCTGCCCGTGTTCACCGCCAAGGTGGACCGGGGCATCATCGAGGACGTCGACGGCAACCGACTGATCGACTTCGGCTCCGGCATCGCGGTCACCTCGGTCGGCGCGAGCGCCGAGGCCGTGGTGCGCCGGGCCTCCGCCCAGCTCCAGGACTTCACCCACACCTGTTTCATGGTCACGCCGTACGAGGGCTACGTGGCCGTCGCCGAGGCCCTCGCCGAGCTGACGCCGGGCGACCACGCCAAGAAGTCGGCGCTGTTCAACTCGGGCGCCGAGGCCGTCGAGAACGCCGTCAAGATCGCCCGCGCGTACACCAAGCGCCAGGCGGTCGTCGTCTTCGACCACGGCTACCACGGCCGGACCAACCTGACGATGGCGCTGACCGCGAAGAACATGCCGTACAAGCACGGCTTCGGCCCGTTCGCGCCCGAGGTCTACCGCGTGCCGGTGGCGTACGGCTACCGCTGGCCGACCGGCGCCGAGAACGCCGGCCCGGAGGCCGCCGCCCAGGCCATGGACCAGATCTCCAAGCAGGTCGGCGCCGAGAACGTCGCCGCGATCATCATCGAGCCGGTGCTCGGCGAGGGCGGCTTCATCGAGCCGGCCAAGGGCTTCCTGCCCGCGATCCGCCAGTTCGCCGCCGACCACGGCATCGTCTTCGTCGCGGACGAGATCCAGTCCGGCTTCTGCCGCACCGGCCAGTGGTTCGCCTGCGAGGACGAGGGCATCGTCCCCGACCTGATCACGACCGCCAAGGGCATCGCGGGCGGTCTGCCGCTCGCCGCCGTGACGGGCCGCGCCGAGATCATGGACGCCGCGCACGCGGGCGGCCTCGGCGGCACCTACGGCGGTAACCCGGTGGCGTGCGCGGGTGCGCTCGGTGCCATCGAGACGATGAAGGAGCTCGACCTCAACGCCCGTGCGAAGGAGATCGAGCAGACGATGAAGGCGCGCCTGTCGTCCATGGCGGAGAAGTTCTCCGTCATCGGCGACGTGCGCGGGCGCGGCGGGATGATCGCCATCGAACTGGTGAAGGACCCGGCGACCAAGGATCCGCACCCGGAGGCGACCGCGGCGCTCGCCAAGGCGTGCCACGCCGAGGGCCTCCTCGTCCTCACCTGCGGCACCTACGGCAACGTTCTGCGCTTCCTGCCCCCGCTGGTGATCGGCCAGGACCTCCTCAACGAGGGTCTCGACATCATCGAGGCCGCGCTCGCCGGGCTGTGACCGCGGGCCGCCGGTGCGCACCCGTCGCACCGGCGTCCCTTCCCGTGCGGTCCGGCGGACGTCGGGCCGTGTGAAGAAGGTGTGGGGGGCCGATGGCAGGTTGGCCAAGCCGCTGTTGTGCCCCCCGCCCCCTGCCGTACGGTTTCTGCAGATGAGAGAAACACCCCGCCCACAGGGGACTGTGGGCGAAACCGGGTCGGAGCCTCCCCAGCCCCGCCCTGGTCGTGCCCTCGCGCACACACCCGGAGCCTCCGGCTCCGGAACTCCTCACCGATCGGACGGTCGCCCGCCCCAAACCCCCCGGGGCGTGCGGCACACCGGTCAGTTCGGCCGGCCCGGAACCACCCCCGTTGGACCTTCGCAAGTAGGCCAGCGAGAGTGACCGGGACCGCCGGGCCCCGAAGGGCCAGCGCACACCCCCCCTTGCGCTGGCCCTTCGGCGTGTTCATGGGCGTCCATAGCGACTGCGGCGATGACGCTGGCGGGCGCGCAACCCCCTGCCCGCTCCGGCACTTACGCGGACTGGACACGGCAGTCGGATACCGTCATCGCCATCACACATGGCATGGCGAGGTCGACTCGAACCGAATCGACCAAGGAAACGCCATGAAGAACATCATCAGCGGACACGCTCCCGGCCACATCCGGAACGCGTTCCTTGAAGCAGTCGAACTCGCAGAGTCCGGTCAACCCCTGCGCCGCAAGGACTGGGGACGACTCTGGAACTGCACCGACATTCTGCCGGGCTGCATCTGTGACTCACTCGATCTCCCGCGAGGCTCGACCTACGCACAGGCGGTCAGGTCACTGATCTGAGATCTTTCGGCACATTGCAGCGCCCCCATTCCGCCGCGATCACGGAGTGGGGGCACTGCTCTGCGGACGATCTACGGCTCGTGATGAACGTGCGGGGCGCGCATCTCCCCGTGCGCTGCGTTGAGTTGGACGAAGCGGGCGTGATCACGATGGGCGTAGACCGCGTAGCCCGGCCCGGAGATGCCGCTCCGGATGGCTACCGTCACGGTGTCCTCCGGGTCGATGATCAGCTCATCGCACCACCGGCAGATCTGGACGAACTTGGCCTTCGGTGCGCCACCGCCCAGGTTCTCGTAATGATCAGCGAGCGCGACCACACTCCGGGCGAGGCGCCTCGCGTGGTTCAGGGCCGATGGCAGCCCCGGCCGGGCGACCATGTTGAGCCGCGCCCGCGCCTCCCCGATGCCGATGCGCGCACAGACGGCGGGCACGTCGTCGAAGTTTCGCGCGTGCGCGAGAGTCGCGACTTCGGAGACGAGCAACGCGACCATGCCGCGCACAGTGCGCGTCATCTCGGCCAGTTCCTCGGCCGTGGGAAGTTCGGGATCTGCGCCGACCAGGCGGCGAGCGGCGGCGCGCATCGTCGGCAAGTCCAGCGGGCGCGGGTCACCCTCTTGGGTGACCGGTGGGGGGACGGTACCGTCCATGACGTTGGCCTGCTTCCTTCAGGTCGACCACGCCCCCGGATGCCTTGCCGCATCGCGGGGGTCTTTCGCTGGCCTTCACCGTGGCCTGGTCACAACGAATTCCGCGATGACGGTCAAGGTGTCAAAGCGGCGGCACAGGGGGCGTCAAACCGGTGTCATTACCGATGTCGCGGGTTTACCGTGATCTCCATGACCACACCGAACGCCACCCTTCGGGCGGTCCGCCTGGGACTTCTCATGTCCCAGGACGACTTCGCCCGCGCGATCCGCAACGCAGGGCAACGAGCAGGCCAGCGCAATGACGCCTCCAAGCGGCTCGTACAGCGCTGGGAGAGCGGCACGACAGCGGCACCTAGGCCCGTGTACGCACGCGCCCTGGAAGCCGTGACCGGGCTGCCTGTTGACTCCCTCGGCTTCGCCGCCGTCCCCATGGCGCGCGTCGCCGACGATGGCCAGGGCGGGCACGATCTCGAAGACTCGCCCGTCGGCGTTCCGGAGGTGCGCGGGACGCCGACGCCGCAAACGGCGCCCCGGGGGAACTACTCCGGCGTATGGCTCTCGCGGTACGAGTACTTCAGCTCCGGCCGCAACTCCACTTTCACGGGGAAGCATCACGTGGTGCTGCTCCAGCACGGCAATCGCCTCTCCGCGCGGAGCCTGCCGAACGCGTCCCTGAACCCGAACAGCCCCCTCACGCTGGACCTTCAGTTGGACGGCAGCACTGTCACTGGCACGTGGCAGGAGGCCACGTCCAGCGAGGGTTACTACCGGGGCGCCCGGTACTTCGGGGCGATTCAGATGTTGGTCGAGCCGACGGGTCGCCGAATGTCTGGCAAATGGGTTGGTTTTGGCCGGGAGTTCGACGTGAACACGGGGCCGTGGGAATTGCGGCTCCTGGACGCGTCGACCGCCAAGACCACGCTAGACGCCTACAACCGGACGCCCGACTGAGTACACAGCCGCCACGGCCACGGCGCCACGCTCTTGAGGCTATGCAGAAAAATAGGCTTAAGATCGCCGACCAGCACGCCCAGCATAGCCATACATTGCGCGGGCAAAGCCGATCTATACGGCCTGCAACGCCGCCCCTGCGGCCCGTCGATCAAGTCCCGACCTGCAAGAACGCGGCCTTTTGCACCAAGTTGCATAGAGGGAAAAACGGGCGATAAGAGCGTAGCGGGTCTCCGAGAGAATCCCGCACGAGCGACCCCCTCCCCCCTATCTGCGACGATCACGCCTCCCACGTGCAGCTTTGCGACTGCTCCCCCACGCCTGACGTGACGCGTCCCCCAGTTTGCAGAGCAAAGCCGCGCATGGAAATCCATACAAGGCAATGCATAGACGGCAGCGCCGCGCCCGTGGTCATGCGCAGCCACGGGCGCGGCGGCCCGGCGCTAGAGGCAGTCGGCGCCGGGTCCGAGTCGACGGGGGCACGGGCGCCGACTCGGCGTTCTCAGTCCTCAGCGTCCGGCAGCGACCTCCACAGCTCCAACGGGATGCCTTCGCGGCGGGCCGTGAGCGCGTCGGCCAGCTTGGCGTACTCGTCCTGTCGCGCCCGCTCGTTGTCCCGGGCCACCTCGCACACCACCTCGAAGCCTTCGCCGATCATGACGCCACTCGCACGGCCTTGGACTTGCGTGCAGGCACCTCGGTGCGCCGGACGCGCGGCAGGTCGGCCAGGTGCGCGGGCACCGCGTCGCCCGCCGCGATCAGGGTGTACGACTCCGGCCCGAGATCCTCGCGCACGATCAGCATGTCCTCCTTCACGGTCTCCGCCTCGTTCGTCACGACCTCACTCCGAGATCCACGGCAAATGCGCCCGGCTGAAAGAGCTGAACGTCCGCGCGCAGATGGGCCAGAATTCCGATCTGAAGGTTATCCGCGTACCGCTCCTTCAGGAATTCGAGCTGGAAGGACGTGCGAATACCCACGCCCATCATGGGCCACTGGCCCGTATATACCTCCGAGCAGTCCGAGGAGCTGCCCACCGTCAGATTGATGGGCACCTGCTTTGTGGTGAGCCGGGGGGTGTTATCGAGGTACCCCGGGGGTGCGATGTACTGATTCGTTGTGTCCCGCAGAAGGGAAAGGGACTGGTTCGTGCGCGGCGCCATGATTTGCGCATTGGCGGTGAAGTTGTTGTTCTCGACGGCGCCCGCTGCCTGGACGAGGAATTCCCAGCCCATGACGCCCGCGCTCGGCGGCGATCCGATGGTCGACCCATTCGTGCCATGGCTCGTGAGAGTGACCCCGCTCTGATTGAGCACCCCCCGGGGTTCCGGCGCCGAACCGCTGCCCCGCAGTGCGGCACGGTCGAGTTCGAGAGCGATCTGTGCCGCAAAGGAATTGGCGATGACGCCCGATGCGGCGGGGTTGGAGTCCTCGAAGAGTTCCCGGGAAATCACGACCAGGCGTGCCATGGAGCGCGCCGTGAACGTCACCGCGTCGAAGGTGAGATCTCCGGCCGTGATGGCGGCATTCTCATTTCGCCACGCCGGAGTTCCTTCTCCCGTCAGCCGGGCAATCTTCAGCGTCTGGGCCGTCATCGGAACGAGCTGAGCGCCCGCCTGGAATACGCGGGACTGATTGCGCGCAAGGTCGATGATGTCCCCGGCGAGCGGAGTCGGCACCATATAGCCGCCAGCGGAGAGCGTTCCTTCGCTGAGCGCCTTCCTTTCCGGTTCGGCGCCCGACCACTCACCGGTAACGAGGCCCTTGACGTACTTGTCGAAGTTCAGGCCCTCATAGGCGCGTTCGCTGTGCCCGTTGTCCCGCGCCCACTGAGAGAGGCCCTCACCCTTGCGGAGCGCCTCCCTGCCCTTCAGGGAGCCTCCCCCCTGGCGGACCGTGGCCAACGGCCGTGCGCCGTCGCCGCTCTCCCCGTAGCCGCCGGATTCAGCCGCGTCGGCGACCTTTTGCAGCCGGTCGATCTCGGCATTGAGGTCGCCGATGTACCGGACCTTTTCCGCATCGGAATGACGGTTCTTGATCTCGACGCGCGACAGGTCATAGCTGGGACCAGCCGCTTCGAGAATACGCTTCAGTTCGGCCCTGGCCGATTCGATCGCCGGAAAGTAGAGCATAGGAAATCCCGGGAATTGGCACGCCGAAACAGGCGTGCGGAAGTTGAGGGAATTCGGCTCTAGCGCGTCCGCGCTCATCCCGGGCCGCGACCGGTCGGCGGTCCAGGAACCGCCCCGGGCGGCGGCGGTTGCCGTACCGCGCCGCCCGTGGTTTCGCCGGGCCCCGCCCGACTCTCACGACTGATCCAAGCGTACCCCGGATGACGCTCCGTCAGCCGGAATCGTCCAGCGAGGCGGCGCGGTCGGCGGCGGCGCTCAGCGCGGGCCATATGCCGTCCCCCCGCGCCCGGTAGTGCGCGGCCAGCTCGCGCCACGCGTCGGCGGCGGGGCGCGGTGTCCAGCCCGGCGCCCTGAGTGCCGCGTCGGCAGCCTGCGCCAGGGCGGCGGTGATCTCGCCGACGCGGCGGCGCTCCTCGGAGGTCAGGACCGAGAGCGCGACGCCCAGCGGATCATCGGGCAGCGCATCGTCAGACATGATCGGCTCCTTTCGTGATGTTGGATGTACGGCGCCCTGCGGGTCGCGGACGGCGGCGCGGACGCCCGGTCCCGGCGAGCGCGGCGCAGGCGCGGAGGCGAGCGCCCAGCGGGCGGGGGCGGGGCTCTTTCCGACCAGTTCTGCGGCTGGCTTCTCCTTCCTCGCTGCGTGTGACCACGCTGCCGTGATGCCGTGTGTGTGATGTGACCTCTCCCTATAGGGAGAGGTCACATCACACACACGTGAGCGGTCACGCGTGACATTGGGCGCTCACGCGAGCTGAGCAGCGCCTTTAGCAGTGATCAACCAATGCGATGGATAGCCCACGCTCATGGCAGCCTGCTGGACGGCCAGGTCCAGTTCCGCAAGGTGCCGCAGCCCGCGCGAACACGTCTCGCGGCGCAGTCCGTGCCCGTGCCTGTCCTTGATCCGGTCGACCAGCTGCGCTACGGACTGATGACGGTCCTTGCCGTCCCTCAGCGCCTCCAACAACTTCCGCTCGGAGGGCGCGAGGCTGATGTCCTGGTCGGCCGTTTCCGGGTCGGCGGCCACGGTCACCGCGTAGTGCATCGTCGAGCTGAGATCGGACGGGTCATCGGCACGCACACGCCGTACGAGGGTGGTGTCCAAGTCCGCAATTTCGTCGCCCCGGAACTGCCATCGCAGGCGCACGGTGGTCTCCTTCGTCGCGGCGTCGGTGCTGCGGCTCTTGACCGCAACGGAGACAAGAAAGCGCCCCCAGGCGCCGGGCCCGACTCCACTGGAGCGGTCGTGTCCGTCGCCCTGCCCGGTCTTCCGGAAGTGGTGCGAGATGAGCAGGCTCGCGCCCGCGTCCTGAACGATGTGCTGAATTCCCTGGAGCAGTTCGCCCATCGAGATCAAATCAGCACTGTTGGCCCCGCCGGCTGCGAGATACAGCGGGTCGATGATCACCAGGGCGGGGCGGTGTGTGGTGAGTACCTCACGGATGAGTTCGCGGTGTGTGGCACTGCTTAGCTTCGGGGCGCGGAACACGGGGATGATGTCCAGTGCATCGGCTTGTTCCCGGGTGAGCCCTTTGGACGCTGCCACCGCCCGGATGCGCCGCACGGCTTTGCGTGCGCTCCCCTCTCCGTAAAACATGATGACGGTTCCGGACTGCCCGCACGGGTACTGCCCCATCCAGGGCAGTCCGGCAGCACAGGAAACAGCCGCGTCGATACCCGCCCATGTCTTGCCGCCCTTGTCCTCTGCACTGAGCACCCCGTAATCGCCCGCCACGATGACCGGTTCGAACAACCATGAGGGCGGGGGCGCCTCATCGACTTCGCGGGCAATCTCGGCCAGGGAGCGGAACACGAGATCGGGGGCGGGCCCGGTGTCGTCGGAGCGCGCTATGCGGACAGCATTCAACACAGAGTTGAACGCCGTCAGGGAAGGGTCGACGCGCCTTGCGGCGGCCCATAGCCCTAGCTGCTCCGCCTCCCCTGCTTCATCGAAGACACTGGCGATTGCGTGCATAATCGCGGCGTCGCTGATTGCTTCACCGTTGACCGCTGCGGGCGCCACCTGAATAGGGGCGGCCGTCGAAGGCGGCGCCACTCCATCGGGGCAGCCGGTGTAACGGCACTGCCCCTTGTACTGGTTGTGCGCGCACAGCGCCGGGGGCGGCGTCGTCATTCCGCACCCCCGTCCCGGACGCGTACGTCCATGGCGGAGATTCCGGCGCGTGCCGCCGCGCGGTACACGTCGCCCTCGTCGGGGACGGCGCCGCGCAGTACGGGGCATTCGGCGTCGTGCGCAATGTCGATGTGGTCAATGCCGTGTTCGTCACGGCGGACGCCGCGCACTTCGCTGCGGCAGTGCCCGCAGACGTATGACCGCGCGAGCCGCTTCGAGACATTCGCAGGCTTGCGCGTGCGGCTGCGGCCGACGCCGCGTAGTCGGCTCACGATGCACCGCCGTCCGACGAGTTGACCCCGATCAGGTCGCGAATACGTGGCTCCACCACGCTCCGCCGAACCGCGTTGGCACGCTCCGCCCCTAGCTTGTCCTCCAAGTCGAGCAGCATCACGGAAAGCTGCCCAATGATTGCGATCGGAGCTACGCCTCCTCGTACTGCCTGGCTGACTAGCTCATCGACCTCATTCAGGTGCGCGCGCACGGCGTCTGTGATCTCCCGGGCCTCCGCCGTCGACAGACCCCCTTGCTCGGGGTGGGGAATCTCCCCAGCAAGATCGCGCCGGACGGCCCCGACCGTCTTGTGGTCGGCTCCGAGCAGCCTGCCGATCTCTCGGTTGGAGCGGCCCGGATCGCGCGCGAGTTCCTGCACGATCAGTTCGCGCGTCTGCCGCCGGGTGAGGTGGCGTCGCGCCATGTTGAGTGCGAACGCGTCACGGTACCGGTCTTTCTCGGTGGCGTACGCACGGGTCATGCGGGGATAGTTCGCGATGCCCAGTTCGGCGGCAATGGCGACCCGGTGGTGTCCGTCGATGATGTCGCCGTGCTGGTCGAGTACCACCGGCACCCGAATGCCGTGCTCGGCAATGTCCGCCTTCAGGGCGGCGTACTCCTCAACCGTGAGCGCGGGCATGACCTGGTAGGCGCCTGCCGCCGGGCGTACCGTGGCAGACATCGACGCCACGCCCCGGCTGTCGTTGTTGGCCCCCGGTTCGCCTCCGGGGGCCGCCTCATGCTGTCGGTCAACGGCCATCGTGCGCACCGCCTTTCGTGACGGGGCGCAACAGCGTGGCGAGCCGGATGCGTTGTTCTTCGTTGAGTTCGGGCGCTGTGTCGACGATCTTTCGGATGTAGTCCGCTAGAACCACGGTCTTTAGTTCGCGCTTAGCTTCCGTGACGTCGCCATTCCAGCGGGCTGCCGCAGCAACACGACCGCGCGCCTGGACGACTTCCTTGGAGATCTTGCGAGGTGTCTTTCGGGACACGGAAATCAACCCTCTTATGAGGAAGGGATTTCCTGCGCGTCCGGGCCCGTGCTGCCACCCGTCCAGGTGGATTACCGGCATGACGGCCAATGAAACAACAGAGCCTCTGCACGTCCATGCATCGCCCATCGGAGGCTACGAGGATGCTGCTTCCGCAGGATGCGGGTTCCGGCGGACTGGTTAAAGACTAGGCACATCTAATACCGGCATGCAAGAGAGCTAAGCGGGTCGAATATCAAGCAATTGGTGCAATCGCATCAGTAGTTGCCAACTTGCACATGCCTTGAGCAGGCGAGAAGCCCCTGAGCGAAGCCAGGGGCTCAATGGGCAAGGGCCAGCAAGGCACGAATGGTTCAGGCTGCCCGCGTCCACTCGATTCGGTCCGGCACCGATGCCGACGCAGACGCCGCACGGGGCTTCACGGAAGCCTGCCCGATCACCCCCGGGCTCAACAGCAGTGCAACGATGGCCCGTTGCGCTGGCACGGGCGTGTCCTCCCAGCGCTGCGCCACATCGGGGCCGGGCGTGAACAGCGTGCTCAGGCTGCTCGGCCTGGCGAGCAGCCTGAGCCGCTCCTCCAGTTCGGCAATCTTCGCTTCCAGACGCTCAGCACGGCGTGCGAACCTCTTCTCCTCGGCCAGCGTCTCCGGCTCGGCCGCCTCCGTCTCCTCCAGGTCTGCACGGGCTTTGGCGAGCGCGCCCCTGATCTCCTGTCCGGCCTCACCTCCGGAGTGATCCGCGTCCAGAGCCTCGTACACGTCTGGCCGGGCCAGGTAGGTGAGGATCACACCGGGGTGCTCGGCATCACCGATGAGGAGACCGTCCACATCAGCCTTCGAGAGTCGCCAGCACCCGCCCCGGCACTCGTACTGATCTTCCTTGACGCGGTGCCTGACCGCGATGGAACTGCCGCACCCGGCGCACGTGACAGCCCCCGTCAGCGGGTAGAGGGCCGCTCCCGGCTTGCCCTTGATCCGCGACGCGTCCGAGACGATGCTCTGCACGTCGTAGAACAGTTCGTCGCTCACCAGTCGGGGCCACGATGCCTTCACGGTCTTGCCCTTTGTCTGCCTCAGCCCGAGGTAGGAGACGTGCGTGACAAGATCCCGCAGCGTCTGCGCCGACAGCGGCTTGCCGCGCCGTCCCACAACGCCCCGCACTGCCCAGTCAGCCGCGATCGACTTGAAGGAGACGCGGGCACGGACGGATTCGAACAGCTCAACGATCAAGGGGCCTTCCACGGGGTCCGCGTACTGACGGACCGGGACGCGCTTGCCCCGCCGGATCTCGTACTCGCGGGCGTAGCCGAACGGGCAGATGCCGTGCGGCTTGCCGTCCCGCGCGTTGGCGTCGATGCCGCGCCGCGTCCTTTTGCTGATCTTCGCCGACTCGTACTCGGAGTCGACCGCGTCCTCAAGCAAGGCACGGCGATCACGCGGGTCAGCCGGATCGTAGACGCGACCATGCGTCGTGACGTACACGCAGACTCCGCGCTCCTCGCATAGCTCGATCAACGACACCCACTCGCCGACCCTGCGTGAGCCGCGTGACGACTCCCACAACCACAGCAGATCGGCGCCGAACGTGTCGTTCTCCAGGTCGGACATCAAGCGGGCGAAGTCGTCGCGCGCCCGCAAGGCATAGCGCGACGCGCTGCCTTGATCCTGATACGGCGAACCGAGCGTGACGCCCTCACGGTCGGCCGCGCGTCGGTTGTCGTCGTGCTGCTCCGGAATCGACCGGTCGCCACGCGCGGAGACCCGCAGATACTCGCGGCCGATCTTGCCTGACAGGCTGTGTCCCATGGCTACCTCCGAGGACCGGGACAAGGATCCGCACAGCAAGTGTGCGCCTACGCCTGAAGGTAGAACGCCCCCTGTTCCGGGCCGGCCGACCGTTTTCCTTCTCCCGGCGCTCTGCGCGCTCCTCGGCTTCGCCGCCCTTGCCTGGCAGGTGGCGGTGGACGGCCCGCTCCTCTCCCCCGACGAGCGCCTCGGTGACGCGATCCGCACGAGCGGCGTCCCCGCCGCTCCCGCTGAATTCTTCGCCGACCTCGGCAATCCGTCCGTGGCGCTGCCGGTCCTGGCCGCCGTGCTCGCGTACGTGACCTGGCGCGCCCGGCGCCTGGTCCCCGTCCTCACGGCGCTCGTCACGATGGCGCTCGTCCCGGCCCTGGTCGCCCCGCTCCAGTCCTGGCTCGCCCGCCCGGGACCGCCGCCGATGGCCCCCGACACGGGGTTCTTCCCGTCCGGCCACACGGCGACGGCGACGGTCGCGTACGGGCTCTGCGTCCTGCTCCTGCGCGAGGCGCACCGGGGACGCGCGGCGGCCCACGGCTGCGTCCTGGTGAACGCGGCCGTGGGCCTCGGGCTCGTCCGGCAGGGCTATCACTGGCCGGTCGACGTGGTGGGGAGCTGGTGCCTGGCGGCGGTGCTGCTGTGTGCCGCCGCCTGTGTCATCAGCCGAAGTAGGCGTCGAAGTTCTTCTGGAACTCCCAGTTGTTGAAGCGGTCCCAGTTGACCGACCACGTCATCAGGCCGCGCAGCGCGGGCCAGGTGCCGTGGGTGGTGTAGGAGCCGCAGTCGGTCTTCTTGGTGAGGCAGTTGAGCGCCTTCCTCGTCTCGGCCGGGGAGACGTAGCCGTTGCCAGCGTTGGTCGAGGCGGGCATGCCGATGGCGATCTGGTCGGGGCGGAGCGGCGGGAAGACGTTGTTCGCGTCACCGGCGACCGGGAAGCCCGTGAGGAGCATGTCGGTCATGGCGATGTGGAAGTCGGCGCCGCCCATGGAGTGGTACTGGTTGTCGAGACCCATGATCGGCCCGGAGTTGTAGTCCTGGACGTGCAGGAGCGTCAGGTCGTCGCGCAGGGCGTGGATGACGGGGAGGTAGGCGCCGCAGCGCGGGTCCTGGCCGCCCCACTTGCCGCTGCCGTAGAACTGGTAGCCGTTCTGCACGAAGAACGTTTCCGGGGCCATCGACAGGACGAACTTGGCGCCGTACTTGGCCTTGAGGGTCTTGAGCGCGGAGATCAGATTGACGACGACCGGGGTGGTCGGGTTCTTGAAGTCCGTGTCGCCGGTGTTCAGGGAGAGGGAGTGGCCCTCGAAGTCGACGTCGAGGCCGTCGAGCCCCCACTGGTCGATGATCTTCGAGACGGAGGAGACGAAGGTGTCGCGGGCGGCGGTGGTGGCCAGCTGGACCTGGCCGTTCTGCCCGCCGATCGAGATGAGGACCTTCTTGCCCGCCGCCTGCTTGGCCTTGATGGCTGCCTTGAACTCGGCATCCGACTCGACCGAGGGGCACTCCGTGACCGGGCAGCGGTTGAAGCGGATGTCGCCCGAGGTGGTGGAGGTGGGCTCGCCGAAGGCGAGGTCGATGACGTCCCAGCTGTCGGGGACGTCGGCGAGGCGGGTGTAGCCGGCGCCGTTGGCGAAGCTCGCGTGGAGGTAGCCGACCAGGGCGTGGGTGGGCAGGTCGGAGGAGCCGCCGCCGTTGTCCGAGCCCTGCGAGGTGGTGGCCGTGACGGTCGCGGACTTCGGGGACTCGCCCGCGTCGTTGACCGCCGCCACCTGGAAGCTGTACGCGGTGGCGGGCGTGAGGCCGGTGACGGTGGTGGACGTGCCGTTCACCGTGCGGGCCTTGGTGCCGTTGGAGTAGAGCGCGTAGCTCGTCGCGCCGGGGACGGCGGTCCAGGACAGGGCGACGGACGTGGACGTCACCGCCCCGGCCTTGAGCCCGGTGGGCGCGGTCGGCGGGGTCGGGGCCTCCGCACCGGGGCCGACGAGGCTGATGTCGTCGGCGTTGTAGGCCGGGGTGCCGTACCAGCCGTGGGTGTAGATCGTGACCTTCGTCGTGGACGGGCCCGTGCGGAACGTCGTCGTCAGCTTCTGCCAGTCCGGGGCCGACGCGGTCCAGGTCGACACGTCGGTGGTGCCGGTGCCGCTCGCGCCCAGGTAGACGTAGCTGCCGCGGACGTAACCGGACAGGGTGTACGCCGAGTCCGGCTTGACGGTGACGGTCTGCGCGCACTGGGCGTTGTCGGCGGCGGTCGGGGTGGCGCGCAGGGACGCGGTCCCGGTCCGCACGGGTGAGGTGACGGCGGCACCGGAGTTCGCGGTACAGCTCCAGCCGTCGAGCGACGACTCGAAGCCGCCGTTCCTCGCCAGGTCGGCGTCGGCCGCGCCGGCCGTGGTGGCGGACAGCGCGGTAAGGCCGGTGGCGGCGAGGGCGGTGGCGGTGAAGGCGGTGACGACGCGTCCGCGTATACGGGTGCGGCGTCCGGGTCTGGGTCTGGGTCGTACGCGGTCCATGGGGGCCTCCGGGGCGGG
Organism: Streptomyces sp. NPDC046939; assembly: GCF_040644575.1. Lineage (NCBI taxonomy): Bacteria > Bacillati > Actinomycetota > Actinomycetes > Kitasatosporales > Streptomycetaceae > Streptomyces > Streptomyces sp. NPDC046939. The sequence continues at coordinate 28,010 of NZ_JBEYWV010000004.1, forward strand.
GCGGAGCGGGGACGGGCGCGACAGAGCGCTCGGGGTGCGCTCAACTTGGTCCAGACCAATTCGGTTGTCAAGGGTTCGCGCAGCGCTACTCCCCCGCCTCCTGGGCGAGTCGGGCGGCGGCCTCGTGCATCGCGAGTTCGAGGAGTGCCGGGTCGTTGAGCGTGCCCGAGCCGTCCGGCGCCACCACCCAGCGGACGCCGCCGACGGTGCGGCCCGGGTACGGCACGACGATCCAGGTGCCGGGCCCGGCGCCGCGCACACCCGTGCCGACCCAGCGGGCCACGGTCCCCGCGGGCACGAAGAAGCCCAGCCGGGCATCGCCGAAGTCCGCGAGCACCGGCCCCGGCCGGTCGATGACCCGGCTCAGCACGTCCAGCGTGGCCGTGCCCAGCTCCCCCGGCAGGATCAGCACGTCCCACTGCTTGCCGGCGGGCAGGAGCGCCACCCCGAGCGGATTGCGCTCCCACTCCTCCCGGCACCCCGCCGGATCCGGCGCCACCCCCACGAGCCACTCGACCGCCGCGACAGCCCTGGACGACCCAGCCATACGTAGCCTCCCTCTCACGTCAGCCCTCCACTCCCGCGCGGAGGCGCACGAGGGAGAGGGGGCGGAGGGGGCGGGCATTACGCGGGTCAGGGCAACTTTCTGACGGGGTGCCCGAAGCGCGCCCCGCAGGGGCGCGGGGAACTGCGCGACCAGCCACGACGGCGCCGCGGCCGCGCATCACCAGCAACCCGGCCGGCGGTGGGCGATCAACTGTCGAAGCCCAGCCCCATCCGATCCATGGCGCGCAGCCAGAGGTTGCGATGACCACCGTTGGCATCGGCCCGCGCCAGGGACCACTTCGTGAGGGCGATGCCCGTGGCGGCGAAGGGCTCCGGAGGAAACGGCAGCGGCTTCGTGCGCACCATCTCCAGCTCCGTGCGTTCCGTGCGCTCCCCGGACAGCAGGTCGAGCATCACGTCCGCCCCGAACCGTGTCGCGCCGACGCCGAGCCCCGTGTACCCGGCGGCGTACGCCACGCGCCCGCCGTGGGCGGTGCCGAAGAACGCCGAGAAGCGGGAGCAGGTGTCGATGGCGCCGCCCCACGCGTGCGTGAAGCGGACCCCCTCCAACTGCGGGAAGCACGTGAAGAAGTGCTGGGCGAGCTTCGCGTAGGTCTCGGGGCGGTGGTCGTGCTCGGCGCGGACCCGGCCGCCGAACGGGTAGATCGCGTCGTAGCCGCCCCACAGGATCCGGTTGTCCGCTGTCAGCCGGAAGTAGTGGAACTGGTTCGCCGAGTCGCCGAGACCTTGCCGGTTCTTCCAGCCGACGGACTCCAGCTGGGCCTCGGTGAGCGGCTCGGTCGTCAGCGCGTAGTCGTACACCGGGACCGTGTACGCGCGGACCCGCTTGACCAGCGACGGGAAGACGTTCGTACCGAGAGCCGCGTGCCGGGCGAACACGCGCCCGTACGGGGTGCGGACGGCCACGCCGGTCGGCCGGGAGACGAGTCGCGTGGCCGGGGTGTGCTCGTGGATCCGGACGCCGAGGTCGAGGCAGGCCCGCTTCAGGCCCCACGCGAGCTTCGCCGGGTGGAGCATGGCGACGCCGTCGCGGTCGTACAGGGCGCCGAGGAAGGTCGGGGACGCGACCTGTTCCCGTACCTGGTCGGCGTCGAGCAGTTCGAGGCCGTCGGCGAGGCCCGCCTCGCTCAGCTCGGCGTGGAAGTCGCGCAGCTCGGTCATCTGGTGCGGCTGCGTCGCCACGTCCAGCTCGCCCGTGCGCTCGAACTCGCAGTCGATGGAGTAGCGGGCGACCACCTCCTCGATGGCGTCGAGGTTGGCGGCGCCCAGCTCCTCCAGCTTCTTGATCTCGGCGGGCCAGCGCGCGAGCCCGTTGGCCGTGCCGTGGGTGAGGGAGGCGGCGCAGAACCCGCCGTTGCGCCCGGAGGCGGCCCAGCCGACCTCCTTGGCCTCGACGAGGACCACGTCACGGCCGGGGTCCCGTTCCTTGGCGAGCAAGGCCGTCCACAGCCCGCTGTACCCGCCGCCGACGACAAGGAGGTCGCAGTGCTCGTCGCCGATGAGGGCGGGGCGCGCCTCGGGCCTGCCGGGGTCGTCGAGCCAGTAAGGGACGGGCTTGGCGTCGGCGAGCGACGCGGTCCAGCGGTGGTTGCGGCTTTCTCGATTCATGGCTCCAGCGGCCATGATTCCAACTCCCTCAGAAATAGGTCGGTCGTATCTAGTTCGCTGTCTTTTTCTTTCGCCTGCCGACCATCATTCCGGCCAGCACGCACACCACGGCGACGAGGAACATCGCCGTGCCGATGACATTGATCTGTACGGGCGTCCCGCGCTGCGCCGATCCCCAGACGAACATGGGGAACGTCACGGTCGAGCCCGCGTTGAAGTTCGTGATGATGAAGTCGTCGAAGGAGAGCGCGAAGGCGAGCAGCGCGCCCGCCGCGATTCCCGGCGCCGCGATCGGCAGCGTGACGCGCAGGAAGGTCTGCACGGGGCCCGCGTACAGATCCTGCGCGGCCTGCTCCAGGCGCGGGTCCATCGACATCACGCGCGCCTTCACGGCGGTCACCACGAAGCTGAGGCAGAACATGATGTGGGCGATGAGGATGGTCCAGAAGCCCAGTTGAGCGCCCATGTTGAGGAAGAGCGTGAGCAGCGAGGCCGCCATCACGACCTCGGGCATCGCCATCGGCAGGAAGATCAGCGAGTTGACCGCGCCGCGCGCCCGGAACCGGTAGCGGACGAGCGCGAAGGCGATCATCGTGCCGAGGACGGTCGCCCCGATCGTCGCCCACACGGCGATCTGGAGGCTCAGCGAGAGCGAGCCGCACATGTCGGCGACCCCGCACGGATTCTTCCAGGCGTCGAGCGAGAATTCCTGCCACTCGTAATTGAAGCGGCCCTTGGGCTTGTTGAAGGAGAAGACCGTCACGATGACGTTCGGCAGGAGGAGATAAGCGAGCGTGACGAGGCCCGCAAGGACCACGAGATTCTTCCGGAGCCAGCGCATCAGACGAGATCCTCCGTTCCGGCCCGGCGAATGTAGAAGGTGACCATGAGGAGGATGGCCGCCATGAGGATGAAGGAGAGGGCGGCGGCGGTCGGGTAGTCGAGAATGCGCAGGAACTGCGTCTGGATGACGTTGCCGACCATGCGGGTGTCGGTGGAGCCGAGCAGGTCCGCGTTGACGTAGTCACCGGCCGCCGGGATGAAGGTGAGCAGCGTGCCGGAGACGACGCCGGGCATCGACAGCGGGAAGGTCACCTTGCGGAAGGTGGTCGCGGGCGAGGCGTACAGGTCGCCGGCGGCCTCGTGCAGCCGCCCGTCGATGCGCTCCAGGGACGTGTAGAGCGGCAGGATCATGAACGGGAGGAAGTTGTAGGTCAGGCCGCACACCACCGCGAGCGGGGTGGCGAGCACCCGGTCCCCCTCGGTCATCCCGAGCCAGGTCGTGACGTCGAGGACGTGCAGGCTGTTGAGGGCGCCGACGACCGGTCCGCCGTCCGCGAGGATCGTCTTCCAGGCGAGCGTACGGATGAGGAAGCTGGTGAAGAACGGCGCGATGACGAGGACGAGGACGACGTTGCGCCAGCGGCCCGCGCGGAACGCGATCAGATAGGCGAGCGGATAGCCGAGCAGCAGGCACAGGAGCGTGGCGGAGCCCGCGTACAGGACCGAGCGCAGGAACTGCGGGTAGTAGTCGGACAGCGCGTCCCAGTACGTGGCGAAGTGCCAGGTGACCTTGTAGCCCTCCTCCAGGGACCCTTCCTGTACGGAGGTGGAGGCCTGGTAGACCATCGGCAGGGCGAAGAAGACGACCAGCCAGAGGATGCCGGGCAGCAGCAGCCAGTACGGGACGAGGCGGCCGCGCCGCCGGGGCTTGTGCGGTGCCGGTGCCTCGGTCGTGGGCGGCGTCTCGGTGAGCGTGCTCATGCGGCCGTCTCCTCGGCGACGCCCGCCTCGGCATCCTGACCGGCGTCGAGCCCGAACGTGTGCGCGGGGTTCCAGTGCAGGACGACCTCGGCGCCGGGCACGAGCCGTGCGTCGCGCTCGATGTTCTGGGCGTAGACCTCGAAGGCGTCGCAGAGCGGGCTGTCGATCACGTACTGCGTGGAGACGCCGATGAAACTGGAGTCCGCGATGCGGCCGGTGATGCGGTTGCGGCCGTCGGGGACGGTGGCCGCGTCGTCGGCGTGGGTGAGCGAGATCTTCTCGGGGCGTACGCCGAGCAGGACCTTGCCGCCCGTGGTCGTGGCGGCGGAACATCGCGCGACGGGCAGGACGAGCTTGCCGTCGCCCGCCTTCAGGGTGAGGTCGTCGCCCGCGCGCCCGGCGATCTCGGCCTCGACGAAGTTGGAGGTGCCGAGGAAGTTGGCGACGAAGGTGGAGGCCGGGTTCTCGTAGAGGTCGGTGGGGGCGCCCAGTTGCTCCACGCGGCCCTGGTTCATCACGGCGACCGTGTCGGCCATCGTCATGGCCTCCTCCTGGTCGTGCGTGACATGCACGAAGGTGATGCCGACCTCGGTCTGGATGCGCTTCAGCTCCAGCTGCATCTGGCGGCGCAGCTTGAGGTCGAGGGCGCCGAGCGGCTCGTCGAGCAGGAGCACCTTGGGGTGGTTGATGAGGGCGCGGGCCACGGCGACGCGCTGCTGCTGGCCGCCGGAGAGCTGCTGCGGCTTCTTGCGCGTGTGCTCGCCGAGCTGGACCAGGTCGAGCATCTCCTCGACCTGCTTCTTCACCGACTTGATGCCGCGCCGGCGCAGGCCGAAGGCGACGTTCTCGAAGATGTCCAGGTGCGGGAAGAGCGCGTAGGACTGGAAGACGGTGTTGACCGGGCGCTTGTAGGGCGGCAGTCCTGTGACGTCCTGGTCGCCGAGGTGAACCGTTCCTGTGGTCGGTTCCTCCAGGCCCGCGATCATGCGCAGGGTGGTCGTCTTGCCGCATCCGGAGGCGCCGAGCAGCGCGAAGAACGAGCCCTGCGGCACGGTGAGGTCCAGCGGCCGGACGGCGGTGAACCCGTTGTCGTACGTCTTGCTGATCCCGGTGAGACGGACGTCGCCGCCGTGGTCGGTCGTCATGGTGAGTCCAAGGAGGTCTGGGGGCTTTCTGGCGATGTGCGGGGGTTTCTGTGGCGGGGCGGGCCGTCGCGGCTCAACCGCCGGTGAGCTGGGCGAACTTCTCCTCGAACGTCGTCTCTTCCTTCGCGGTCAGCGAGCGGAAGCTGTGCGCCTTGGCCGACATCGCCTTGTCGGGGACGATGAGCGGATCGTCGGCGACGTCCTTGTCGATCTTCATCAGCTCCGGCTTGACGACGGCGCTGTCGAGCGGCGTGACGTAGTTGATCCAGGCGGCGAGCTGAGCGCCGACGGCGGGCTCGTAGTAGTAGTCCATGAGCTTCTCGGCGTTGGTTTTGTGCCGCGCCTTGTTCGGGACCAGCATGTTGTCGGTGGACGAGATGTAGCCGGCGTCCGGGATCGCGAACTGGACGTGCGGGTTGTCCGCCTGGAGTTGTACGACGTCGCCCGCCCAGGCGAGACAGGCCGCCAGGTCGCCCTTGCTGAGGTCGGCTATGTAGTCGTTGCCGGTGAAGCGGCGGACCTGCTTCTTGTCGAGCGCCTTCTGCAGGCAAGCGGTGGCCGCGTCGAAGTCGTCGGCCGTGAAGTCGGCGGGGTCCTTGCCGAGGTCGAGCAGGGTCATGCCGATGGTGTCGCGCATCTCGGAGAGCAGCCCTACCCGCCCCTTCAGCTTGGGGTCGTCGAGGAGCTGCGAGACCGACGTGACCTTTCTTCCGCCCGTGGCCTTCGTGTTGTACGCGATGACCGTCGCGATGCCCTGCCAGGGGTAGGAGTAGGCGCGGCCCGGGTCCCAGTCCGGGTTGCGGAACTGGCCGGCCAGGTTGGTGTACGCGTGCGGCAGGTGCGCCGGGTCGAGCTTCTGCGCCCAGCCGTAGCGGATGAGGCGGGCGGCGAGCCAGTCGGTGAGGACGAGGATGTCGCGACCGGTGTCCTGGCCGGCGGCGAGCTGCGGCTTGATCTTGCCGAAGAACTCGACGTTGTCGTTGATGTCCTCGGTGTACTTGACCTTGATCCCGGTGCGCTTCGTGAACGTCTCCAGGCTGGGCCGGTGCTTCTCGTCGTCGCTCATGTCGATGTACTCGGTCCAGTTGGAGAAGGCGACCTCCTTCTCCTTCGCCGAGTGGTCCTCGGACGAGACGCCGCCCTGCGACGTGCTCGCGGCGGGGATGCCGCAGCCGGTCAGCGCGCCGAGCCCGCCGACGGCGAGCGCGCCGCCCGCCGAACCGCGCAGCAAGGAGCGGCGGGAGAGCGCCGCCCTGGCGCGGCTGTGGGCGAGGCTGCGGCGGGCGGCGGCCACTTGGGCCGGGGACAGGCGGTCGGGCTCGTAGCTCTCCATGCGCGTGGTGCCTTTCGGGAGGCCCTTACGGGAGGTCCTTGGATGCGGTGGGACCCGGTGGGATCTGGTGAGGTGGCCGCCGGCCGGGCGGCCGGTGTCCGGCTGTTCAGCGGTCCCCGAAGATCGTGCGGTGCCAGCCCTTCCTGGCGATCGCGGTGTTGTCGAACATGACGTGCTTGATCTGCGTGTACTCCTCGAAGGAGTAGGCGGACATGTCCTTGCCGAAGCCGGACGCCTTGTAGCCGCCGTGCGGCATCTCGCTCAGGATCGGGATGTGGTCGTTGATCCAGACGCAGCCCGCCTTGATGTCCCGCGTGGCGCGGTTCGCGCGGAAGACGTCGCGGGTCCAGGCGGAGGCGGCGAGCCCGTACGGGGTGTCGTTGGCGAGCCGGATGCCCTCCTCGTCGCTGTCGAAGGGCAGCACGACCAGGACGGGTCCGAAGATCTCCGCCTGCACTGCCTCGCTGTCCTGTGCGGCGTCGGCGATGAGGGTCGGCTCGTAGTAGGCGCCGCGCGCGAGGTCGCCCTGCGGGGCCCTGCCGCCGGTGACCACGCGCGCGTAGCCGCGCGCCCGGTCGACGAAACCGGCGACGCGGTCGCGCTGCGCGTGCGAGATGAGCGGCCCGAGGTCGGTGCCGTCGGCGAACGGGTCGCCGAGCCTGACCGTCGCCATCAGATCGGCGACGCCGCTCACGAAGGCGTCGTAGAGCGGGCGTTGCACGTACGCGCGCGTGGCGGCGGTGCAGTCCTGGCCGGTGTTGATGAGGGCGCCCGCGACGGCGCCGTGCACGGCGGCCTCCAGGTCGGCGTCGTCGAACACGACGAAGGGCGCCTTGCCGCCCAGCTCCAGGTGGAGCCGCTTGACGGTGGCGGTGGCGATCTCGGCGACGCGCTTGCCGACGCCCGTGGAGCCGGTGAAGGAGGTCATGGCGACGTCCGGGTGGCCGACGAGGTGCTCACCGGCGTCGCGCCCCGCGCCCGTGACGACGTTGACGACGCCGTCCGGGATGCCCGCCTCCGTCGCGGCCTGCGCGAACAGCAGCGACGTGAACGGGGTCAGCTCGGCGGGCTTGAGGACGATCGTGTTCCCGGCGGCGATGGCGGGGAGGACCTTCCAGGCGGCCATCTGGAGCGGGTAGTTCCAGGGGGCGATGGACCCGACGACACCGATCGGCTCACGGCGTACGTACGAGGTGTGGTCCCCGCTGTACTCCCCCGCCGACTGCCCTTGCAGATGCCGGGCGGCGCCCGCGAAGAACGCCGTGTTGTCGACCGTGCCCGGGACGTCGAACTCGCGGCTCAGCTTGAGCGGCTTGCCGCACTGGAGCGACTCCAGGACGGCGAACTCCTCGGCGCGCCCGGCGAGGACCCCGGCGAACCGGTGCAGCGCGTCCGAGCGCTCACCCGGCGTCGCGCCCGACCACTCCGGGAAGGCGGCGCGGGCGGCGGCGACGGCGGCGTCCACGTCGTCGGGTCCCGCGAGGTCGTACGCGTACACGTCCTCGCCGGTGGCCGGGTCGACGACGGCGTGGGTGCGGCCCGACGCGCCCTTGACCAGGCGTCCGGCGACGAAGTTCGCACCGTCCGCGAAGCGGTCACGGGCGTCGGCGGCGGCCGACGCGGCGGTGCGGGGGTGGTCCGGGGTGGGGTTGTGCATGAGGGCTCGCTCTCGCTCTTCGCCGCCGGTCCGCCTGTGTCGCGTGGCACCGGCGTGGCTCCAGCTCGATTTGAGTGCCGATCCTGGCAGAGGGCTTGTACGCCAACAAGTGATTCCGTTGTTGCCTTTTGGTTACGCGACGGAATCTGTCGACCAGGTGTCGAGTCACCCCGGAAAACCCAGGACGGAGTGTCAGTGGTGCGTGCCAGACTCGCGTGCATGGAGATCGACAGCAGGGAAGCGCTGGTGGCGGCCCTGGCCGCGGGGGCGCGCGTGAAGTACCTGCGCTTCTGGGGTCACACGGCGCGGGAGGACGGGACGCTCGGTCCGAGCTGCCTGAGCCAGTGGTGGCCGTCGCCGTTCACCGTGGACGGGGTGGAGTACGCGACGGCGGAGCACTGGATGATGGCGGCGAAGGCGCGGCTGTTCGACGACGCGGAGGCGGAGCGGCGCGTGCTCGCGGCCGGGCATCCCTCGCAGGCGAAGAAGGAGGGCCGCCTGGTGCGGGGCTTCGACGACGCGGTGTGGGAGCGGGAGCGCCGCCGGATCGTCGTCGAGGGAAGCGTCCACAAGTTCGCCTCGGACCCGGCCCTGCGGGAGTACTTGCTCGGCACGGGCGAGCGGGTGCTGGTGGAGGCGAGCCCGGTCGACCGGGTCTGGGGCATCGGTCTCGCGGCGGACGACGCGGACGCGGAGAACCCCGAGGCGTGGAGAGGGCCGAACCTGCTGGGGTTCGCGCTGATGGAGGCGCGGGCCCGCCTGCGCTGAGAGGCGGGCCCGACGGGTCACGTGACGCTGAACACGATCAGCATCGTGAACAACCCGACCCCGACGACGAGGCCGAACGCGCCGCAGATGATGCCGGTCAGCGCCTGCCCGGGGTTGGTGGCCTCGCCGCGCTTGGCCTTGCCCCGGCCGACGATGCCGAAGACGATGCCGAGGATGCCCAGGATCGGCGAGATGAACCAGGCCATGCACAGCACGGCGGAGACGATGCCGATCACCATCGCGGTGATGCCCATGCCGTTGTTCGGCTGCGGCGCCATCCCGCCCTGCCAGCCGTACTGCGGCACGCCGTACGGGGCGGCCTGCTGCGCCGGGTACCCGTACTGCGGTGCGCTCGGGTAGCCGCCGTAGGCGGGCGCGCCGGGCCCGGCGGGCGAGACGGGCGGGGGCGGCACGGGGCCGCTGCCGCTCTGGGGCGCCGCGTAGGGCGAGGCCGGGGCCTGCGGGGCGTACGGGTTGTGTGCCGCGTGAGGCTGCTGCGGTGCCTGCGGTGCCTGCGGAGGCTGAGGGGCTTGCGCGGAGTACGGCGACTGAGGCGCCTGCGGAGGCTGAGGAGCTTGCGGGGGCTTGGGCGCCTGCGGGGGCTTGGACAGCTGGTGTGCCGGCATCGCCGTCACCGTCTGGCTCTCGTGGATGCCACGAGGGTCCGGACCACCGGCGCCCGCCGGGCTCTCGGGCCCCTCGGAACCGCTCGGCTGCGTCGGTGCCGCGCCCTGCGGCGCGGCCCAGGGGTCATTGCCCTGCGGTGTGGTGCCGCCTCCCATGTGAAGCGCCCCCTTCGGTCGAATCGGTCCCGCCATGCTACGGGTCGGGGCTGCGGGCCTCCCGGGCTGCCCGTGCCCCGGGCGGGCCGCGCTCCCGCATACGATGCGGCATAACCCTGATCAGCCGATCACCCACGTTCCTGGGGAGGAATCCGTGAGCCAGAGTCTGCAGAGTTTCATCGCCGGACTGCCCAAAGCCGAGCTGCACGTGCACCACGTGGGCTCCGCGTCCCCCAGGATCGTCTCGACGCTCGCCGCCCGGCACCCGGACTCGGCCGTGCCGACCGACCCCGAGGCGCTCGCGGACTTCTTCACGTTCCGGGACTTCGCGCACTTCATCACCGTGTACCTGTCCGTGGTCGACCTGATCCGGACGCCGGAGGACGTACGCCTGCTCACCTTCGAGGTGGCCCGCGACATGGCCCGGCAGAACGTGCGCTACGCCGAGCTGACCATCACCCCCTTCTCCTCCACCCGGCGCGGCATCGACGACCGCGCCTTCATGGACGCCATCGAGGACGCCCGCAAGGCCGCCGAGTCGGAGTTCGGCACGGTCCTCCGCTGGTGCTTCGACATCCCCGGCGAGGCGGGCCTGGAGTCCGCGGAGGAGACGGCGCGGCTCGCGACGGACGACGCGCTGCGCCCGGAGGGCCTGGTCTCGTTCGGACTCGGCGGGCCCGAGATCGGCGTGCCCCGGCCGCAGTTCAAGCCGTACTTCGACCGGGCGATCGCCGCGGGCCTGCACTCCGTGCCGCACGCGGGCGAGACGACCGGTCCCGAGACGGTCTGGGACGCGCTCACCTACCTCGGCGCCGAGCGCATCGGGCACGGCACCTCCAGCGCCCAGGACCCGAAGCTGCTCACGCACCTGGCCGAGAGCGGCATCCCCCTGGAGGTCTGCCCGACGTCGAACATCGCGACCCGCGCGGTCGCCACCCTCGACGAACACCCGCTGAAGCAGTTCGTCGACGCGGGCGTGACCGTCACCATCAACTCCGACGACCCGCCGATGTTCTCCACCGACCTCAACAACGAGTACGCGGTCGCCGCCCGCCTCCTCGACCTCGACGAGCGGGGCCTCGCCGACCTCGCGAAGAACGCGGTCCACGCCTCCTTCCTCGACGAGCCCGGCAAGGCCAGGATCGTCGCCGAGATCGACACGTACACCGACAACTGGCTGGCCGACGCGTAACCGGGGGTTCCGCACCACAATGGGGGCCATGCGCACCGTCACCGCCGTGGCCCACCGGGGCGACCCCTACCGCGTCCGCGAGAACACCCTCCCGTCCCTGCGCTCGGCGCTCGCGCTCGGCGCGGACGTGGTGGAGGTCGACGTCCGCCTGACCCGCGACGGCGTCCCCGTCCTCCTCCACGACGCGACGCTCGAACGCCTGTGGCGCCACGACCGCCCGCTCTCCGCGCTCTCCGCCGACGAGGTGCGCGGCCTGACGGCGGGCGGCGTGCCCACCCTGGCCGACGCCCTCGAACAGGCCGCGTCGGCGCGGCTGATGATCGACCTGCCCGGCGCGGACACGGCGACGGTCCGCGCGGTGGTCGCCACCGTGCACGACCTGGGCGCGCAGGAGCGCGTCCAGTACTGCGCGGGCGCCCGCACGATGCTCCTCGTACGCGCCGCGGACCCGGCCGCCGAGATCGCCCTGACCTGGACCTCCCTCGCCCCGCCGCGCCACGCCCTGCTCGACGCGGTCCGCCCGCGCTGGCTCAACTACCGCTTCCCGCTCGTCACCCGCGACCTCGCGGCCCGCGTCCACCGCGACGGCTACCTGCTCTCGGCGTGGACCCCGGACACCCGCAGATCGATGCGCCGCCTGCTGGACGCGGGCACCGACTCCATCACGACGAACCGCGTCGACCTCCTGACAGCCCTGCGGGACACCTGACACCCGAGGCCGGGCCCCTAGGGGACGTCCCGGCCGACCGCCAGGGTCCGGCTCCTCCCTCGCGACGATCTGCACGCCCCGGCAGCCGCACAGGATGGTGCACACCGGCCCGGTCCGGGCCAACTACCGCACCAGGAGCCCCCGTTGCAGCCGAAGCGTCATGCCGTCCGCGCCCTCGCCGTGTCCACCGTCCTCGCCCTCGGCGCCGTCGCCGCCCCCCTGGCCACCGCCGCACCCGCGGCACCCCACTCCGCCGCCCACGCGCCCAAGCACTCCGCACCTGACGCGAAAGCCCTGCGGCAGGCCATCAGCGGTCTGCCGGACGCCGACGCCACCGCCGCCCTCGTCCGCGTCGGCGGCAGGGGCGGCTCCTGGCACGGCGTCGCGGGCGTACGTGATCTGCGTACGGGCGCGAAGGCACTGGAGAACGCGCGGTTCCGGGCCGGTTCGACCACGAAGGTGGTCACGGCGGCGACGGTGCTGCGCCTGGCCGCCGACGGGAAGCTGGACCTGGACGCGCCCATCCAGCGCTACCTCCCCGACCTGTTCGCCCCGAACGCCGACGCCTTCCCCCACCCCATCTCCGTACGCCACCTGCTCAACCACACGAGCGGACTCAAGCCGGGCACGAGCTGGGGCAGGAACTTCGAGGAGGAGTATCCGCACCGCTTCGAGACGCTGACGCCCCGACAGGTCGTCGCCGGGTCGATCGCGGCGGGCCGGGCGCACAAGCCCGGCGAGGTGCAGGAGTACCTCGGCATCAACTACACCCTGCTCGGCCTCCTGGTGGAGAAGGTCACGGGCCACTCGTACGCGGCCGAGGCCGAACGGCTCGTCCTGCGTCCGGCCGGCATGCGGCACACGTACTTCCCCGGCACCGGGACCCGTATCCGGGGCCCGCACAACCACGGCTACCAGCTCTCCGGCGGCAAGCTGATCGACGTGACGGAGTGGAACCAGTACGACCGTCTCGCGGGCGGCGACATGATCTCCACGACGGCCGACCTGGAACGCCTGATCACGGCCCTGTTCCGGGGCCGCGTCGTCCCGCAGCCGCAGTTGGAGGAGATGTTCACCGTGCCGTCGCACATCACGGGCGCGACGATGAGCGCGGGCCTCCAGCGCTTCACGACCGACGACGGCAAGGAGGTCTGGCTGAAGACGGGCAGCCGCTACGGCTACAGCTCCATGGCCGGCGGCACGCGCGATCTGTCCCGCACCCTGGTCTACTCGGTGAACTCGACGGACGCGAAGGGCGAGGGGATGAACGCGGTGGCCGAGCGCGTCGTGAGGGCGACGCTGAAGAACCTGGACTGACCACGCACCCTCACAACCCCGCGATCGCGTTCCACCGCTTCGCGAACTCCGTTCGCTCCGACGGGGCGATGTCCCGGGCGATGGCGAGCCGCGACCGCATCGCGGTGTCGGGGAAGATCAGTGGGTCCTCGGCGAGTGCGGCGGTCTCCCGGTCCTTCGCGGCGGCGAGGACGTCCCTGGCCGCCGGGACCGGGCAGACGTAGTTGACCCATGCCGCGAGTGCGGCGGCGACCTCGGGCTCGTAGTAGTAGTCGATGAGGCGTTCGGCGTTGGCCTTGTGGTCGGCGAGGTTGGGGATCATCAGGGACTCGGCCCACAGCTCGGCGCCCTCCTCGGGGACGACGAACGCGATGTCGGGGTCGTCGGCCTGGAGCTGGATGACGTCGCCGCTGTAGGCCTGGCAGGCGAGGACGTCGCCGCTGGACAGGTCCTTGATGTAGTCGTTGCCGGTGAAGCGGCGGATGTGCTGGGACGTGACAAGTTTCTCGACCTGGTCGCAGACGCGGTGGAAGTCGTCGGCGGTCCACCGGGTGATGTCGACGCCGTTGCCCTGCATGAGCAGCGCGAAGGACTCGTCGAGCCCGGAGAGCAGGGTGACGCGGCCCTTGAGATCGTCGGCCCACAGGTCGCCGACGTGCTTGATCTCCCGGCCGAGGCGGCGCTTGTTGTACGCGATGCCGGTGATGCCGGACTGCCAGGGCACGGTGAACCTGCGCCCGGGGTCGAAGGCGGGCGAGCGCAGGAGCGGGTCGAGGTGCTCGGTGACGTTCGGCTGCCGGGCCCGGTCCATCTCCTGGACCCAGCCGAGCCGCACGAAGCGCGAGCACATCCAGTCGGAGATGACGACGAGGTCGCGCCCGGTCCTCTGATGGTTCATCAGGGACGGGCTGATCTTGCCGAAGAACTCGTCGTTGTCGTTGATCTCCTCGGTGTACGTGACCTGGATGCCGGTCCGCTCACCGAAGGCGTCCAGGGTCGGCCGCCGGGAGGGGTCGTCGTCGTCGACGTCGATGTAGAGCGGCCAGTTCGCCCAGGTCAGGCGCTTCTGGGCGGACGACAGGTCCCGTCCGGCGCGCTCCCCCGGCGCGACGTACGCGGCGGGCACCCCGCACCCGGCGGCGAGGGCGCCGGCGGCCAGCGCCCCGGCACCACCGCCCAGGGCGCGCAGCAGGGAACGACGGGTGACCTGGGAGGAGAGGTGTTGGGCTCGCACGCCCCGCAGAATGCCGCCGCGGGCGGTACCGGGGCAATGGACGCTGCGTCGAGCGGCGGGGTTCCGGAGCGACACCCTGTCGACAGAGCCCGGTCCCTACCCCTCGCCCCGGCTCGCCTCCACGATCGCCCGCAGATAGCGCCGCGTCGCCCACTGCTGCGCGGCCCGGCCCACCGGCCCCGCCGCCCGCGTGTACCAGCGGCCGGGCCGGGAGAACGCGCGGATGCGGAACCACACGGAGTCGTCCGCCTCCCGGACCACGAGGAACGCCTCCTCGCCGCGTTCGGGGTGGCCGGGCAGGGTTCCGTAGGCGAAGCCGATGCGCACACCGTCCCGCACCACCCCCACCACCCGGCACGGGATGCGGAGCCCGAGCAGGCGCAGGACCACGTCCGCGCCCTCGCGCACGTCGTCGCCGGGCGTGACCGAGAGACCGGCGCCGCGCTGGGCGCCCCACGACAGGACCGCCGCGCCCGCCCGCTCGAAGCACTGCTGCCCCGAGCCGAGCCGGACACGGCGGTCCAGGTGGGCGTACCCGGGCGGAAGTCGGTGGTCCTCCGCCAGGGTCGCGCCGATCTCCGTGTAGGTGAGGCTCACGCGTCCAGCGACGTCATCACGTGCTTGATGCGCGTGTAGTCGTCGAAGCCGTACGCGGACAGGTCCTTGCCGTAGCCGGACTTCTTGAAGCCGCCGTGCGGCATCTCGGCGACGAGCGGGATGTGCGTGTTGATCCAGACGCAGCCGAAGTCGAGCGCCTTGGACATGCGCATCGCGCGCGCGTGGTCCTTGGTCCACACCGAGGAGGCGAGGGCGTAGTCGACGCCGTTGGCCCACTCGGTGGCCTGCGCCTCGTCCGTGAAGGACTGGACGGTGATGACGGGGCCGAAGACCTCGTTCTGGATGATCTCGTCGTCCTGCTTGAGGCCGGAGACGACGGTCGGGGCGTAGAAGTAGCCCTTCTCGCCGACGCGGTGGCCGCCCGCCTCGACCTTGGCGTGCGCGGGCAGGCGCTCGATGAACCCGGAGACCTGCTTGAGCTGGTTGGGGTTGTTGAGCGGGCCGTAGAGCACGTCCTCGTCGTCGGGCATGCCGGTCTTGGTGTCGGCGGCGGCCTTGGCGAGCGCGGTGACGAACTCGTCGTGGATGGACTCCTGCACGAGGACGCGGGTGGCGGCCGTACAGTCCTGGCCCGCGTTGAAGAAGCCCGCCATCGAGATGTCCTCGACGGCCTTGGCGATGTCGGTGTCCTCGAAGACGACGACCGGCGCCTTGCCGCCCAGCTCCAGATGGACCCGCTTGAGGTCCTTGGCGGCGGACTCGGCGACCTGCATGCCGGCGCGCACGGAGCCGGTGATGGAGGCCATCGCCGGGGTGTCGTGCTCGACCATGAGGCGGCCGGTGTCGCGGTCGCCGCAGACGACGTTGAAGACGCCCTTGGGCAGGATCGAGCCCATGATCTCGGCCATCAGGACCGTGGAGGCGGGGGTCGTGTCGGACGGCTTGAGGACGACGGTGTTACCCGCGGCGAGCGCCGGGGCGAACTTCCACACGCCCATCATCATCGGGTAGTTCCACGGCGCGACCTGCGCGCAGACGCCGATCGGCTCGCGGCGGACGATGGAGGTGAGGCCCTCCATGTACTCGCCGGCCGAGCGGCCCTCCAGCATCCGGGCCGCGCCCGCGAAGAACCGGATCTGGTCGACCATCGGCGGGATCTCTTCGCTGCGGGTGAGCCCGATCGGCTTGCCCGTGTTCTCCACCTCGGCCGCGATCAGCTCCTCGGCCCGCTCCTCGAACGCGTCGGCGATCTTGAGCAGCGCCTTCTGCCGCTCGGCCGGGGTCTGGTCGCGCCAGGCCGGGAACGCGGCGGCGGCGGCCGCCATCGCGGCGTCGACGTCGGCCTGGCCGGAGAGCGGCGCGGTCGCGTACGCCTCACCGGTGGCCGGGTTGACCACCTCGGTGGTCCGGCCGTCGGCGGCGTCCCGGAACTCGCCATCGATGAAATTACGCAGACGACGCAGCTCACTGGTGGTCACTGACCGGCCTCCTTGTCGGGATGTCCACTGCTTGAGACACCACCCTAATCCGTACGCCGACGCTTTCGACACCCCCCACCGCGCCCGGACTACGAAATCCGTGAGTATTCGAGCCGCAGACAACGGATTACCTCGGTCCGGGCTTGCGGAACTGTCGAGTCCTCGTGCACAGTGAAGTCGTGGCCAGTCGCAGCGCAGACCCCAAGGGACCCCGTTCGAGGAGTGGCGGAAGCCCGCCCCTCGACGCCGTCTCCCTCGCGATCATCGAGCAGCTCCAGGAGGACGGCAGGCGTCCGTACGCCGCCATCGGCAAGGCCGTCGGCCTCTCCGAGGCGGCCGTGCGCCAGCGCGTGCAGAAGCTGCTCGACCAGGGCGTGATGCAGATCGTCGCCGTCACCGACCCGCTCACCGTGGGCTTCCGGCGCCAGGCGATGGTCGGCATCCACGCGGAGGGCGACCTCGACCCCGTGGCGGACGCGCTGACGGCCATGCCGGAGTGCGAGTACGTGGTGATGACCGCGGGCTCGTTCGACCTGATGGTGGAGGTCGTCTGCGAGGACGACGACCATCTCCTGGAGGTCATCAACCAACGCATCCGGGCCCTTCCCGGCGTGCGCTCCACCGAGAGCTTCGTCTACCTCAAGCTCAAGAAGCAGACCTACATGTGGGGAACCCGATAGCCGTGAGCAAGGACCTCAGCCGAACCGCGTACGACCACCTGTGGATGCACTTCACACGGATGTCGTCGTACGAGAACGCGCCCGTTCCCACCATCGTGCGTGGCGAGGGCACCTACATCTGGGACGACCAGGGCAGGAAGTACCTCGACGGCCTTGCCGGCCTCTTCGTGGTCCAGGCCGGGCACGGCCGCCGCGAGCTGGCCGAGGTCGCCGCCAAGCAGGCGTCCGAGCTGGCCTTCTTCCCCGTGTGGTCCTACGCCCACCCCAAGGCCGTGGAGCTGGCGGAGCGCCTGGCCCACCACGCGCCGGGCGACCTCAACAAGGTCTTCTTCACGACCGGCGGCGGCGAGGCCGTCGAGACCGCGTGGAAGCTGGCGAAGCAGTACCACAAGCTCACCGGCAACCACACGAAGTACAAGGTCATCTCCCGCGCGGTCGCCTACCACGGCACCCCGCAGGGCGCCCTGTCGATCACCGGTCTGCCCGCCCTGAAGGCTCCGTTCGAGCCGCTCGTGCCCGGCGCGCACAAGGTGCCGAACACCAACATCTACCGCGCCCCGATCCACGGCGACGACCCCGAGGCGTTCGGCCGCTGGGCCGCCGACCAGATCGAGCAGGAGATCCTCTTCGAGGGCCCGGAGACGGTCGCCGCCGTCTTCCTGGAGCCGGTGCAGAACGCGGGCGGCTGCTTCCCGCCCCCGCCCGGCTACTTCCAACGGGTGCGCGAGATCTGCGACCAGTACGACGTGCTGCTCGTCTCCGACGAGGTCATCTGCGCCTTCGGCCGCCTCGGCACGATGTTCGCCTGCGACAAGTTCGGCTACGTCCCCGACATCATCACCTGCGCCAAGGGCATGACCTCGGGCTACTCCCCGATAGGCGCGGCGATCGTCTCGGACCGCATCGCCGAGCCGTTCTACAAGGGCGACAACACGTTCCTGCACGGCTACACCTTCGGTGGCCACCCGGTCTCCGCGGCGGTCGGCCTCGCCAACCTCGACCTGTTCGAGCGCGAGGGCCTCAACCAGCACGTCCTGGACAACGAGGCGAACTTCCTCACCACCCTCCAGAAGCTGCACGACCTGCCGATCGTCGGCGACGTCCGCGGCAACGGCTTCTTCTACGGCATCGAGCTCGTCAAGGACAAGGCCACCAAGGAGACGTTCACGGACGAGGAGTCCGAGCGCGTCCTGTACGGCTTCGTCTCCAAGAAGCTGTTCGAGTACGGCCTGTACTGCCGCGCCGACGACCGTGGCGACCCGGTCATCCAGCTCTCGCCGCCGCTGATCTCCGACCAGTCGACGTTCGACGAGATCGAGTCCATCGTCCGCCAGGTGCTCACGGAGGCCTGGACGAAGATCTGAGCCGCGCACGCCCCGTTCGGCCCCGGCCCGGCCGCGCCATCCGAGTGAGATGGACGCGGCCGGGCCGCGTCCTTTCCAGACATATCGTCCGGAATACCTAACGTGCCTGTAACCGATCGGCCCCGCCTTCGTTCCCCCGTACGGGGGATGGGAAGCCCTTCCCGGCACAACTGATCCGAACCGAGGTGTACGCCATGGTGGCCCCGCCGGACAACGACGTGCTCCGGGCACGCGCGCTGCACGTCTCGCACAACGGCACCCCGGCGCTCACGGGCGTCTCCGTCGAGGTCCGCGAGGGCGAGACCCTGGCGGTCAGCGGCCCGCGCGGCGCGGGCAAGACGACACTGCTGCGCTGCCTCTCGGGCCAGCTCGTGGCTCAGCAGGGCGAGGTGTGGTTCAACAGCACCCCGGTGCACACCATGGGCGCGCTCGTGCGCGAGCGCCTGCGCCGCGACCGGTTCGGCTGGATCGACCCCGAGCCCGCCCTGGTCCCGGAGCTGAACGCCTGGGAGAACACCGCCCTGCCCCTGATGCTGCGCGGCACCGGCCGCCGCGCCGCGAAGAGCGCCGCCCAGGAGTGGCTGGAGCGGCTCGACGTCGGACACCTCGCCCGCAAGCGGCCCGGCGCCCTGCGGATGGCCGAGCGCCAGCGCGTCGCCATCGCCCGCGCCCTCGTGCACGCCCCCGACGTGGTCTTCGCCGACGAGCCGACCGCGACCCTGCACCGCGCCGACCGCGCCCACGTGCTGCGCACCCTGACGGCGGCGGCCCGCTCGCACGGCATCACCGTCGTCCTCGCCACGCACGACCCGGACGTCAGCGCGCACGCCGACCGCACCGTGCCGCTGCTCGACGGACGCCGTGTCACCACCGTGCCGCTGCCCGTCGCGGCCGCCGACCCGGAAGGCCGCGCCGCGTGCTCGCTCTCCGTCTAGTGCGCGGTGGCCGGCCCCTGGTCCAGATGCGCAGGCTCCTGGTCGCCGCCGCCTCCGCGGGCACCGGCTTCCTGCTGCTGTGCACGCTGGGCTACGCGCTCGGCCACCCCGAAGCGTCCACCGGCGCCGTGGCCCGGCTCCTGTGGTGCGCCGTGCCGCTCGCCGCCACCGCCTACTTCGCGGTCGCCGTCGCCCGCTCCGACCCGGGTACGAAACCGCGGCCCGGACTCTCCGCCGTCGGTCTCGGACCGGCCCGCCTCACCCTGCTCGCCACCGTCTCCACGGCGCTCGCCTGCGCGCTCGGCTCGGCCCTCGCCTTGCTGTTCTTCCTGCATCTGCGCGGCGGCCTCTTCGGGCTCCCGTTCGACGGCGCGGCGCGCGGCCTGCTCGCCGCCGACCGGCCCCTACCGCTCCCCGCCGTCCTCACCCTGCTCACGTGCGTGCCCCTGGTCGCCTCCGGCGCGAGCGCCGTGGTGCTGCGCCCACAGCGGGCCACGGCGTCCGCGCGGGGCGGCCGCCGGGCCGCCAGGACCGCCGAGCCGCCCGACACCGAGCCCCAGGAACCCTTCGCCGAACCGGCACCCGCGCCGAGCGGGCTGCCCTGGGGCGTCGCGCTGCTCGCCGCCGGGCTCGCCGTGGAGACCTACGCCTCCCGCGCGGGCGCCGGCGACGGGCTGCGGATGCCGGGCGGACTCGGCGGCAGCCCCAGCGCGGTCCTCGCCGGGTGGGCGCTCACCGCGCTCGGCCTGGCGCTCGCCGGACCCGCCCTCACCTACCTGACCGGCTGGGCGCTGCAGGCGGTGCGCCCCGGCGCGGTCCGGCTGCTCGCCGGGCGCGTCCTCCAGGAAGAGGCGCGGCGCATCGGCCGCCCCCTCGGCGTCGTCTGCGCCGTGGCCTCGGGCGCGTACGCGGCGAACGTCCTGTACGGGCACGCCCCCGCGTCGGCCCCCGGCCTCGGCCCGCTGACCGCGCTCGGCGCGGTGCTCGTCGTCGGCTGCACCCTCGCCACCCTGCTGACGGCGGCCGTCGAGGCACGCCAGGCGCGCCGGCACACCACCGCCGCGCTCCTGCGCCTCGGCGCCCCCGCGACCTCCCTGCGCGGCGCCGCGGCCCTGCGCGCGGGTGCTCTGCTGCTCGTCTTCACCCCGCTGACCTGGGTCGTCGCGGAGCTCTCCGCCGTTCCGCTGATCTCCCGATAATTTCCCGACGCTTTCCGACCACTCAGCGATGAGTTTCGGTGCCGGGGTCCGTCTAATCCTGCGTACGCGCAAGAACTCACCGACACACAGAAGGCGACGGGCCTCCCATGTACCAGCAGATGATCTTCGTGAACCTGGCCGTCAGCGACCTGGACGCCTCGAAGAAGTTCTTCACCGAGCTCGGCTACACGATCAACCAGCAGTTCACGGACGAGACCGCCTCCGCCGTGGTGATCAGCGACACCATCGTGCTCATGGTGATGACCAAGGAGAAGTACGCGGGCTTCACCAAGAAGACCATCGTCGACTCCACCACCCACAGCGAGGTCCTGATCGCGCTCAGCGCGGAGAGCCGCGAGAAGGTCGACGAGCTGGTCGAGCGGGCCGTCGCGGCGGGCGGCACCGAGACCGGCGAGAAGCAGGACCACGGGTTCATGTACGGGCGGGCCTTCGACGACCTGGACGGCCACACCTTCGAGGTCGCCTGGATGGACCCGTCGGTGATCGAGAGCTGAGCAACCCCCGCGCCCGGGGGGATGGTTGGGGCGGTGCTTAGCATGGGCGGGTGCAGCCGAACCCAGCGACACCGCCCTCCGTACCGGCCCCCCGCGCGGCCACGCCCGACCGCGAGATCGAGACGCTCGCCGAGTTCGACGAGGTGCTCGCCGCCCGCGGCACCCTCGCGGGCCACCGCGTGCAGGCCGTCGACCTGACCCAGCGCACCGACCGGCTGCTCGCCGCCGGCGTCGCGGACGCCGTCTTCCTCGGCTGCCCCATGGACCCGGTGGCGGCCGCCCGCGTCAGGGCCGAAGGGGCGCTCGTCTTCCCGCCGGTCCCGGGCCTGCCCTTCGACCCGTACCGCGGTCACCTGTACACGCCCGCCGAACTCTTCGACGGCCTCTCCGGACCCGACGGGTACGAGGCGACGCCGGACGCGCGCGCGTACGCCTGGTTCCAGCGGACCAAGACGGACGGCGACGTCTTCGCGTCCATGCTGCGCGCCGTCCACGACGACTCGATCTCCGACGCCCTCGACGAACTCCTCGTCGGCGCACGGGTGGTGGGCGTCATGGGCGGCCACGCGATGGCGCGCGGCACCGAGGAGTACGCGGGCGCGGCCCGGCTCGGCCGCACCCTCGCGCGCGCCGGGCTCACCGTGGCGACCGGCGGCGGCCCGGGCGCGATGGAGGCGGCCAACCTCGGCGCGTACGCCGCCCCGCTCGCCGACGGCATGCTCGACGAGGCGCTGCGGCTGCTCGCCAAGCACCCCTCGTTCACGCCGTCGGTGACGGACTGGGCGAGGGCCGCCTTCGAGGTGCGTTCCCGCTGGCCGGAGGGGGGCGCCTCGGTCGGCATCCCCACCTGGTTCTACGGGCACGAGCCGCCCAACGCGTTCGCCGCGCACCTCGCCAAGTACTTCGCCAACGCCACCCGCGAGGACGGCCTGCTCGCGCGCTCCAACGCGGGCGTCATCTTCCTGCCCGGCGCGGCCGGCACGGTCCAGGAGATCTTCGACAACGCCACGCCCAACTACTACGAGTCCCGGGGCGAACCGACCCCCATGGTTCTCGTCGACCGCGAGCACTGGACGCGGACGCTGCCCGCGTGGCCCTTGTTGCGGGCGCTCGCGCGCGGCCGGTCGATGGAGTCGCGCATCGCGCTCGTCGACTCGGTCGAGGAAGCGGGCCCGGCGCTCGAACACATGGTGAACGACAGGAACGAGCAGGCAGAATCTGAGCCACGTTAGGTCAAGTACAGGTCAAGAGTAGAGGGTTAAACCTTTCTCTGTATTGACGCTGCGTCACCGCCACTTGTAAACGTGTGGGGACCGTGAGGGTGCTGAGGCGGAGCTACGCGTTCCCCCTCGCGGCACCTCATCTCTTTCTGCACTGATCCCGTGAAGGACAACCGTGTCCGTAACCCCCCGTATATCCGCACGCGCCGCCCGGTTCGCCGGTGTGGCGGCGGCCGCGACCGCGCTGACGCTGGGCGTCGCCGGTACCGCGTCGGCGTGCAACATCAACGAGTTCAGCGCCACCGCCTCTTGCGTCGGTGCGAAGAGCGTTATCACCGTCAAGGACGTCGATAGGTCCGGGACGCCTGCCACCATCACGCTGATCGATGACTCGGGCAAGAACCTCGACAGCAAGGTCGTCAAGGGCACCGCGGAAGGCGCCACCGTCACGTTCGAAGGTGACTGGGCGCCGAAGACGCACTTCCGCATCCACGTGAAGACCGACGCGTTCAACGTGGACGACGACATAGAGGGCGGCGTCACCACCCCGGCGACCGCCTGCGCCACCGAGAAGCCGACGCCCAAGCCGACGCCGACGCCGGCCAAGCCCGCGCCGGGCACCCCGGCCCCGGAGACGTCGAAGCCCGCCGAGTCCGCCAAGCCGACCCCGGCGGCCCCGGAGTCGGAGAGCCCCGCCGCCCCGGCGCCCGCGAACTCGGCCTCCCCGGCCGGTGGTTCGGACCTCGCCGAGACCGGTGCCGACAGCAACACCGGCCTGTTCGCCGGCATCGCCGCGGCGCTCGTCGTCGCCGGTGGCGGTGTGGTCTTCGCCCTGCGCAAGCGCGGCGCGGCCCAGAACTAGCAGTACGGAAGGGGCCGTACGGGGCACGTGCCCCGTACGGCCCCTTCCCCATGCGCGCCCGGTGTCAGCCGAACGTGGCGCGCTCCAGCCAGAAGTCGAGCAGCGCGCGATCACCGAGCACCTCGACGCCCCCGTCGTCCAGCGACCGGCGCCGGTAGAACGCGAGCAGCAGGTCGGTCATGGGCCCGCGCAGCGCCACGTCCGCCTTGCCGTGTTCGCGCCGCCAGACGATTCCCTCGTCGCCCAGTTCGATCAGCCACTCGGCGGCCGACTCCGGTGCCGTGTCGGTCGCGTGCAGGTGGAGCGTGCGACCGCCCGCCTTCAACTCCTGCGCGCCGTCCCTGGCGTCGACGTCCTGCACGTAACGCACGATCCGCAGCCATTCGTCGATCGCGTCGGCGGCGATCTCGGGCGCCACGTCGTACTCGGCCTTGGCGGCGAGCGCCGCGTCCGCCCGGTGGATCACCGTCTCGTGGGTCATCCGGCGCGCCCAGAACCCGGAGTCCTGCTGCCAGGCCCAGCTCCAGCAGGCGGTGTCGGGCCCTGCCGCGCGCAGGGTGTCCGCGAGGCGCCGGGCCCCGTCGCCGAACCAGGTGGCGAGCGTGGCGGGGTCGTCGTCCGCGGGGGCGCTGTCCGGCAGGTCGTTCTCGTCCAGTTGCTCGCTCGCCCGCGTACGGACCATCGCCTCGGCCCAGCGGTGTGCGCGGCCCACGTGCTCGACGAGCTGGCGCAGGGTCCAGTCCGGGCAGGTCGGCACGGTCACGGAGAGATCGGCGCCGTCGATGTGCGCCCTCAACAGGTCGGCCTGCGCGACGATCTCCGTACAGAAACGGTCGTGCGAGAGCTGGCTTTGTGGGGTGCGCGCGGATGTCGTCATGCGCCGACCCTACGTAGCCGGTCCCCCGCCCAGCACCACAATTTCGGCGGCGTCGAAGGCCACGCCGACCTCGGCACCCGGCTCCGGCGCCTCGCGCAGCGCGCAGGCCGCTTCGAGCCGGGGCGCATCCTCGGGTTGCAGGTGCAGCGCGACGTGCGTACCCCGGAAGGTGCGGGCGGCGACGGTGCAGGTCAACTGGGCGTCGGCGGCGTCGACGAGCCGTACGCCAGCGGGCCGTACGAGGATCTTCCCGGGGCCCCGCGCCGCCCCTGCCGGGACCGGGACCTTGCCCCACGGAGTGTCCGCGGCGTCACCGGAGACCGAGACGGTCGCCTCCACGACGTTGTCGAACCCGAGGAAACGAGCCACGAACTCGTCGGCCGGACGGAGCCACACGTCGAGGGGCGTGCCGGACTGGGCGATGCGCCCGTCCCGCATGACGACGACCCGGTCCGCGAGGGCGAACGCCTCGCCCTGGTCGTGCGTGACGGCGAGCACGGTGGTGCCCAACTCTCCGAACAGTTCCCGCAGTTCGACGACCAGGCGCTCGCGCAGCGAACGGTCGAGCTGGCCCAGCGGTTCGTCGAGCATGAGGAGGCGCGGCCGGGGCGCGAGCGCGCGGGCCAGCGCGACGCGCTGCTGCTCACCGCCGGAGAGCGCACCGACGGCACGGTCGGCGGCGCCGGGCAGCCCGACGAGTTCGAGCAACTCCCGCACGCGAGCCCGCTGTTCGGCCTTGCCGGCGCCGTGCATCCGCAGCCCGAACGCGACATTGCCGCCCACGTCCCGCTGCGGGAACAACTGGTGGTCCTGGAACATCAGCCCCACGCCCCGCTTGTGCGCGGGCACACCCGCCTGGTCGCGCCCGGCGAGCAGCACCCGCCCGGAGTCGAGGTGCTGCAACCCCGCGACGACCCGCAGCAGCGTCGACTTGCCGCTGCCGCTCGGCCCGAGCACGCAGACGATCTCGTGCTCGGCGACCTCCAGGTCCACGCGGTCGAGCGCCGCGCGCCCCCCGAACCGTACGGTCGCGTCGTCCAGTGCGAGCATGGCCGCCATTCAGAACTCCCCGGTCGTGGCCCGCGCGGGCCGGATGCGTTCGAGCAGCAGGAGGGAGACGGCGCAGACGATCATGAGGACCGTCGAGAGGGCCATCGCCTGCCCGTAGTTGAGGTCGCCGGCGCGGCCGAGCAGCCGGGCCACGGCGACCGGCAGTGTCGGGTTGTCGGGCCGCGCGATGAAGACGGTCGCCCCGAACTCGCCGAGCGACACGGCGAACGCGAATCCGGCCGCGACGAGCAGCGCCCGCCGCACCATCGGCAGGTCGACCTCCCGCCAGGCCCGCAGGGGCGAGGCGCCGAGCACGGCGGCGGCCTCCCGCAGCCGCCCGTCGACGGCGCGCAGGACCGGCAGCATGGTCCGTACGACGAAGGGCACGCCGACCAGCGCCTGGGCCAGCGGCACCAGGATCCAGGACGCGCGCAGGTCGAGCGGCGGCTTGTCGAGCGTGATCAGGAACCCGAACCCGACGGTCACGGCGGACACCCCGAGCGGCAGCATCAGCAGCGCGTCGAACCCGCGCACGAGCCGTCCCGCTTGCCGGGTCAGCGCGGCGGCCGCGAGCCCCCCGACGACGAGGGCGATCCCGGTGGCGGCGAGCGCGTACTCCAGGGAGTTCCACACGGCGTCGATCGGCGGTACGAGGAAGGTCCCGCCGTCGGAGTCGCCGAGAGCCCGGTAGTACGCGAACCCGTACCCGCCCGGCGCGTCGAGCGAGCGCTGGATCAGCACGCCGAGCGGCAGCAGGATCAGCACGGCGACCGTGGCGAGGACCCCGGCGAGCAGCGCCCACTGCCCGGCCCCGCGCGGCCTGCGCGCCGTGTGCGCCGCGTCGACCAGCCGGAGCGCGCTCTCGCGCCGGCGCACGCTCCAGGCGTGCACGCCCAGGATGAGCCCGACCGCGACGAACTGCACGATCGTGAGGACGGCGGCGGTCGACAGGTCGAAGATCTGCGCGGTCTGCCGGTAGATCTCCACTTCGAGGGTCGAGTAGCCCGGCCCGCCGAGGATCTGCACGACCCCGAACGACGTGAAGGTGAACAGGAAGACCATCAGCCCCGCCGCCGCCACGGCCGGGCCGAGCGCGGGCAGCGTCACCCGGCGCCACGCCGCGAACCGCGAGGCGCCGAGCATCCGCGCAGCCTCCTCCTGACGCGGATCGAGCTGCCCCCAGAGCCCGCCCACGGTCCGGACCACCACCGCGTAGTTGAAGAAGACGTGCGCGACGAGGATCGCCCACACGGTGGTGTCGAGCCGCACGCCCCACAGCTCGTCGAGCAGCCCGCCCCGCCCGACCAGGGCCAGGAACGCCGTCCCCACGACGACGGTCGGCAGCACGAACGGCACGGTGACGACCGCCCGCAACACCTGCTTGCCGGGGAAGTCGAGCCGCGCGAACACATACGCGCCGGGCAACGCGATCAGCAACGTAAGGGCGGTCGACGCCAGCGCCTGCCACACCGTGAACCACAGGACGTGCCGGATGTCCGACTCCGCCAGCACGTCCCCGATCCGCCCGAACTGCCAGGCGCCGCCGACGAGGAGCCCACGGCGGACGATGGCGACGACCGGGTACGCGAAGAAGACCGCGAAGAAAAGGACAGGCACGACCATGAGACCGAGCCGCGCGGCGCCCCCGGAGGAGCGCCCGCGCGATGCCCGGGGCCGCGTCGGGGGTGCTACTTCCTTACGAGCGAGGTCCACGACTTGACCCAGTTGTCACGGTTCTTGGCGATCCTGCGCGGGCTCATGTACTCGGGGTCGGCGACGCGCACGGCGTACTTGGTGTACTCGGCGGGCGCGTGGGCGTCCTCGGTCACCGGGTCGACGAACATGTTGAGCGGCATGTCCTGTTGGAACTCCTTGGAGATGAGGAAGTCCAGGAGCGCCTTGCCGCCCTTCTCGTTCTTCGCCCCGTCGAGCAGCCCCGCGAACTCGACCTGCTGGAAGCACGTCTTCGTCGCGACGCCGACCGGCGACGTCCTCGGCTGCGGGTCGGAGTAGATCGCCTCGGCGGGCGGCGAGGACGCGTACGACACGACGAGTGGCCGGTCGCCGCCCGCCTTCTTACCGCCCGCGCTGCCGCTGAACTCCTCGTTGTACGCCTGGTCCCAGCCGTCGACGACCTTCACCCCGTTGGCGACGAGCTTCTTCCAGTAGCCCTGCCAGCCGTCGTCGCCGTACTCCGCGGCGGTCCCGAGCAGGAAGCCGAGGCCGGGCGAGGAGGTGGCGGCGTTCTCCGTGACGAGCAGGTTCTTGTACTGCGGCTTCGCGAGATCGGCGAAGGAGGACGGCGGCGCCAGCTTGTGCTGCTCGAAGTACTTCTTGTCGTAGTTGACGCAGATGTCGCCGGTGTCGATGGGCGTGACGCTGTACTTGCCGAACAGGATGTCGAGCCGGTACTCGCTCAGCACCCGTTCGATCCCCTCGGCCTTGTACGGCGTGAAGATCTTGTTGTCGATCGCGCGGGACAGCAGGGTGTTGTCGACGCCGAAGAAGACGTCGCCCTGCGGATTGCCCTTGGACAGGATCGCCTTGTTGACGGCCTGCCCGGCGTCACCGTCCTTCAGGACCTTCACCTTGTACCCGGACTTCTTCTCGAAGTCCTTCAGTACGTTCTTGGAGACGGCCCAGGAGTCGTGGCTGACCAGGGTGACGGTCTTGGAGTCGCCCGAGCCGCCGTCGCCGGACGACCCGCAGGCGGAAAGAGCGACAAGAGCGACGCCCACGGCCAGGGCCAGGCACGTCTTCTTCTTGCTGATGGTGGTGCTCATCGGATTCCTCCTGGAATGACCAGGAGAAGACGCGGCCCCGCCCGGAGGTTCCCGGGCAGGGCGCAACAGCATGAGTGGTGACCGAACTTCCTACCCGGAATGACCCGGGCGAGGTTCAGAGGGTCTGCGGCCTGCGGTGTGAACCGGTGCCGCACTCTCAGCGCTGTGGCGCTCCCCTGTCGGAATATGCAGATGTGGTGAGTGGTGCCGGACCTCAGATTACCGCTCGGTCGCGGCGAGCTGACCGCACGCCCCGTCGATCTCCTGGCCACGGGTGTCCCGGATGGTGACGGGCACCCCGTGCGCGGCGATCGCCTCGACGAACGCCTTCTCGTCCTCGGGCCGCGACGCGGTCCACTTCGACCCCGGCGTCGGGTTGAGCGGGATGAGATTGACATGCACGGGCTTGCCCCGCAGCAGCCGCCCGAGCCGGTCCCCACGCCACGCCTGATCGTTGATGTCGCGGATGAGGGCGTACTCGATCGACAGCCGACGCCCGGACTTGGCGGCGTACTCCCACCCGGCGTCGAGGACCTCGCGCACCTTCCACCGGGTGTTGACCGGTACGAGGGTGTCGCGCAGCTCGTCGTCGGGCGCGTGCAGCGAGATGGCGAGGCGGCACTTGAACCCCTCGTCGGCGAAGCGGTGGATGGCCGGCACGAGCCCGACCGTCGACACGGTGATACCGCGCTGCGAAAGGCCCAGCCCGTCCGGCTCGGGGTCGGTGAGCGCCCGGATGGCGCCGACGACCCGCTTGTAGTTGGCGAGCGGCTCGCCCATCCCCATGAAGACGATGTTGCTGAGCCGCGCCGGCCCACCAGGGATCTCGCCGTCCCTGAGCGCCCGCATCCCGTCCACGATCTGGTGCACGATCTCACCGGTCGACAGGTTCCGGTCGAGCCCGGCCTGCCCCGTGGCGCAGAACGGGCAGTTCATCCCGCACCCGGCCTGCGACGAGATGCACATGGTGACCCGGTCCGGGTAGCGCATGAGCACGGACTCGACGAGCGTCCCGTCGAACAGCCGCCACAGCGTCTTGCGGGTGGTGTCCTGGTCGGTCGACAGGTGCCGCACGACGGTCATCAGCTCGGGCAGCAACGCCTCCCGCAGCTTCTCGCGCGACCCGGCGGGGATGTCGGTCCACTCCGCGGGGTCGTGCGCGTACCGCGCGAAGTAGTGCTGCGAGAGCTGCTTGGCGCGGAACGGCTTCTCACCGATCGCGGCAACAGCCTCCTTCCGCTCGGCGGGCGAAAGATCGGCAAGGTGCCGCGGCGGCTTCTTGGCTCCGCGGGGGGCGACGAAAGTGAGTTCTCCGGGCTTAGGCATGGCTCATCCAGTGTCGCACGCGTCGCAGGCCCGTCGGGAATCCCGCTTTTCAGCGCGCGGAAACGGGCCCCCGCCAAGAGGCGGGAGCCCGTAAACAGGAGAGACGCCCGGGTCAGGACCCCACGAACAGGACCAGGAGGAGCCAGACCACCGGTGCCGTCGGCAGCAGGGAGTCCAGGCGGTCCATGATGCCGCCGTGGCCGGGGAGCAGCGTGCCCATGTCCTTGATGCCGAGGTCGCGCTTGATCATGGATTCGCCGAGGTCGCCGAGGGTCGCGCTGGCGGCGACGCAGACGCCGAGGACGAGCCCCTGCCACCAGGCTCCGTCGTCGACCAGGAACTCCATGCAGAGCACGCCGGCCACCATGGCGAACGCCACCGCGCCGACCAGGCCCTCGCGGGTCTTGCCGGGGCTGATGCGAGGCGCGAGCTTGTTCTTGCCGAAGCGCCAGCCGACGGCGTACGCGCCGGTGTCGCTGACCACGGTGAGGATCAGGAACGTCAGGACGCGCCACGCCCCGTCGTCCGCGGTGAGCATCATCGCCACGAAGGTGGCGAGGAAGGGGACGTAGAACGCGGCGAAGACGCCCGCCGTCACGTCCTTCAGATAGCCCTCGGGCGGCTCCGTCATCCGCCACACCAGGACGGCGAGCGCGGTCAGCGCCATCGCCACCCAGGCGCCCTCGGCGCCGCGGACGTATCCGGCGACGACCATCGCCGCGCCGCCGATGGCGAGCGGCACGAGCGGCGCCTTGATGCTCTTGCGCTCCTGGAGCCGGGAGGTCAGCTCCCACAGGCCGACGACGACGGCGACCGCTATCACGCCGACGAAGACGGCCTTGACGACGAAGAGCGACGCGATGATCACGACGCCGAGTCCGACGCCGACCCCTATGGCCGCGCCGAGGTCCCGGCCCGCGCTCTTCTTCGCCTTCGGCGGCTCCGCGCGCCGCGAAGACGACTGCGGCGCCTGTGTGTGCGACGACTGCGGCTGCTGGGGCCGCTGCGGCTGCTGGGGCGAAGAGGCCGGCAGAGGCTCCTGCGGCGGCTGCGGAACCGGATCGTCGCGGTACAAGGGGCCGCTCACCCGAGCGGCCCCCCGGTCGGCGTCCTGCTCCCCGTCCCCGCCACCGGCGGGCACGTCGGGCATATCGGGCACGATGGGCATGGGCCGAGTCTCCTCAACCGCCTGCCCTTCGTACGCGGGACCCGCCGGAGGACGCCCTTGGTCGTACGGGTGGCCCTGGCCGTAGACGGCCCCCTGCCCGTACGAAGGTCCCTGCCCGTAGGAGGGCGCTTGGCCGTACGAGGGCCCCTGGCCGTGGCCGGGCCCCTGACCACGCGCGGGCCCCTGACCGGTCGGCCCATGGGCGGGCCCCTGGCCGGACGGCCCCGCGTACCCGGGCCCGGACGGCGCCCCCCAGGAAGAGTCGTTCACGGATTCCTCGAACCTCGATGTTCCGCGCTCGCTCAGACTTCGAGCAGCTCGGCTTCCTTGTGCTTGAGCAGCTCGTCCACCTGGGCCACGTACTTGGCGGTGGTGTCGTCGAGTTCCTTCTCGCCGCGACGGCCCTCGTCCTCGCCGATGTCGCCGTCCTTGATCGCCTTGTCGATGGCGTCCTTGGCCTTGCGACGGACCGAGCGGATGGAGACCTTGCTGTCCTCCGCCTTGGTCTTGGCGACCTTGATGTAGTCGCGGCGGCGCTCCTCGGTGAGCTCGGGGAACGTCACTCGGATGATGCTGCCGTCGTTGCTCGGGTTGACGCCCAGGTCGGAGTCGCGGATCGCCTGCTCGATGTTGCGCAGCGCGCTCTTGTCGAACGGGGTCACCACGGCCATCCGCGGCTCGGGCACCGAGAACGAGGCGAGCTGGTTGATCGGCGTCAGCGCGCCGTAGTAGTCGGCCACGATCTTGTTGAACATCGCCGGGTGCGCACGACCGGTGCGGATCGCGGCGAAGTCCTCCTTGGCGACCACGACGGCCTTCTCCATCTTTTCCTCGGCCTCGAGGAGGGTCTCTTCGATCACCACTTGCTCCTGCGTGTCTTGAGTGAGGCCCGGCGTGCACGGGGCGGCCGGCTGCGTCGCGTGTCTGTTTGACGCGCGGTTTCCCGCGGCGTCCTTCTGTCCTTCGGTCCTCGTCGTCCCCCGTGTCCTTGCACGGTGTCCGACCGGCAGGACATTGTCCATCCCCCGTGCCCCCGCGAGCCTCGCGGGACGGTACGGACGCGTGGACGTGAGGTCAGGCGCGGGTGCCCTGGTCGCCCACGAGCGTCCCGATCTTCTCACCCTTGACGGCCCGGGCGATATTGCCCGACGTCAGCAGTTCGAAGACGAGGATCGGCAGCGCGTTGTCGCGGCACAGGGTGATCGCGGTCATGTCGGCGACCTTCAGGTCCCGGGTGATGACCTCGCCGTAGCTGAGCGCGTCGAACTTCACGGCCTCGGGGTTGGTCTTCGGGTCCGAGTCGTAGACGCCGTCCACGCCGTTCTTGCCCATGAGCAGCGCCTCGGCGTCGATCTCCAGGGCGCGCTGCGCGGCGGTCGTGTCGGTGGAGAAGTACGGCATGCCCATACCGGCGCCGAAGATCACGACGCGGCCCTTCTCCAGGTGGCGCACGGCGCGCAGCGGGATGTAGGGCTCGGCGACCTGGCCCATCGTGATGGCGGTCTGCACCCGGCTGTCGATGCCCTCCTTCTCCAGGAAGTCCTGGAGGGCCAGGCAGTTCATGACGGTGCCGAGCATGCCCATGTAGTCGGAGCGGGCCCGGTCCATGCCGCGCTGCTGGAGCTCGGCCCCGCGGAAGAAGTTGCCGCCGCCGATGACGACGGCGATCTGCGCCCCGCCGCGGACCACGGCCGCGATCTCCCGGGCGATGGCGTGCACCACGTCGGGGTCGACACCCAGACCCCCGCCCCCGGCGAACGCCTCGCCGGAAAGCTTCAGCAGAAAGCGGCCCGCGCCTTTGCCGTCGTCGCTCTTGTCACCGTTGTCGGCCTGAGTGGTGGTCATGGAATTCTCGCCTCTTTACTTGGCACACATACGAAGAAGGCCACTGCCGATGGGGTGTTCGCATCCCATGCGCGGCAATGGCCTCCTCGTCACATCTGCGGTCGCCCGGCGCGTGCCCGGGCGACTGCTGTCGACCCTAGCGGCTCTGGGTGGCCACCGGGTCTCGCGGCTGTCGCGTACGGACTCAGATGCCGACCTTGATGCGCGAGAAGCGCTTCAGGGTGACGCCGGCCTCCTGGAGGACCTTCTCGACGGACTTCTTGTTGTCGAGGGCGTACGGCTGGCCGAGCAGCGTCGCCTCCTTGAAGAAGCCGTTGACACGCCCCTCGACGATCTTCGGGAGCGCGGCCTCGGGCTTGCCCTCGGCGCGGGTGGTCTCCTCGGCGACGCGACGCTCGGACTCGACGACCTCGGCCGGGACGTCCTCACGGGAGAGGTACTTCGGCGCGAAGGCGGCGATGTGCTGCGCGACGCCCTTGGCGATCTCGGCGTTCTCCTTGTCGAGCTCGACGAGGACACCGATCTGCGGGGGCAGGTCCGGCATGGTGCGGTGCATGTACGCGGTCACGTAGCCACCGGTGAACTGCGCGAAGCGGTCCAGGACGATCTTCTCGCCCAGGGTGGCGTTGGCCTCGTCGACGTACGCCTGGACGGTCTTGCCGGCCTCGATCTCGGACGCGAGCAGCGCCTGGATGTCGGCGGGGTTCGTCTTGGCGATGTGGGCGGCCAGCTCGTTGGCGACCGACTGGAACTTCTCGCCCTTGGCGACGAAGTCCGTCTCGCACTTCAGCTCGACGATGACACCGGAGGTGTTGTCGTCGGCGATGAGGGAGACGACCGCGCCGTTCTCGGCCGAACGGCCCTCGCGCTTGGCGACGCCCTTCTGGCCCTTGATGCGCAGGGCCTCGACGGCCTTGTCGACGTTGCCCTCGGCCTCGTCGAGCGCCTTCTTGCAGTCCATCATGCCGGCGCCGGTGAGCTCACGGAGCTTCTTGACGTCAGCGGCGGTGTAGTTCGCCATGATCCTGGTTCTCTCTACGAAGTCTGAGGAGTTCTGAGAAGTCAGAAGAGGTCACGGGGGACGGCGGGGGCCGCTTGTGGCTGGCCCCCGCCGTCACCTCGTGAAACCGGTGTGGATACCGGTACCCGTACGGGTCAGGCCTGCTCGGCCTCGGCGGCCGGAGCCTCGGCGGCGGGCGCCTCGGCAGCGGGGGCCTCAGCGGCGGGCGCCTCGGCGGCCGGAGCCTCCGCGGGCTTCTCGTCGGCCTTCTTCTCGCCCTCGAGCAGGTCGCGCTCCCACTCGGCGAGCGGCTCGGCGGCGGCCTTCTCGCCCGGCTTCTGGTCGCCGGTCGCGGCGCCGGAACGGGCGATGAGGCCCTCGGCGACGGCGTCGGCGATCACGCGGGTGAGCAGGGTGACGGAGCGGATCGCGTCGTCGTTGCCCGGGATCTTGTAGTCGACCTCGTCGGGGTCGCAGTTGGTGTCGAGGATCGCGACGACCGGGATGTTGAGCTTCCGGGCCTCACCGACCGCGATGTGCTCCTTCTTGGTGTCCACGATCCAGACGGCGCTGGGCACCTTGGACATCTCGCGGATACCGCCGAGGGTCTTCTCCAGCTTGGCCTTCTCGCGCGAGAGCACGAGAAGCTCCTTCTTGGTGAGACCGGACGCGGCGACGTCCTCGAAGTCGATCTGCTCGAGCTCCTTGAGGCGCTGCAGACGCTTGTAGACGGTCGAGAAGTTGGTGAGCATGCCGCCCAGCCAGCGCTGGTTCACGTAGGGCATGCCGACGCGGGTCGCCTGCTCGGCGATGGCCTCCTGCGCCTGCTTCTTCGTGCCGACGAACATGACCGTGCCGCCGTGGGCGACGGTCTCCTTGACGAACTCGTAGGCGCGGTCGATGTACGACAGCGACTGGAGCAGGTCGATGATGTAGATGCCGTTGCGCTCCGTGAAGATGAAGCGCTTCATCTTCGGGTTCCAACGACGGGTCTGGTGACCGAAGTGGACGCCGCTCTCCAGCAGCTCCCGCATCGTGACGACGGCCATGGCCGTACTCCTTGTGTTTTCTCGGTTGTTTCCTGACGCCCCGCTCGCGCCTGCCGCGTACGTGAGTACGGGACCGAAGGACGCTTGACACGAGCCTTTGCGGGCCGGTGTCGGGGCGTGCGAAGTCGATCCGGTGGCCCGGATCGCCACATGAAGTGTACGGGACCCGCGAGGTCGGGGGTGACGCCGCTGTCCACAACCGACCGGTAGTCCACGTTTCCCGGCCATGATCCCCCGGATCCGGCCTGATCGGGAAGCGTTGCCGCCATGCGCGAACTGCGAAGACTACTGTCCGTGACCGTCCTGCTGCTCGTCTGTCTCCCCTGGGCGGCGGGGGCAGCGTCTGCCGCCGTACCCACGTCCGCCGGGCGGGGTACGACGGTCTGGCCGGTGGGCGACCACCCCACGGTCGTACGTGGCTGGTCCCCACCGGCGACGCCCTACGGCCCCGGCCACCGCGGCGTCGACCTCGCGGCCCCGATCGACGCGCCGGTGCGTGCGGTGGCGGTGGGACGGGTCTCGTTCGCGGGTGAGGTGGCGGGCCGGGGTGTGGTGTCGGTGGAGCTGGCGGGCACGGGTGATCCCCCGTTGCGCACGACGTTCGAGCCGGTGACGCCCACGGTCCACAAGGGCGCGCACGTCTCCCCGGCCGATGTCCTCGGCACCCTGCAACTCCCGACGGGCCACTGCCCCGCCACCTCCCCGTCGTGCCTGCACTGGGGGTTGAGGAGAGGAGCGACGTACCTGAACCCACTGTCGCTGCTGGGCCCGTCGTGGGTGGGTGGGGGGCGGGTCAGATTGCTGCCGGTTTGGGGGGCGGGGCCGGATGCGTCGGGGTTGGTGGGGTGGGTGCCGCGGGGGTGCAGTGCCTGTGAGGGGGCGGACGAAGCGGGGCTGGCGGGGTGGGTGCCGCGGGGGTGCAGCGCCTTTGGGGGCTTCTACGCCGGGAGCGTGGCAGCCGGGGGTGGGGCTGACGAGTGCGGCTTGAGTGCGGCCCGCCCTGGCTCGGTGCGGGCCGGGCTTGGCACTGGCCGGACGGGCTTGGCACTGGCCGGGCCGGCCCGATCGGCCAAGCCGCCCTGCTCGGTGCCAGCCGAGCATGGCACCAACCGGGCGGGCCGATCGACCAAGCTGCCCTGGCTTGGTGTCGGTCGGGCTTGGCACTGGCCGGGCCGACCGGATCGATCAAGCCGTCCTGGCTCGGTGTCTGCCGGCCTGGCACTGGCCGGGCGGGCCCGATCGACCAAGCCGCCCTGCTCGGTGCCGGCCGGGCTTGGCACCAACCGGGCGGGCTGATCGACCAAGTTCGATCGACTAAGCCGGATTGCAGCCCAGCCGGGCCCAGCCGGACGCAGAAACGGCGTCCGCGTCTGGCCCCGGCCCCGTAAGAACCGTTCGGCCGAGCGGAGCGCCTAGCCCTGGACGCCCCGCAGCGCCATCCCCACCGCCGCGTCCACGATGACGCCCGGGTCCTCCGCCGCGCCGAGTTCGATGCGGCGGACCGCCGCGTCCACGACGCCCTGGAGGAGCATCGCCGCGAGCCGGGGCTGCTCGTGCCCCATGTCCGCCAGCGCCTCGACGATCATGGCGACGAGGCCGCCGTGCGCGGCGCGGATCTTCTCGCGTGCCCCCGCGTCCAGCTCGCTCGCCGAGATCGCCACCACGGCACGGTGGCGCCGGTCACCGACCAGGGAGAGCTGCTCACGGACGTACGCCTCGACCTTGCCCTCGGGCGTCGCGGCCCGCGCCATCGCGTCCTCGACCTCGGCGGCCCACACCGGGAAGTCGACCTCGCACAGCTCCTCGACGACCGCCGCGCGGGACTTGAAGTACTCGTACACGGAGGACCGCGCGAGCCCCGTCCGCTCCGCGAGCGCGGGGAACGTCAGCGCCTCCGTCCCCCCTTCGGACAGCAGGGAGCGCGCCGCGTCCAGGAGGGCGCCGCGCTGCATCGACCGGTGCTCGGCCACAGAGGCCGCTCGAATCCTTGGCACAGCTCCACTTTACGGACGCGCCGCCCGGGACGGGAGCCGCACGGAGCACCCGGCGCCCCAAAGCGGCCACCGGCCCGGCAGGGACGATTCGCCTCCAGGTTCGACGGCGATTCAGCGCCCGAAGCTCGCCAGCTTCGCCCGCAACTGCAGCACCGACTTGGTGTGGATCTGGCTGACCCGGCTCTCCGTGACGCCGAGGACGTTGCCGATCTCGGCCAGCGTGAGGCCCTCGTAGTAGTAGAGCGTGACCACGGTCTTCTCCCGCTCGGGCAGCGTGTTGATCGCCCGCGCCAGGAACCGGCGCAGCTCCCGGTCCTCGGCAACCTCCACCGGGTTGTCCGCCGCCCGGTCCTCCAGGGTGTCCATGAGGCTGAGCCGGTCCCCGCCCTCGCCCCCGACGTGCAGCAGCTCCTCCAGGGCCACGACGTTCGCCAGCGACAACTGGCTGAAGACGGCGTGCAGTTCCTCCAGCGCCACCCCCATCTCGGCGGCGACCTCGCTCTCCGAGGGGCTGCGCCGCAGCTTGGCCTCGAGCGTCGCGTAAGCCCGCTCGACATTGCGCGCCTTCTGCCGCACGGACCGGGGGATCCAGTCC
This sequence comes from Streptomyces sp. NPDC046939, assembly GCF_040644575.1. Taxonomy (NCBI): domain Bacteria; kingdom Bacillati; phylum Actinomycetota; class Actinomycetes; order Kitasatosporales; family Streptomycetaceae; genus Streptomyces; species Streptomyces sp. NPDC046939. The sequence goes on from NZ_JBEYWV010000004.1 coordinate 64,563, forward strand.
AGGGCCCGCAGCTCGTCGATCATCGCGCCGCGGATCCGGGTGATCGCGTACGTCTCGAACTTGATCTCGCGGCCGATGTCGAACTTCTCGATCGCGTCGATCAGCCCGAAGACCCCGGACGAGACGAAGTCGGCCTGCTCGACATTGGGCGGGAGCCCCACGCTGACCCGGCCCGCGACGTACTTCACCAGCGGCGAGTAGTGCAGGATGAGCTGCTCGCGCAGCCGCTCGTCACCGGTCGCCTTGTACGACCTCCACAGCTCCTCGACGGAGGAGGGAGCCGGAGGCCGCACGCTGGAGCCGCGGGCGGCGGGGGGTACCGCCGCCGCCCGGTCGGATCCGGAGATGTGCTGTGGCATGCGCCGCCTTGTGCCGTTCTGCTGCCTGCCGACGGAGTCGGAGAGGGTCGCTGGGATCGCTGCTGTCGCTGAGGTCGCTTCGCTGCTGAAGATGGAGTCTTGCCCGTCTGATGGTGACTGGTGCCGAACCGCCTGCCTGATTCCGCAATGGGGAGGACGAACCCGAATCCTGGTGAGCGTAGCGTGACTGAAGTGTCGCAGTGTGCGAAGGGTATGGGTTCGTACGCGCGCAGATACGTTCCGTTGGGGGACTTGCGCAAACGCTTTCGTCGCCGTACGTGACCGGGCCGTGCCGCCAACTGCCGGTGCTCCCAAGGTTGTCGGGGCGTCATCCGGACGGCGCAATACGCTGCGTCAAGGCGGTGTCAGGGCGCACCTCCGTCCGGAAACACCGGGCGGTTCGCCTGGCGTGTCAACTTCCAGCCGTCGCCCTGTCGTTCGACGAACCCCAACGAGCGCAGTTCATACAGTCTCCCGATCGTCTCGTCCGCCCCGCCCTCCGCTTCCCTGCTGATCTCCGCGACGGTGTGGGCGCCTTGCGCGGGCAGGGCTGCGAGCACCCGCGCCGTGGCCGGGGGCAGCAGGTCGCGGGACAATACGGGCCCGTGCCGCTCGGGTGCCAGCTCCCCCATGTCACCGACCAGCTCGATCACTTCCGCGGCGTCGGTGACGAGCACGCCCTCCTTGCGCAGCAGTTCGTGCACCCCTGAGGAGACGCCGCTGGTCACCGGCCCCGGCACCCCCATCGCGTGCCGGCCGAGCCGCAACGCCCAACGGGCTGTCCCCAGCGCTCCGCTGCGGTAGGCCGCCTCCACGACGACGGTGCCCCGCGTCAACGCGGCGATGACCCGGTTGCGCAGAATGAACCGGCTCGGTGTCGGATGGTCCCCGGGCGGCAACTCGGCCACGACGAGCCCCTGTTCCGCGATCCTGTCGATCAACTGAGTGTGCCCGCGCGGATAGACCCGGTCGACCCCGCAGGCCAGGACGGCGACCGTCGCACCCGCGGCACCGAGCGCCCCTCTGTGCGCCGCCGCGTCGACCCCGTAGGCGCCCCCGGAGACGACGACCCAGCCGCGCTCGGCGAGCCCGGCCCCGAGGGTCGCGCCCATGCGCACCCCGTAGTCCGTGCAGGCCCGCGCGCCCACCACGGCCACCGACCGCAGCGCCCACATCCGCAGGCTGGCCCCGCCGCGCACCCACAGCCCGACGGGCCGCTCGTCCCCCAGGTCGTCCAGTTGACCGGGCCACTCCGCGTCACCCGGGCACACGAACCGCGCCCCGCGCTCCGCCACGCGCGCCAGGTCCCGCTCCGGGGGCGGCGCCGCCCGGGCCCGCGCGACGAGCCCGGCCCAGCGCTCGGCCCGTACGCCCGGCAGCGGTGGCGGCTCGTCCGCGCCCTCCTCGGCCTCGTCGATCCGCCGCACCGTCTCCACAGGGCCGAACTCCCTGAGCCAGCGCCCGGCCACCTCCCAGCCGGGCTCGACGATCCGGGTCAGCCGGGCCCGCGCGAGCCGCACCGCCTCCGGGGCGCGCTGCCCCGTCATGAGCCCGTGCCGATCGTCATGGGGACCCCGCGCGAGATCCCGGTCCGCAGTTGCAGGGCGAGCGCCACGTCCTGGGCGAAGGGCCGGTCGCGCCCCGCGAGGTCGGCCACGGTCCAGGCCACCCGGAGGACCCGGTCGAGACCGCGGGCGGTGAGGAAGCCGCGCTCCAGATCCAGCTCGGCCTCGTCCAGCGCGCCGGGCGCGGCGGGCCACCTGGTGCGCAGGGCGTGCCCCGGCACTTCGCTGTTGGTCCGCCAGGGCGTGTCCGTGAGCCGTGCGACCGCCCGCTCCCGGGCCGCCCGGACCCGGTCGGCGACGACCTGGGTGCTCTCGCCGCGCGGCCCGTACCCGGAGAGTTCGCTGCGGGTGACGGCGTCCACCTCGACCCGGAGGTCGACCCGGTCGAGGAGCGGCCCGGAGAGCCGCGCCTGGTAGCGCCGCACGGTGGCGGGCGGGCAGTCGCACTCACCGCCCAGGGCCCGGTACTGCCCGCAAGGACAGGGGTTGGCGGCGAGCACCATCAGGAACCGCGCGGGCAGCCGCACCACGCCGGCGCTGCGGGCGATGACCACGTGCCCGGCCTCGAGCGGCTGGCGCAGGGCGTCGAGCGCCTGTCCGCTGAACTCGGGCGCCTCGTCCAGGAAGAGCACTCCTCTGTGTGACAAGGAGACCGCTCCGGGTCGCGCCACGCCGGGTCCGCCGCCGACGAGCGACTGCATGGTCGCGGAGTGGTGCGGGGCGCAGTAGGGCGCGGTGTCGATCATCGACTTGCCCGGGGGCAGCATGCCGGCCACCGAGTGGATCGCGGTGACCTCCAGGGACTCTCCTCGGGTGAGCGGCGGCAGGACGGCGGGAAGCCGCTCGGCGAGCATCGTCTTTCCGGCGCCCGGTGGGCCCGACAGCATCAGGTGGTGTCCGCCCGCGGCGGCGACCTCGATCGCGGTCCGCGCCGACCTCTGGCCCACGACGTCGGCCAGGTCGAGCCCGTGCCCGTCCGCCAGCGGTCCGCCGAGCCCCGTACCGGCGCCGCCTCCGGGCATGCTCAGGCCGGAGAGCAGTGGATCGGGGCGGCCGCGCTCGTCCGGCTCCTCGTCCGGCACGGGTTCGTCGGTGAGCACGGCGATGAGCTGGCGCAGGCTGCGGACGCCGAGCACGGAGACGCCCGGCACCAGCGTCGCCTCGCCCGCCGTGCATTCGGGGACCACCACCTGTTCGTACCCGGCGTCCGCCGCGGCAAGGACGGCCGGAAGGACGCCGCGCACCGGCCGTACCCGCCCGTCGAGTCCGAGCTCCCCGATCATCACGATGTCGGCGAGGACCCGCGGGTCGATGCGTTCGGCGGCGCCGAGCACGGCGCACGCGACGGCGAGGTCGAAGCCCGAACCGCCCTTCGGCACGGACGCCGGGCTGAGCCCCACCGTGAGCTTCTTCTGCGGCCAGTCGGCCCCGGAGTTGACCACGGCGGCCCGTACCCGGTCCCGGCTCTCGACCAGGCTCTTGTCGGGCAGGCCCACGAGCGTGAAGGCGGCGATGCCCGGCTCCAGGTCCGCCTGGACCTCGACGACGACGCCCTCGACACCCACCAGGGCCACGGAACACGTACGCGCGAAACCCATCAGGTCACCCCCCGCACGTGCTCGACGCGCGGAGCGCCGCGCTCCTGGAGCACCACCCCGACCACGTCGATCCGGACGCCGCCGGGTGGCGCTCCCCCGTGCTCCTGCACCCAGCGCTCCGCGAGGTCGCGCAGGCGCCGGGCCTTGACCGGGGTGATCGCGGCCATGGGGTGCTCGAAGGCGCCCCCCTTCGCGCCGCGCCCCCTGCGGGTCTTGACCTCGCACACGACGATCGCGTCACCGTCGCGCGCCACGATGTCGATCTCACCCCTGCGTCCCGCGCGCCAGTTCCGCGCGAGCACTGTCATCCCGGCGTCGGTCAGCCGCCTCGCGGCCAGGTCCTCGCCGTACTTCCCCATCGCGCCCCGTGCGTTCACGTCGGCACCACCTCCGACGCCCACGCTGTCGCAGGGACCGGACGGGTGTGGATCTTGGTGAACTACCCACGGGTTGTGGAAAACGCTGTCACCCGTGCGAGGGAAAGCCCCAGAACCGGGGGGTCAGCTACCGGGAAGCTCCAGATCGCTCTTGTTGAGCTCCTCGATGTTCACGTCCTTGAACGTGAGCACCCGCACCTGCTTCACGAACCTCGCGGGCCGGTACATGTCCCAGACCCACGCGTCCGCCATCGACACTTCGAAGAACACCTCGCCCTGGACCGAGTGCACCTGCATCTCGTAGTCGTTGGTGAGGTAGAAACGCCGCTCGGTCTCGATCACGTATTTGAACAGACCGACGACATCGCGGTACTCCCGGTAGAGCTTCAGCTCCATCTCGGTCTCGTACTTCTCGAGGTCCTCGGCGCTCATGGCATGTTCCCCTTCAGCCGTGCGTCCCCCTATTGTGCGCCAGCCCCTGCGGCCTCTAGACGATTTCCGTGTCGAGGACGAGCGGCCTGCTCGGGGGACCGTCGTCGAGCAGCCTGCTCAGCAGCTCGGCGAGTCTGGTCGGATACACCGTCTCATGCGCTTCGGCCAACTCCTGGTACGTCCACCAGCGCGCTCCGGCGACGCTGCGCCGTTCCAGGTCGGTCAGGCCCGTCCCGTGCAGCTCCGGCCGCACGTCCGCCGTGGCGGTCGTACGCGCCAGGAAGTACCACTCGTCCTGGTCCCAGCGACGCCCGTCGAAGGGGAACGAGCAGGTCCGCCGCCACAGCACGGGCCCGAGCTCCACCTCGGTGATGCCGGTCTCCTCGGCCAGTTCCCGCAGGGCCGCCTCCGCGCGCGTCTCGTCGCCCTCCACGCCGCCGCCCGGTGTGAACCACCAGTCGTCCGTCCGGTCGTCGGGCTCGTGCCCGTGCAGCAGCAGGAGGCGGTCGTCCTGGTCGAGCAGGACGACGCGGGCGACCTTGCGCAGCTCACCGCCGGGCTCAGACACGGGCCGGCTCCGCGGACCTGGTGCGCGAGCGGCGCATCCGCTGGGCGATCGGGCCGTACGCCGCCCCGGCGAAGACGAGGAGCGCGCCCACGACCACGGCGGTCACCATCAGCTTGAGCGGGCCCGGCTGTGAGATCCCGCCGGGCAGTTCCTCGAAGCCGGTGGGCTTGGGCAGCATGCCGTCCATCGGCCAGGCCACGACGTCGACACGGCCCTGCACGGCGGTGCGGGCCACCGAGCCGTGCTGGATGTCGTCGAGGTGGACGGTGGAGTCCAGGGAGCCGCTGCGCTCGTCCCCGAGGAAGAACAGCCGCCCCTCGGGGACGGTCGTGGCCTTGATGCCGGTGAGCGAGGCGCTCTGGCCGTCCTGCAGATACGGTTCTTCGATCTTCTTGCCGTTGACCGTCAGCTTGCCGTCCGTGCAGCAGGCGACCCGGTCGCCGCCGATGCCGACGACGCGCTTGACCATCGGCATGTCACCCCAGCTCTTGTCCCGGAAGACGACGACGTCACCGCGCTTGATCTCGCTGCCGTCGACGCGCTGCGCGAGGACCCGGTCGCCCGCGCCGATCGTCGGCGACATCGAGTCGGTGGGCACCGTGTAGGGCTGGTAGACGATGGCGCCCCAGAGGAAGCCGCCGAGGAACAGCACACAGCCGAGGGCCACGGCTATGCCCGACAGCACGCTGCCGGCCCGGCCGTGGCCCTCGCTCGTACGACGTGTCCCGCTCATCCCAGTTGCTCCCCGCGTCGGAGAAATCGACCCGCGCGGCCCGGCCCCGAAACGGCACGGACCTCGGAAGATCGGCGATCTGGGACGGCACCCTACCCGGCGGTACCGGTCCCAGAAACCCTGGTGGTCCCCTCGGTCAGACGCCGGTTGATCTTGCGTCGGCGCCACAGGACCAGCGGCACCGCGCCCGCGAGGCCGAGGGCGCCCGGAGCCGCGCTCGCCGCCGCGTTGATACCGGGCTGGTCGAAGGTGTCCGGGACCGGCAGCGTCGACCAGTGCGTGGGCGGCCAGGCGACGACGATGGCGCGGCCCACGACATTGCCCACCGGCACGAAGCCCTGGTTCTTGTCGCTCTGGTGGTACCGGGAGTCCATCGAGTCCTGACGGTGGTCGCCCATGACCCAGACTTTGCCTTCCGGAACCTTCACCTTGAACGTGCCGCCCGCGTTGTCCGCGCTGCACGGGGTGTTGCTCGCGTACACGTACGGCTCGCTGAGCGCCTTGCCGTTCACCTTGAGCGGCCCCGTGCCGTTGCACTCGACGGTGTCGCCGCCTACGCCGATCACGCGCTTGATGAGGTCCTTCTCGTCCGCGGACGGCATCAGGCCGACCCAGCTGAGGACCTTCTGCACCGCGTTCGGCTCCGCCGTCGGCTCGCCCTCCAGCCACTTGTCCGGGTCGTGGAAGACGATGACCTCGCCGCGCTCCGGCTCCGAGCCGAACCACGGGGTCAGCTTGTCGACGAGCACCCGGTCGCCGATCTGCAGCGTGTTCTCCATCGAGGCCGAGGGGATCGAGAACGCCTGGACCAGGAACGTCTTGATCACCAGGGCGAGGACCAGCGCGATGACGACGAGGAGCGGCAGCTCCTTCCAGAAGGAGCGGGGCTTCTTCTGCTGCTTGCCCGCTCCCTCGCCGCCGCCGGACCCCGGCCCGTCCACGGGCGTCGGCTCCATCGCGTCACCGTCCTCGGGAAGGCGGTCCGTCACGGCCGGACTCGCCGCGTCGTCGGATCGCCCGGGCTGCTCCTCGGGTCCATGCCCTGACCGTGCGCCGACCGCCAAGTCCCCCACATCCACTCCTCACTCCGTGCCGCTGCCTGATCCCTACGCGATGCAGGCCCACCATTCCCATAACGAGCGGGAGTTCCGCAGGGGTCGGGAGGGGGATCAATCCGTCCGAATTCGATGTCCTCGAACCCGGTGTGGAGCCGTTCGCGGCCTCCAGCCTATGTGACGCACCGGCGGCCGCGGTCGACCCGTCGCGATGCGCGTCGGCCACCGCCGCGAACGTGTCCGGCTCGCCGAGCCCCGACCAGTGCCCCACGGGCCACACGATCCACCGGGCGCGGCCCACCACGGACTCCTCGGAGACCGTGCCGTTGAACTTCTCCGTGAGGTGGTAGCGCGAGTCCGCCGAGTTCGCCCGGTGGTCGCCCATCACGAAGAGCCGCCCCTGGGGCACCTTCACCGAGAAGGAGAACTTCGAGGGCGCGTTGCCCGGGTGGATGTACGCGGACTCGTTCAGCGGGACGCCGTTGACCGTGACGCGGCCCTGGTCGTCACAGCACTTCACGGTGTCGCCGCCGACGCCGACGACGCGCTTGATGAGGTCGCGCTCGTCGTCCGAGGGAAGCAGTCCGATCCAGGTCAGGCCGGTCTTGATCTGCTTGATCCCGACGGGGGCGTCCTCCGTCGGGCCGGTCTCCTGCTCCAGCCACTTGCCCGGGTCCCGGAAGACGACGACGTCCCCGCGGTGCACCTTCGCGCCGAACCAGGGTGTGAGCTTGTCCACGACGACCCGGTCGCCGATCTTGATCGTCTGCTCCATGGAGCCCGACGGGATGACGAAGGCCTGCACGAGGAACGTCTTCAGGACGAGCGCGATGAGCAGGGCGACGCCTATGAGGAGCGGTATCTCCTTGATGGCCGAGCGCCTTCTGCGCCGCTTCACCTTGCGGGCGAGCTTGCGCCGCTCCGCGCGCCCGCGCGGCGGCTGGCCGCTGGTGGGACGGCTCCCGGTGGGCAGCTGCTCGTCGGGGCCGTGGCCGTCGCGGGCCTTGCCGCGCCTACCCATGGGCACCACCGGGAGCGGGCACGCGCGTGTAGACGTCCGTTCCCGACAGGGAGTGCCAGTGTCCGAAGGGCCAGGCGATCCACTGGGCCTTGCCGATCACCTGGTCGACGGGGACGAACCCGCCGCCGTCGGCGCCCAGGTAGTCACGCGAGTCCCGGGAGTCGCCGCGGTGGTCGCCGAGCAGGAAGAGGGTGCCGTCGGGCACCTCGATGTCGAACGGGACCTCCGAGGCGGCGTCTCCCGCGTGCAGCAGGGAGCGCTCGTCGACGGACCGCCCGTTCACCTCGATCCTCCCCTTGCTGTCGCAGCAGACCACATGGTCGCCCCCTACCCCGACGACGCGTTTGACGTAGTCGGCGTTGCCGAAGTACCCGCTGCCGTCGAAGACGACGACGTCCCCGCGCCCCGGTTCGGCACCGAAACGGTACGCCAACTTGTTTACGAGAACGCGGTCCCCGACCCTCAACGCGGGCTCCATGGAGCTGCTGGGGATCTGGAAGGGCTGCATCACGAACACGCCGAAGGCCAGCAGGAACGCGACGCAGGCGAGGAATGCGAGCGTGATGCGGCCGCCGGGCAGCCAGGCGGCGAGCGTGGACAGCAAAGAGGAGCGCGACCGGTCCTCCTCGCCCGTCGAGGTGTCCTTCGAGGGCTGGGAGGAGCGGTCGCGCTCCACAGGCTGTGCTTCGGTGTCCATCGAGACCGGATGGTATCCGGCCGCGCTGTGACGCCGTCCGCGAGAGGTGTCTCTCGCGCGCGAGATCAGTTCTCGCGCTTCTCCTTGATCTTGGCGGCCTTGCCGCGCAGCTCGCGCAGGTAGTACAGCTTGGCGCGGCGGACGTCACCACGGGTGACGAGCTCGATCTTCTCGACGATCGGCGTGTGCACCGGGAAGGTGCGCTCGACGCCGACGGAGAAGGAGACCTTGCGGACCGTGAAGGTCTCGCGGACACCGGCGCCCTGGCGGCGGATGACTACGCCCTTGAACTGCTGCACACGGGAGCGGTTGCCCTCGATGACGCGGACGTGGACGTTGACGGTGTCACCCGGGCGGAAGGCCGGGAGGTCGCTGCGGAGCGACGCGGCGTCGACGGAGTCGAGCAGGTGAGACATGATCGTCTGCTTTCTTCACCGATGCCACAGGTCATCGGCGGGAGGTATGCGATGAGTTTCGGTAGCTGATCGCGTCGGGCCTGACGTCGTTCCCCCTGTGGCAGGGGCGCCGGCTGGACGTACAGCAGCGGCCTATTCTTCCACGGCCTCGGGCGTTGGCCCAAATCGTCCGTCGGGACCCGGCCGCCACCCCAGGATCGAGAGCATCTCGCGGTCCTTCTTGTCGAAGGCCTTCGGGTCGGTGCGCCGCACGAGGTCGGGCCGGTTGCGCACGGTGCGGCGCAGCGCCTCGTCGCGGCGCCAGCGCGCGATCTTGCCGTGGTGGCCGCTGAGCAGCACCTCGGGGATGTCCCGGCCGCGCCACTCGGGCGGCTTGGTGTAGACGGGCCCTTCGAGGAGGTTGGCCATGGCGCCGGGGGCGAAGGAGTCGTCCTGGTGCGAGGCGGCGTTGCCGAGGACGCCGGGCAGCAGCCGGGCGACCGCCTCCGTGATCACGAGCACGGCGGCTTCCCCGCCCGCGAGGACGTAGTCGCCGATGGAGACCTCGTAGACGGGCATCCGGGTGGCGTACTCGTCGATGACGCGACGGTCGATGCCCTCGTAGCGCGCGGGCGTGAAGACCAGCCAGGGGCGCTCCGAGAGCTCCACGGCGAGTTCCTGGGTGAAGGGGCGCCCGCTGGGCGTGGGGACGACCAGGACGGGCCCCTGGGCCCCGTGCTCGTACCCGTCCGCGAGGACGTCGTCGAGCGCCTCGCCCCAGGGCTCGGTCTTCATGACCATGCCGGGGCCGCCGCCGTAGGGGGTGTCGTCGACCGTGTTGTGCCGGTCGTGGGTCCACTGGCGCAGGTCGTGCAGGTGGACGTCGAGCTGTCCACGCGCGCGTGCCTTGCCGACGAGCGAGACGTTCAGCGGTTCGAGGTACTCGGGGAAGATCGTGACGACGTCGAGCCTCATGCGGACGCGTCCTCGGTGTCCTCGGTGGCGTCGCGGCTGGAGGCGATCTCCGCGCGGTCGTCGATGAGGCCGGGCGGCGGGGTGATGACGGCCTTCTGCTCCTCGAGGTCGATCTCGGTGACGATCTCCTCGACGAACGGGATCATGACCTCGCTGCCGTCGGGCCGCTCCACGATGAACAGGTCCTGCGAGGGCAGGTGCGAGATCTCCGTGATGCGGCCGACCTCGATGCCGTCGACCGTGACGACGTCGAGGTCCATGAGCTGGTGGTCGTAGAACTCGTCCGGGTCCTCCGGCAGCTCCTCCGGGTCGACCTCGGCGATCAGGAGCGTGTTGCGCAGCGCCTCCGCCCCGGTCCGGTCGCTCACGCCCACGAAGCGCAGCAGCAGCCGGCCGCTGTGGACGCGGCCGGACTCGATGGTGAGGGGTCCGGTGGCGGCGGGGTCGGTGGCGAGCACCGCGCCGGGGCCGAGCCGCAGCTCGGGCTCGTCGGTGCGCACCTCGACGGTGACCTCACCCTTGATGCCGTGGGCGCGGCCGATGCGCCCGACTACCAACTGCACGGTCGGTGACTCTCCTGTCATGCCTGTCGTACGACGGGGACCGGTCAAGCGGCCGGTCGGACGGCCGGGGCCGTCGAACGACTACGGGCCGGGGACGGCTCGAAAGCCCTCCCCGGCCCGAGCCGGTGTTCAACTTTGTCAGCGAACCTGGTCGACGTCGACGAGGTCGACGCGGACACCGCGGCCGCCGATGGCGCCCACGACAGTACGCAGAGCGCGCGCGGTGCGGCCGTTGCGGCCGATCACCTTGCCGAGGTCGTCGGGGTGGACCCGGACCTCGAGCACGCGCCCGCGGCGCAGGTTGCGCGAGGCGACCTGCACATCGTCGGGGTTGTCGACAATGCCCTTCACGAGGTGCTCAAGAGCCTCCTCGAGCATGCTCAGGCCTCGGTCGACTCGGACGCAGCCTCAGCGGCCTCGTCCTTCTTCTCAGCCTTCTTCTTCTGCGTGATGGCCTCACCCTTGGGCTCGTCGGCCGTGGCGAGCGCCTCGAAGGAGGGGCGCGCCTGCTTCGGCTCGGCGACCTTCAGCGGCTCCGGGGCGGGCAGACCCTTGTACTTCTGCCAGTCACCGGTGAGCTTCAGGATGGCCATGACCGGCTCGGTCGGCTGCGCGCCGACGGACAGCCAGTACTGCGCGCGCTCCGAGTCGACCTCGATGCGCGACGGGTTCTGCACCGGGTGGTACAGACCGATCTCCTCGATGGCCCGGCCGTCACGGCGGGTACGGGAGTCGGCGACGACGATGCGGTAGTGAGGCGAACGGATCTTGCCCAGACGCTTCAGCTTGATCTTGACTGCCACGGAAGTGGTGTCTCCTGGTCTTGACGTGGGTGGGCACGGCGAGATTGCCGCGTGGGGTTGCGGTACCCGAGTGCCCGATGGACGCGTCAGCCGGAGGAGAGAGGGGTCCTGTGCGACTGTCGAGTACAGCTAGCCATTGTGCCACACCTCGCCGGGACGGCCGAACCCTCCCCCGGGTGCTCACGGCCGTCCCCACCAGTCGCCCTGTGGTCACCCCACGGCGGCTCCGACGACCTCCGGGATGCGGAACGGCTTGCCGCAGCCGCCGCACATGATCGGCGCCTGGGCGAGCACCGAGGGGACGACGCGCACATTGCGGCCGCAGTCGCAGACCGCCTTGACGCGGACGCCGCCCCCGGAGGAGCCGTGCCGGGCGGCCGGGCCCCGGAAGCTGCGCTTGGTGTCGGCGGCGGTCGCGACGGTGTGCGCCTTCAGGGCGCGGTGCAGCCGCTCGATCGTCTGCCGGTAGCGCTGCTTGGCCTCCGGGTTGAGCGTGACCAGGGAGAAGCCGCTGCTGGGATGCGGCTCCTCGGGATGGTCGAGGCCCAACTCCTCGGCGATGGCCAGGAATCTGCGGTTGTGATACCGGCCGGCGCGCGAGGTGTCGCGGATTCCGCGCGCGGCGGCGATGCCGTGGACTGCCTCGTGGAGGAGTCGCTCGAAGGAGAGTTCGTGCCCGCAGGCGGACGACGACTCCCCGATCAGGGATTCGGGCGCGGCAAGATCCGGCAGTTCGGGGTGGTGCCGCTGAATGTCGGCCCACGCGCCTGCCAGCTCTGCGGCGAGAACAGGTGGTGTCGTGCTCACGTCGTGACAACGAGCCGGGGCACCTCTGTGTTCCTATTCCGGGGCATCCCAAATATTTTGCACGTACCAGTCAGTCGTCGCTCATGCATGCGGACGAGGGCGGGTGCGCTGATCTGCGGAGAAGCCGCACAGCTCGCATCAAGGTGGTGCGTAGCAACGCGTACGCCCCGGCGCGCAGGTGGCCTGTTCGCGCCGGGGCGTGCGTATCGGTCCGGTGTGCAAGAGGCGTTTCGGCCTCTTCCGCGTGACTGAGGGTGGCTCAGTAGGCGCGCGCCACGATCGCGACGTTACCGGGTGCGTCGTCCGTGTCCGGCACCGACCCGTCCGCGGCGACCAGACAGCGTACGGAGACCCCGTGCTCGGCGAGCGCCGCCTCGCCCTCCTCGCCGAGGGTCGCCCACGGGATGCGCGCCCAGCCGCCCGCGAGGGCCGCCTCGACCGCCTCGTCGAAGGTGGCGACCTCGCTCGTACGCTCCTCGCGGCGGCGGCGCGACTCGGCCAGGAGCAGCGCCTGGTCCTCCTCCAGGATGACGGGGAGGAGGCTGGCCAGGGTGTCGACGGGGACGGCCTTTTTGCCGCCGGGGATGCGGCGGGCGAGCATCGCGGTGCCGTTCTCCAGGTCGCGGGGGCCGACCTCGATCCGTACGGGGACGCCCTTCAGCTCCCAGTCGACCGCGCGGCGGCCGAAGGGGACGTCCGTACGGTCGTCGATGCGGACCCGGACGCCGGCCGCCCGGAGGGCGTCGCCGATCTCGCGCACCTTGGCGACCACGGCGTCGTCGCCCTTGATGGCGAGGACCACGGCCTGGACGGGCGCAAGGCGGGGCGGCACCCGCAGGCCGTCGTCGTCGCCGTGCATCATCACCAGCGCGCCGATCATGCGCGTGGTCGAGCCCCAGGAGGTCTGCCAGACCAGTTCCTGCTTGCCCTCCTTGGACAGGTACTGGGTCTGGAACGCCTTGGCGAAGTTCTGGCCGAGCTCGTGGCTGGTGCCCATCTGGAGGGCCTTGCCGTCGCCCATCATTCCTTCGAGGGTGAGGGTGTTGATGGCGCCCGCGAAGCGTTCCTTCGCCGTCTTGCGGCCCAGGACGACATCCATCGCGAGCACGTTCTCCATGAAGTCGGCGTAAACGTGGCGGTGGATGCGTGCCGCGAAATCACGCGCCCCCTCATATGTCGCGTGCGCCGTGTGCCCTTCTTGCCAGAGGAATTCCGTCGTCCGCAGGAAGAGGCGGGGGCGCATTTCCCAGCGCACCACGTTGGCCCATTGGTTGATGAGGAGGGGGAGGTCCCGGTAGCTCTGGATCCACTTGGCGAAGTAGTCGTTGACGATCATTTCTGAGGTGGGACGGACGACGGCGGGCTCCTCCAGCTCCTTGCCGCCGCCGTGCGTGACCACGGCCAGCTCGGGCGCGAACCCCTCGACGTGGTCGGCCTCCCTGGCGAGATAGGACTGCGGGATCAGGAGCGGGAAATAGGCGTTCTGCGTGCCTGTTTCCTTGATGCGGGCGTCCATGTCCTGCTGCATCCGCTCCCACAGGCCGTAGCCGTACGGTCGGATGACCATCGTGCCGCGCACCGGTCCGTTGTCGGCCAGTTCGGCCTTGGAGATCAGGTCCTGGTACCAGCGCGGAAAGTCTTCCGCCCGGGGCGTGAGAACAGGTGCTTTGGCCATGGCGCGCATGCTACGGCGCGGGCCGGGGCGCACGGGAATCCTTTTCGCCCGGATGCCGCGCCCCGCACCCGGCCGTGACCGGGGGGCGCACGACGGAGCACGCGGGCATTGTCGGCAACCCTGCCCAACACCCCCTAGACGGGACGGACGATGCGGAGTTCCCTGGCTTACGGGGGGAGAGCGAGCAGCGCGCGACATCGGTTCACACACCACAGCGACAACTCTCGGTATCTCTCGGCGGATTGGGGCACTTTCGATGACACCTACGCTCGTGCGGCGACACCCTTCCCACGCGGGCCCCGCACCGCGCGTGGACCTGTGCGCACGCGCGCGTGACTGGTCGGAGATCCAGGAGCGCATGCTGGTCCCCGTCTACGAAGCGGTGTACGAGCGGCTCGAGGTCGGCTCGGGCACCCGGCTCCTGGGACTCGACTGCGGTACCGGCCTGGCCCTGCTCATGGCCGCCTCGCGCGGCGCTGCCGTGACAGGCGTCGAACCCTCTGAACCCGAACGGCTCGCGCTCGCCCGTGACCGGCTGCTGCCCGCGTCCGGGGAGGGGTCCGGGCCCCGCACCCTGCGGCTCACGGACGGCGGCCAGGACGGCATCAGCGTCACCGAGCCCGGCGATCCCCCCTACAACCTCATCACCGCCTTCCAGCCGATCGGCCGCACGGCCGACGACTCGGCGGGCCTGTCCGCGCTCCTGGAGAGCGTGGCGCCGCTGGCGGAGCGGCGTGCCGCCGTGGTGCTGGTCGGCTGGGGCCCGCCGGAGCGCTGCGCCTCATCGGCGGTCCTGCGGGTGGCCACGAAGCTCTCCGACCCCTGCGGTACGGGCAGTTGGCGGCCCGCCCTGCGGGACGACCTGGAGGACGTGGCCCAGCGGGCCGGGCTGCGGCCCGACGGTTCGGGGCGCGTGGCGTGCCCCTTCGGGTACGCGGACGCGGAGAGCGCGGTGCGCGGCCTGCTGTCCACGGGTCTGTTCGACGCGGCGGTGAGCGCGACGGACCTGGCGCAGGTGGACAAGGAGGTGACGGAGGCGCTGCAGCCGTATGTGCGCAAGGACGGCACTGTGTGGATGCCCAATGTCTTCCGGTACCTGATCGCGCGTACGCCCTGAGTCGTAGACGGCTCAGTCCTTGGCGAGGCGGGTGATGCCGGCGATCCGGTAGGCGTCCGCCTCTTCGAGGGTCTCGTTCTCGAGGAGGGCGCCGGCCAGCGCGTCCAGCCTGGCGCGGTTCTCGCGCAGGGTGTCGCACGCCTCCTGGTAGCACTCGTCCACGATGCGGCGCATCTCGCGGTCGATCGTGTCGAGGGTGTCGGGGGCGGCGGCGAGCCCGTAGGTCTGCTGGGCGTCGTTCGGGAGGGCGGACAGGCGGCCGACCTTCTCGCTCATGCCCCAGCGGCCCACCATGCCGCGGGCGATGTTGGTGACCTGTTCGAGGTCGTTCTCCGCCCCGGTGGTGACGACGCCGTAGACGACCTGTTCGGCCGCCATGCCGCCAAGAGCCCCGATGATGCGCCCGCGCAGGTACTCCTCCGTGTACGCGTATTTGTCGGCATCCGGGGTGGACAGCGTGACGCCGAGCGCTCTGCCGCGCGGCACGATCGTGATCTTGCGGACCGGGTCGGCGCCGGGCTGGAGCATGCCGAGGAGGGCGTGGCCGCTCTCGTGGTAGGCGGTGCGGCGGCGCTCCTCGTCGGGCATCACCAGGGGCCGCTCGGCGCCGAGCTGGACCTTCTCCAGCGCTTCGGACAGGTCGGCCTGGGTGACCTGGTCCTGCTTGCGCTTGACGGCGAGGAGGGCGGCCTCGTTGGTGAGGTTGGCGAGTTCCGCGCCGGTCATGCCCGGCGTCGTACGGGCGACCTGGGCGAGGTCCACGTCGGGGGCGAGCGGGATCTCGCGGGAGTGGATCCTGAGGATGGCCTCGCGTCCGCTCCGGTCGGGCGGCGAGACGGTGACGACGCGGTCGAAGCGTCCCGGCCGGGTGAGCGCGGGGTCGAGGACGTCGGCGCGGTTGGTGGCGGCGATGACGATGACGCCCTCGGAGCCGGTGAAGCCGTCCATCTCGGTGAGGATCTGGTTCAGGGTCTGCTCGCGCTCGTCGTGGCCGCCCATGCCGCTGCCGCCGCCCCGCGCGCGGCCGATGGTGTCGATCTCGTCGATGAAGATGATGGACGGGGCGACCTTGCGGGCCTCGGCGAAGAGCTCACGCACACGTGAGGCGCCGACGCCGACGATCATCTCGATGAACTCGGAGGCGGAGGCGGAGAAGAACGGCACCCCGGCCTCGCCCGCCACCGCGCGCGCGAGCAGCGTCTTCCCGGTGCCGGGCGGCCCGGCGAGGAGCACGCCGCGCGGCATCTTGGCGCCCATCCTGCGGTACGCCTCGGGGTTCTTCAGGAAGTCGACGACGTCGTTCAGCTCGCCCTCGACCTCGTCGATGCCGGCGACGTCCTCGAAGGTGGTGCGTTTCTCGCCGGCCTCCAGCTCGACCGGTCGGGGCGGCTGTTTGCGGCCGAGCATGCCGCCCGCCCCGCCCATGCCCTGCCTCATGCGCCGCGCGATGAAGATCCACAGGAAGACCAGGAGCAGCATTGGGGCGAGGGAGATGAGCAGGTTGGACAGGAAGCTGCGCTCCTGGACGACCGGTTCGGCCGTCACGACGACGTGGTGCTTCTCCAGGTTCGCCCAGAGGTCGTCGTCGGCGAAGGAGGGCCGCTGGGTGGTGAACTTCGTGTAGTTCTTCTCTCCGCTGTCGCTGTCGTCCGGGGTGGGCCGTTCCTTCTTGAGCTGGCCCTGGATCGCGTCGCCCTTGGAGTAGATCTTGGTGACATTGTCGGCCGCGACCTGCTTGCTGAACTCGGTGTAGGAGATGGTCGGCTCGTCGCCCCGGTTGAAGAACGACAGCACCAGGTTGGCGATGAGGTAGACGACCAGGGCCGTGAGGACGAGGCCGCCCCAGCCGCCGGGCATCTTGCGCTTGGGCGACTGCGGGGGCGGTGGCGGGGGCGCGCCTTCGGAGCGCCAGGGCTGGTCGGTCCGGTCGCGCGGGGGTACGGGGTTCGTCACGCCTCTTGTCCTCCGCCCTCCGCGTCCAGGGGTCCTGCGCCCATGACCGCACAGTTCCCGGCCTCTTGCCAGTATCCAGAATCCTGGTTACTGTCTGGTTCGTGAACGGTTTCGACGAGCGCTTCCTCACGCGCAACGGCCTGGCGGCGCGCCAGCTCGCGGTCCTCCTGATGGGCCACGAGGTGGAGACGCGGCTGCCGCGCGTGAAGGACTTCGCCCAGGAGCTGGGGTGCGGGAACGGGACCGTGCAGGCGGCACTGCGCCTCCTGGAGGAGGCGGGCGCCATCGCGACCGCCGCCCGAGGCCATCTGGGCACCTTCCTGATCCGCTCGGACCGCGCCATACTCTGGCGCCTCTCCGGCCTCGGCACCTTGCTGGCCGCGATGCCGCTGCCCTACTCGCGGCGCTACGAGGGCCTGGCGACGGGCCTGCGCGCCGCGTTCGAGGCGGCCGGCACGCCCTTCGCCATCACCTTCATGCGCGGTGCCGGCGACCGCACGGCAGCCCTCCTGGAGGGCAAGGTCGACCTGGTGGTCCTTTCGCGCCTCGCGGCCGACGGCCTGGTCGAGCAGCACAAGGACCAGTTGGCGCTCGTCGCCGACCTGGGCCCCGCCACGTACGTGGGCGCGCACGGCTTCCTGGTGCGGGACGGGGTCTCCCTGGACACGCCGGGGCTGCGCGTCGCGGTCGACCACGCCTCGGAGGACCAGCGCATGCTGGCCGAGCGCGCCTTCGCGGGACGTGACGACATCCAGTGGGTCGAGTCGTCCTACATGCAGCTCCGCGACCTGTTCGCGCAGAAGCAGGCCGACGCCACCGTCTGGAACCTCGACGAGGTGCAGGGCCGGCTCGGCATGGAGGTGGACGTGCTGCCACTGGGCGACGAGGTCACGCGCGATCTGGCGCTGCGCAACTCCAGCGCGGCGATCATCGGCAGGACGGAGGGCGCGAAGGCACTGTCCGCCGTGCGCGACGCCCTCGACCTCTCCCAGGTGGCACAACTGCAGTCCGAAGTGGTGCGGGGCGAGCGCATCCCCTCGTACTGACATCCAGACGCGGGTCGTTGGGCTCCCGGCTTCCGGGATCTTCTCGGCTCAAAATCCAAAATCCCGGTTACTGTCTTGATGGGAGGTCCCGTGGACGACCAACTAGCGCTCCGCATCCAGTTGTTCCAGGAGAGCGGCCAGGTCGGGCCGGAGGTCGCCGCGTTCGTGACCGCCGAACTGGCGGCGCTCGAGAACGAGGGGCACACCGTCACCGAGGAGAGCGCCGGGATGCTGACCAGCCATCTGATGATGGCGCTCACCCGGCTCATGGACGGCGCCCCGATCGAGCAGTTCCTCACGGACGACCAGGTCGCCGCCGAACTCGCCGACCATCCCGACGCCGTGGCACGCGCCCGGTCTCTCGCCGCACGCGCGCGTGCTGAGCTCGGACGGGCCCTGCCCGAGTCCGAGATCAACTTCCTGGCCATGCACCTCGCCGTCCTGGCGCAGCAGCCCGCCCGCTGAGCCCTCCCCCGGGCCCTGGGTCACAGAAAGAAGGAACCAGACATGACGAAGATCCTCACCGGCGGCGTCGGCAAGGTCGAAGTGGCCGACACCGTCAAGGGGCTCGGTCTCGACGGCGTCGAGGTCACCGTCTCCAGCGACATGGACGCCGCGATGAAGCTGCGCGCCGGCCAGGCCGACTACTTCCTGGGCACCTGCCACACCGGCGCGGGCGCCTCCCTCGGCGTGCTCGTCGGCTTGATGGGGCAGCCCGCCTGCCACACCTTCGGCCGTGGCGTACCGACCGAGGAGGAGGTCGACGCCCTCCTCGCGGACGGCAAGAAGGTGTTCGGCTTCTCCATGGACCAGATCGACCGGATCGCCCCGCTGCTCGCGCGGGCGATCGCGGCTCGCTCGTAGCCGCGCGGGACCCACCATGAACACAGCCACGGGCACCGTCCTCGCCGCGGGCGCCGACCTCGATCTCAGCCTCGCGCAACAGCTCACCGTGATCGCCCTGTGCGCGCTGACCGCGTTCATCTCGCACATGGCCCTGGCCGTCTTCAACGACGGCGTGCGCCCCTTCATGCTCGACTTCATCCAGGGGCGCTCCACCCGCAGCGCCACCACGGCCGTCTCGTTCGGCCTGTCGGCCGGGTTCATCTTCGGCCTCGGCGCGCCCATGGCCCTGTCCACGGGCGTCCTCAACCCGTGGCTGGTGTTCCTGCCCACCGACATCCTGGGCATCCTCTCGCCCAAGAAGTGGCTCGCGCCGATCCTGGGCGCCGCCTGGGGCGCGGTCGTCGTCTTCGGCCTGAACGGCGCGAACAACCTGGCGCACGACCTGCCCGTCGACTTCCTGACCGCGATGCAGCAGATGTCGACGCCGATCCTGTTCCTGTTCACGCTGTTCCCGGTGCTCGCCATCAGCAAGCAGTTCGGGCGCAAGTGGGGCGGCGTCGCGGGCGTCGTCGAACTGGCCCTCGTCGTCATGACGATGAAGCTGTGGCCGAACGTCTTCGCGGGCGCCATCGCCATGGCCGTCGGTGTCCTGCTGCTGATCGGCCTCGCGGTCGCCAAGGACCTCAGGCAGCGCAAGGCGGACCGGGCGAACGCCGTCGAGGAGATCCCCCCCGGCGACGACCCGATGGCGTCCCTGTTCAGCGCGAGCGCGGCGCGCCTGCGCAGGCACCTGCCGCTGTTCATGCTGCTGGGCGCGGGCGTCTGCGTCCTGGCCCAGATGCACATATTCGGCGGCGGTGAGGCGACCAGCTTCCTGATCGCCAAGGGGCAGTACGGGGAGGCGGCGCAGGTCGACTTCTACCGGGTCTTCGGCTTCATCCCGCTGATCGCGACGACGGCCCTGGCCTCCGGCGCGTACGGCATCGCGGGCTTCACGCTCGTCTACCCCATCGGCTACCTGCTGCCGAACCCGTTCGTCGCGGCCGTCGTCGGCGCCCTCGTCTTCGCCGTCGAGGTGCTCGCCCTGTCCTACATCGGCAAGTTCCTCGGCAAGCTGCCGAGCGTGCGCGACTCCTCGGAGCATCTGCGCAGCGCGATCAGCGACACGCTGCAACTGGCGATCCTGTTCGGCTCACTGATGGCGGCGAACGCGATGGGCGCCGGGCTCGGCATCCTCGTCGTGGGCGGCCTGTACCTGCTGAACGAGGCGATGGGGCGGCCCGTCGTACGGATGGCGGCGGCGCCCGCGGCCGTGATCGTCGGCGGGATCCTGCTCAACGTCCTGTACTGGCTCGACCTGTTCACGCCGATCAAGTCGTGAGCGGTCCGGTCGTCGTCGTGACCGGTCCGGCCACCACCGAGTTGATCAACGCTGCGTGAAATTCTCCCCAGATTTCGTCACTCTCCGTGAAACTTTCCCGGAACGCGAGGCGTTGAAGGGGTGAGCGGTCCACGACGGTGGCCGATCGCACCACCCGGTCCGCCGGGGCCAGTTCGCCGGAAAGGAACACCCACCATGCACACCACCACCCTCCACACCGTCACGGGCCCCCTTTCCTGCGAAGCCGTCCGCGGCCCCGCCCTCGCCCATGAGCACCTCGTCCTGGACCTGGACCGCGAGGGCGACGGCGGTGCCGTGCTCGACGCCGGGCGGCACGGCCCGGCCGTCGCCGCCGAACTGCTCGCGCTGCGTGACGCGTTCGACCTCTCCTTCGTCATGGAGCTGACCTGCCGCGGCATGGGGCGCGACCCGCGCGCGCTCGCCGCGCTCTCGCGCGAGACAGGGGTCGCGGTCGTCGCGGCGACCGGCTGGTACTACGAGCCGTTCCACACCCCGGAGGTGGCTTCGGCGAGCGTGGAGCAGCTCACGGAGAGCCTCGTGCGCGAGATCGAGGACGGCTTCGGTTCGAGCGGCATCCGGCCCGGCGTCCTCGGCGAGGTCGGCAGCCACGGTGACGTGCCGAGCGGACCGGAGGCCCGTTCGCTGCGCGCCGCCGCCCGGGCCGCCGTCGCCACAGGGCTGTCCGTCGCCACGCACGCCCAGCTCGGGCGCGGCGGCCTCGCCCAGCTCGACCTGCTCACCGCCGAGGGCCTGCCCCCGCACCGCGTCTCCGTCGGCCACCAGGACCTCCTGGACGACCCAGGTGTCCACAAGGAGCTGGCGGCGAGCGGCGCGTACGTCGCCTTCGACACGGTCGGCAAGGAGAGCTACCAGAGCGACGACACCCGCGTGCGTCTGCTGCTCGGTCTCATCGAGGCGGGGTACGCGGACCGGGCCCTGCTGAGCTGCGACATCTCCCGGCACGCGTACCTGGAGGCGGAGGGCGGACAGGGGTACGGGCATCTGTTCCGCTCGTTCCTGCCGCGACTGCGGGCGGCCGGGGTGGACGACGACCTGATCGACCTGATGACCCGGCGCAACCCGCTGCGCTTCCTGACCGGCGCGAGCACGGAGGAGATCTGACCATGCCCCGACCGAATCCCTCGGCGCCCTCCCTCCCCCGGACGTACCCGCTCGCCACCGTCCCCGTCGAGGAGGCCGCGGCACGGCAGTTCCGGCTGCTGGAGTGCACGGCCGCGCACTTCCAGGGCGCCGAGCTGTTCACCGCGGACGCCGGTGTGGTGCCCGGTCTCGGACGGCCCAGGACCACCGCCCAGGTGGAGGCCGTGCTCGCCGACTACTTCGGCGCCGAGGACGCCGCCCTCGTCCAGGGCGCGGGCACCGGTGCCATCCGGGCGGCGCTGAGCGCGGCGGTGAGCGCGGGCGATCCGCTGCTCATCCACCGGGCGCCCGTCTACCGCACCACCGAGGTCACCCTGCGCGGCCTGGGCGTACAGACCCACGGGGTCGACTTCAACGACCTGGACGCGCTGCGTGCCGCCCTCGGCTCCGGCCGGTTCCGCTGGGCGTACGTGCAGCACACGCGGCAGCGGCTCGGCGACTCCTACGACCCGGGCGAGGTGCTCGCCGCCTGCCGCGAGGCCGGGGTCCGTACGGTCGTCGACGACAACTACGCGGTGTTCCGGGTCCCGGCGGCCGGCGTCGAGCTGGGCGCCGACGCGTCCTGCTTCTCCCTCTTCAAGCTGCACGGCCCGGAGGGCGTGGGCGCCGTGGTGGGCGCCCGTGGCCTCGTGGAGCACGTCCGCGCGGACAACTACTCGGGCGGCGGGCAGGTCCAGGGCCACCAGGCGCTCGACGCGCTGCGCGCGCTCACGCACGTACCGGTGATGTGGGCGTTGCAGTCGAGAGTCGGCGCGGAGGTGGCCGAGCGTCTCGCGGCGGGCGAGGTGCCGGGCGTCAGCGACGTACGGATCGCCAACGCGCAGGACCGCTGTCTGCTCGTGCGCCTCGACCGGCCCGTCGCGCGCGAACTGCCCGCCGTCGCGGCGAAGTTCGGGGCGGCGCCCTACCCGGTGGGCTCCAACTCGCGCTACGAGGTGGCCCCGCTCTTCTACCGCATGTCCAGCTCCTCCCTCGACGACGCCCCGGAGCTCGCCGACTGGACGGTCCGGATCAATCCGATGCGGGCAGGTGCCGATCTGGTCGTCTCCGTCCTGCGCCGCTCACTCCACGAACTCAGCAAGGACTGACCGACCGTGTTCCTCGACAGCCTGCTCGCCCGCAACCCCGCGCTGACCGACGCGGCGACCGACCTGCACCGGCGCGGCGCGATTCCGCCGGACACCTATGTGATGGACCTCGACGCGATCGAGGGGAACGCGGCGCTGCTCGCCGCCGAGGCCGAGCGGCTCGGCCTGGACCTCTGGTTCGTCGTGAAGCAGCTCGGCCGCAACCCCGAGCTGATCAAGGCCATCGCCCGGCACATCCCGAAGTACGCCGCCATCGACCCGCCCGAGGCCCGCACCCTGCACGCGGCGGGCGCACGGGCGGGCAACCTCGGGCACCTCGTGCAGATCCCGCACCGGGCGCTGCCCGAGATGCTGGCGTGGCGCCCTGAGACGGTGACGGTGTACGACGCGGCGAACGCGCGGGCCGTGTCCGAGACCGCGCTGCGACTGGGCCTCGTCCAGGACGTGATGATCCGTCTAGAAGGCGCGGAGGGGTCGGTCTACCCCGGGCAGGAGGGCGGGGTCCCGCTCGCCGACATCGAGGGGTTCGCGGCGGCGGTGGAGCAGTGGCCCGGGGTGCGGATCGCGGGCGTCACGGCGTTCCCCTGCGTGCTGTGCGACCCGGTCACAGGGCTGCCCGCACCCACGCCGAACTTCGAGATCGCGCTCAAGGCACGCCAGACACTGGCCGCGCGCGGTCACGAGAACCTCAAGCTCAGCGCGCCCAGCGCCACATCCGTGGCGACGCTCCCCCTCCTCGCCGAGCTGGGCGCCACGCACGGCGAGCCCGGCCACTCCCTCACCGGCACCACCCCGCTGCACGCACGCGACCTCGACCAGCCCGAGAAGCCCGCCTATGTGTACGTCACCGAGGTCGCCCACACCCTCGCCGACGGCAGGCCCGCGGTCTTCGGCGGCGGCTTCTACGCGCGTTCCCACATCACGTCGGCGCTGCTCCCCCGCACGGGCCTGCGCCTCGGGGTGCAGGACGCGCCGCCGCAGAACATCGACTACTACCGCCTGCTCGACGCCCCGGGACCGGGTGCGGACGTACGGGCGGGCGACACCGCGCTGCTCGCCTTCCGCACGCAGATCTTCGTGACGCGCTCGACGGTCGCGGTGGTGGCCGGCCTCTCGACCGGCTCGCCCCGCCTGGTCGGGCTGTACGACGCACAAGGGAAGGCCGTCTCATGAGCAAGACCGTGATCGTGGTGGTGGACGGGTTCGGCGTCGGCGCGATGCCCGACGCCGGGGCGCTGCGCCCCGGCGACGTGGCGGCGGACACCTGCGGGCACGTCCTCGACCGCTGCCGGGAGGCGTTCGGCAGGCCGTTGCGGCTGCCCGTGCTGGGCGCGCTCGGCCTCGGCATGGTCCACCCGCACCCCGATCTGGCCCGGCGCACGCATCTGCCGGTGGCCGTGGGGAGGGTCGCGCTCGGGTATCCGGGAGCGGACACGTTCGCCGGGCACCAGACGATGATGGGCGCGGACTTCAGCCGGGTGACGGTCGCACGGCTCGCCGAACACCTGGACGAGGTCACCCGGGCGCTCACGGACGCGGGCCACGAGGTCGAACCGCTCGACGGCAAGCCCCTGCTGGTCGTGGACGGCGCGGTCCTGGTCCACGACAACCTGGAGGCGGACCCGGGGATCAACTGGAACGCGTCGGGCCGTCTCGACGCCATCGACTTCGCCGGGATCCTCGCCATCGCCCGTACGGTGCGGTCGGTCGCCCCGGTCGCCCGCGTCATCGCGGTCGGCGGCCATGCGGAGAAGTCACTGGACGCGTTCGTGCGCGCGGGCGACGGCGGCACGGTCGGCCTGGACACCCCGGCGACCGGTTTCTACCGCAACGGCGGGCTCCAGGTGCAGCACCTCGGCGCCGACCTCGACCACGCCCGGCAGCTCCCGGAGCTGGCGGCGCGGGCCGGCATCCCCGTGACGCTCGTCGGCAAGGCGGCGGACATCCTGGCCTGCGAGGCGGCCGTGCGGCGGCCCGCCGTCGACACGGCCGAGGTCCTCGCCCACACGCTCGACGCGGTGCGGGCCGACGGGGACGCGCTGGTCGTGGCGAATGTGCAGGAGTCCGACCTCGCGGGCCACCAGCAGGACACCGAGTGCTACGGACGCATCCTGGAACAGGTCGACGCGGGCCTCGCGGCGCTCCTCTCCCTGCTCACCGAGGTCGGCGACCGGCTGATCGTCACCGGCGACCACGGCAACGACCCGACGATCGGACACGCCTTCCACACGCGCGAGTACGTCCCCGTGCTCATCCACCGACCCGAGGCGCGAGGCGCCGAGCTGATGCCGGACGCGACGAGCCTGGCCGACGTGGGCGCCACCGCGGCGGCGGCGCTGGGCCTCGATCCGGCGGGCCTGGCCAACGGCACGGAGATACGGGCGGCCTCGACGCGGGCCGCCTGACACCTCCGTACGCATCTCCTGCCGATCCGCGCAGGGATCTCCATACAAGGGATCTCCGCACAAGGGATCTCCGTGCGTACAAGGGTGAGGGGCGCCCGCAGCAGCGAGCGCCCCTCTCCCCTCCGCGTACGGAAAGGTCACCGGACCATGGCGTCAGCCCATGAACTTCTTGAACTCGTCGGGCAGTTCGAAGTCCTTGCCGCCCTGCTGCCCGGCGCCGGGCAGGCCGAGCGCGCTTCCCGCCTCGGCGGCGGCGGCACGCCGGGCGGCCTCCTCCTGCTCCTGCTGCTTGCGCTTCATCGGGTTGCCGGAGCGCTGCTTGCCCTTGGCCTTCTTCGCCTGCTTCTTCTGCCGGGCACCGCCGCCGCCCATGCCGGGCAGACCGGGCATCCCCGGCATGCCGCCGCCCTGGGCCATGCGGGACATCATCTTGCGGGCCTCGAAGAACCGCTCGACCAGGTTCTTGACCGCGCTGACCTCGACACCGGAACCCTTGGCGATACGGGCGCGGCGCGAGCCGTTGATGATCGAGGCGTCCGCGCGCTCGGCCGGGGTCATCGACTTGATGATGGCGGCGGTGCGGTCGACGTCGCGCTCATCGAGGTTGTTGATCTGCTCCTTCATCTGCGCCATGCCCGGCAGCATGCCGAGCAGCTTGGAGATGGAGCCCATCTTCCTGACCTGCTCCATCTGCGCCAGGAAGTCGTCGAGCGTGAAGTCCTGGCCCTTCTTGGAGGCCAGCTTCGAGGCCATCTTCTCGGCCTCTTGCTGCGAGAAGGTCTGCTCGGCCTTCTCGATCAGCGTCAGCATGTCGCCCATGCCGAGGATGCGGGACGCCATGCGGTCCGGGTGGAACGCGTCGAAGTCGTCCAGCTTCTCGCCGTTGGAGGCGAACATGATCTGGCGGCCGGTGACGTGCGCGATCGACAGGGCCGCACCACCGCGCGCGTCACCGTCGAGCTTGGAGAGCACGACGCCGTCGAAGCCGACGCCGTCACGGAAGGCCTCGGCCGTGTTGACCGCGTCCTGACCGATCATCGCGTCGACGACGAACAGGACCTCGTCCGGCGAGACCGCGTCGCGGATGTCCGCGGCCTGCTGCATCAGCTCCTGGTCGATACCGAGGCGGCCCGCGGTGTCGACGATCACGACGTCGTAGACCTTGGACTTCGCGTACTCGATGGAGTCCTTGGCGACCTTGACCGGGTCACCCACGCCGTTGCCCGGCTCGGGGGCGTAGATGCCGACGCCCGCGCGCTCGGCGACGACGCTGAGCTGGTTCACGGCGTTCGGGCGCTGGAGGTCACAGGCGACGAGCAGCGGCGAGTGGCCCTGGGTCTTGAGCCAGTGGCCGAGCTTGCCCGCGAGGGTCGTCTTACCGGCACCCTGGAGACCCGCGAGCATGATCACGGTCGGGCTGGTCTTGGCGAAGCGCAGGCGGCGGGTCTCGCCGCCGAGGATGCCGATGAGCTCCTCGTTGACGATCTTGATGACCTGCTGGGCGGGGTTCAGCGCCTGGGAGACCTCGGCGCCGGCGGCCCGCTCCTTGACCTGCTTGATGAAGGCGCGGACGACGGGCAGCGCCACGTCGGCCTCAAGGAGCGCGATCCGGATCTCGCGCGCCGTGGCGTCGATGTCCGCCTCGCTGAGGCGACCCTTGCCGCGGAGATTCTTGAAAGTCGCTGCGAGGCGATCGGAAAGAGTGTCGAACACGGCGGTCGCGAATCCTCGGGTCGGTTGGCTCTACGGACAAGTGGCCTTCCAGGGTATCTGCCGCGACGCATTGGGTCAGCGCCCCGTCGGGGAGGCGGGTGGGCGCGGGCGCGGTACGGGTCCGTCCCGCGCCCCGCGCGGACACGGCCCGGGGCACGGCGGGCTTCCGAGCGGGGCGCTGCGGACGGCACGCGCCTCAGCGAGGACTACGGGTTCGCGCGCGCCCTCCACGGCGGAGACGGGCTGCAACCAGCCGCCTCCGCACTGGCGGGGGGGGGTGCTGTGGATCTTGAGCCGGGACGCCGCGGCCCCGCATCCGCACGCACCGGGTCGCGAGCCCGCTCCCCGCACCGCCTCTCCCGGCGGCAGGGCGCACACGCATCCCGCTCAACCACCACCCCCCGCTCCCACCTGCAGCGCCTTCTCGACCGCGTTCGCCACCGATGCCGCCTCCTGCGCCGGCAGGGGCGCGCCCTTGAGCCCGGTGACGTAGAACGCGTCGACCGCGTTCGCGCCCAACGTCGACACATGCGCGGAGCGCACCCGTACGCCGGATGTCTCGAATGCGCGACCGATGCGGTGCAGCAGGCCCGGCGCGTCCTGGGCGCGTACCTCGATGACCGTCGCGAGGCGGGAGTCCGCCGAGGCGACCGTGACCCGGGGCGGCGGCGCCACCGTGCCGCGCCGTCGCGGGTAGGCCGCGTCCCGTTCGGCGAGCCGTGCCGCGATGTCGAGCGAGCCGTCGAGGGCGCGGACGAGGTCGGCGCGGAGCCGGGTGGCCTGCGGGAGGGAGCCGTACTCGGCGGCGACCCGCCAGTTGAGGAGCAGCACCGAAGCGTCCCGCCGCTCGTCCTGGCCCCATGCGTCAGGGAGCGAGAGCGCGCGCAGCTCTGCCGTGCGCACCGTCAGCCGGTGCATGGCCAGGACACCCGACACGGCGGGCAGTACACCCGGCTGGTCCGGCACCGCGATCAACAGCTCCGCACCCAGCGGCTCCGGCGCGACCGGATCGACCGCCTGACCCGACTCGCCCGACTGACCCGGCTGGCCGGACCGGTCCGGGCGGTCCAGCCGGTCCGACTCCGGCGTGGGCTCCGAGTCCGTCCCGTCCGGCCGCGTGCGCAGCGAAAGCACCGGGCCGCCCGTGCGGAACGCCTCCACCGCGAGCCGTTCCTGCTCGGCGGTGGGCTCGGCGCTGTCGGAGGTGTCCGGGTCGGCGGGGGCGTCCCCGGCAAGCACCGCGGAGACCCGCTTGACCAGGTCGGTCACGAGGGAGCCGCGCCACGACGACCAGGCGGCGGGGCCGGTGGCCAGCGCGTCGGCCTCCGTCAGCGCGTGCAGCAGCTCCAGCGTGCCCTGCGAGCCGACCGCCTCGGCGACGGCCCGGACGGTCGCCGGGTCCTCCAGGTCGCGTCGCGTCGCGGTCTCGACGAGCAGCAGATGGTGGCGGACGAGGGTGGCGAGGACGGCGACGTCGGCCCGGTCGAAGCCGATCCGCGCCGCGACGTCCCGCGCGATGACCTCACCGGCGACGGAGTGGTCGCCGGGCCATCCCTTGCCGATGTCGTGCAGCAGCGCGGCGACGAGCAGCAGGTCGGGCCGGCCGACGCGGCGGGTCAGCTCGGAGGCGCGGACGGCGGTCTCGACGAGGTGCCGGTCGACGGTGAAGGTGTGGACGGCGTTGCGCTGCGGGCGGCAGCGGACCCGTTCCCAGTCGGGCAGCAGCCGTGTGATCAGCCCTTCGGCCTCCAGCGCCTCCCACACCTCGACGGTCGTGCGGCCCGCGCCGAGAAGCGTGACCAACTGCTCGCGGGCCTCGGCGGGCCACGGAGCGGGCAGCGGCCGCGTCCCCGCGGCCATCCGCCGGACGGCGTGCAGCGACAGCGGGAGACCGGCCTGGGCAGCGGCGGCGGCCGCGCGCAGCGGGAGCACCGGGTCCCGTTCGGGCCGGGCCGCGCGGGCGAGGACGACCTCGCCGTCCATCTCGACGACGCCCTCGGCGAGCGGCGAGCGTTCCACCGGCGCGCTCTTGCCGCCGCCCAGCATGGCCCGCAGCCGGGGCCGTACGGAGCGGGACTTGAGGACCCGGCCGACCTCGCGCCAGGTCACGTCGCTCGCGTACGACACCGTGCGCGCGGCCTCGTACACCTGTCGCAGGAGGACGTCGGCGTCGAGCAGGCCGAGTTCGGCGGCGACCTGGTCCTGTTCCTGGAGGGCGAGGCGGTCGGTGGCGCGGCCGGTGGCCAGGTGGAGGGCGTCGCGCACGTCGAGCAGGCGGCGGCGCGCGTCGGCGCGTCCCTCGCGCGGCGCGTCGGCCAGCCAGGACGCGGCGACGGCCCGCAGCGCGGTGTCGTCGCGCAGACCGCCGCGCGCTTCTTTCAGGTCGGGTTCGAGGAGGTACTGGAGCTCGCCCTGGCGTGCCGCGCGCTCCTCGCACAGTTCGCGCAGTTCGGGCAGGCGCTTGGGCGCCTGGTTGCGCCAGTCGGCGAGGACGGCGGTGCGCAGTCCGGCGGTGAGGCCGAGGTCGCCGGCGAGGTGGCGGGCGTCGAGGAGCCCGAGCTGCACCTTGAGGTCGTCGCCCGCGGTCTTGCGCGCTTCGGCGGGGGTGCGGACGGAGTGGTCGAGCGCGAGGCCGAGGTCCCAGACTGGGTACCAGATGCGGTCGGCGAGCGCGGCGACCGCGCCGGGGTCGGCGGTCCCGTCGTGCAGGAGGAGCAGGTCGAGGTCGCTGCGCGGGGAGAGTTCGCCGCGCCCGTAGCCGCCGACGGCGACGAGCGAGACGCCGCCGTCCGGGATTCCCGGGCCGAACAGGCGGGTCAGCCAGTCGTCCGTCAGTTCGGCGAGGGCGGTACGGCGCGGCGGCCCGGACCGCGCCCCGTCCTGGAGGAGGCGCAGCCGGGCCGCCGCGTAGCCGCTGGGCCGGTCGTCCGCTGCTTCGGTCCGTACATCGTTCCCATTCGCCACGCGGCGGCTCCCGTCCTGCTCAGCGACGCATCGCTGGTCGAATCGCTGGTCGAATCGCTGATCGCGTCGGTTACAGGGCGTCCGGCCCGCGCTCGCCGGTCCGGACGCGGATCGCCGTCTCGACGGGGACCGCCCAGACCTTGCCGTCGCCGATCTTGCCGGTGCGCGCGGCCTTCACGACGACTTCGAGGAGCTGCTCGGCGTCGTCGTCCTCGACCAGGACCTCGATACGGATCTTGGGGACGAGGTCGACGGTGTACTCGGCGCCGCGGTAGACCTCGGTGTGGCCGCGCTGGCGGCCGTAGCCGCTGGCCTCCGTGACGGTCAGGCCCTGGACGCCGAAGGCCTGGAGGGCCTCCTTGATCTCGTCGAGCCGGTGCGGCTTGACGACCGCGGTGATGAGCTTCATGCGTCCACCTTCTTCGTGTTCTGGATTGTCTGCGCGGCGGGCGTGGCCGGGACGGCGGTGCGGGCGATGGAGCCGCCGCCCGCACCGGCGAAGTCGTAGGCGGTCTCGGCGTGCTCGACCTGGTCGATGCCGGCGACCTCGTCGTCCTCGGAGACCCGCATGCCGAGGGTCTTGTCGATGAGGAGGGCGAGGAGCGCGGAGACGATCAGCGAGTAGGCGAGGACGCCGCCGACACCGGCGCACTGCTTCCAGAACTGGGTGAGGCCGCCGCCGTAGAAGAGACCCTGGGCGTCAGACTGGCCGCCGCCCGTGGCGAAGAAGCCGATGAGCAGGGAGCCGACGATGCCGCCGACCAGGTGGACGCCGACGACGTCGAGCGAGTCGTCGTAGCCGAACTTGTACTTGAGGCCGACGGCCATGGCGCACAGCACACCGGCGATGGCGCCGACGGCGATCGCGCCGAGCGGCGAGATCGCACCACCCGAAGGAGTGATGGCGACGAGCCCGGCGACAGCGCCGGAGGCGGCGCCGAGGGAGGTGAACGCGCCGTGGCGCAGCTTCTCGTAGATCAGCCAGGCGAGCATGGCGGCGGCGGTGGCGACCTGCGTGTTGACGAACATCAGCGCGCCGACGCCGTCGTCGTTGCCGAGCCACGAACCGGCGTTGAACCCGAACCAGCCGAACCACAGGAGACCGGCGCCGAGCATCGTCCAGGGCAGCGAGTGGGGCCGCATCGGGTCCTTCTTGAAGCCGACGCGCTTGCCGATGACGAGGATGACGCCGAGGGCGGCGGCACCTGCGTTGATGTGCACGGCCGTGCCGCCCGCGAAGTCGATCACACCGAGGTCGAAGGCCCAGCCGCCGGTGCCCCACACCCAGTGGGCGACGGGGAAGTACACGATCGTGGCCCACAAGGTGATGAACAGCGCCCAGGCCGTGAACTTCACGCGGTCCGCGAGGGCGCCGCTGATCAGGGCGGGCGTGATGATGGCGAACATCAGTTGGAAGACGGCGAAGACGTAGACAGGGATGGTGTAGCCGTCCCAGAGCTGGGTCAGGCCGACCCCGCTGAGGCCGACGAAGTCCCCGTCCCAGCCGAGCAGCGACCCCTTGTCGGTGCCGAACGCGACCGAGAAGCCGTACAGCACCCACAGGATCGTGACGATCCCGAGGCTGATGAAGCTCATCATCAGCATGTTCAGGGTGCTCTTGACGCGGACCATGCCCCCGTAGAAGAAGGCGAGGCCCGGTGTCATCAGCATCACCAGGGCGGAGCAGATCAGCATGAAGCCTGTGTTCGCGGCAGAGAGTTTCGGAGCTTCTGCGGCGAGCGTGATGGCGGCAGGTGCCATCGGCGTCTCCTCGTCGTCGGTAGGGCTCCGTGCGGGCGAAGCCTGGAGTCGGGCATGAGGGGTGGGCCGTTATGCGCCAGACTCTGGCCCAGCGCGGTTTCGGCGGAGGCCCCTCGATGTTTCGACGCAGTGACGAAGAGGTCCTGGGTGTTACGCCTGCATGAAGCGGCGGCACGGCGAACCGGCCGCGGTCTTCCGTCTCCGGTGACCTGGCATGGGGGAGCCGAGTCGGGCTGTTACGGGGACGGTCGGCCGCGGCCGGCGTGTGTGGGGTGTCAGACCGCGGCTTCCGCGGTCTCGGGCAGATGGGCGGCGAGCTGTTCGGTGAGCTGGATGACCTCGGCGACGTCCCCGAAGTCACGGACGGCGGTGTCCACGGTCTTGCGGATACGGGTGTTGACGCGCTCGGAGCGGACCTTCTTGGCGATCCCGAGCGCCTGCTCCGCCATGACCGTGGCCTGCTCGGGCTCCTTCTGGAGCAGGTGCACGGTGGCCATGCCGATCAGGTTGAGCGCGTACGAGCGCTGGTGCTCGAAGTCCTTGCCGAAGAGGTCGACGGCCTGCTGCATGACCGGTTCGGCCATCGACGCGTAGGTGGGGCTGCGCCCGGCCACATAGGCGAGATCGCGGAAGGAGTGGCTGTTCTCGCCGTGGAGCTCTGCCTCGGAGAAGAAGCGGATCCAGTCGGGGTCCGGGTCGTCCCACTCGTCGGCGTCGGCGAAGGTGTCCTCGGCCATGCGCACGGCCCGCTTGCACTTGCCGGGCTGGCCCATGTTGGCGTAGGCGCGGGCCTCCATCGCATACAGCATGGACTGGGTGCGGGGACTGGCGCAGTCCCGACTGCCGTACTGGGCGAGGTGGATGAGTTCCAGGGCGTCCTCGGGGCGGCCCAGGTGGATCATCTGGCGGCTCATGCTGGACAGGACGTAGGAGCCGAGCGGCTTGTCGCCCGCCTCCTTGGCGGCGTGCAGGGCGAGCACGAAGTACTTCTGCGCGGTGGGCTGCAGGCCGACGTCGTAACTCATCCAGCCCGCCAGCTCGGCGAGTTCGGCCGCCACCTTGAACAGGCGCTTGGTGGTGGCTTCGGGCTGCGGTTCCTGGAGGAGGTCGGTCACCTCGTGCAGTTGTCCGACGACGGCTTTGCGGCGCAGACCGCCGCCGCACTGGGCGTCCCACTGGCGGAACATGACGGTGGTGGACTCGAGCAGGTCGAGCTCGGGCCTGGAGAGACGGTTCCCCCGGCGCTGCGCGGCGGCGTCGGGGTCGGCACCGGCCGTGGCGCCGCTCGGCCCCGGCACGAGCCAGCGCTGCATGGGCTCGATGAGCGAGGGCCCCGCGGCGAGCGCGAGGGAGCTGCCGAGGAAGCCGCGGCGCGCCAGCATCAGGTCGCTGCGCGAGAACTCACCGATGAGGGCGACGGTCTGCGGCCCGGTCCACGGCAGGTCGACGCCGGAGACCGAGGGCGCCTGGTGCGCGGCGCGCAGTCCGAGGTCCTCGACGGCGACCACGCAGCCGAACCGCTCCGAGAACAACTCGCTGAGGATGCGTGGGATCGGCTCGCGCGGGTTCTCCCCGTCGAGCCAACGCCGCACACGCGAAGTGTCGGTGGAGATGTGGTTCGCGCCCAACTGCCGCGCCCGGCGGTTCACTTGGCGCGCCAGCTCACCCTTCGACCAGCCGCTGCGCACGAACCACGAGCCGAGCAGTTCGTTCGGGCGCTTCTCAGCGTTCGTCACGCTTCCGCCGCTGCCGCCCACTGGAACGCCCCCATCCCTTGAACCGTCTAAGGCATTCAACTCAACGCCACGTCCTGTCGGCCTCTTCTGCTGCGAGCCCTACCCGCAAGCCCTATCAGAATGCCGCCAACTACTGCTCGCCGTCCGCCAGTTGTCACTCGTCGAACAGAAAGACGACTTGCCTGCGGCATACCCACGGGTGCATGTACCCCGAGGATCCGTGTACTGAAAGTAATCCTACGATCACCCCTCCGGCGAGGGCGAACACAGAAACGCCACCATTCGCCACCCCTTCGAATGAACTCAAGCGCCGCCACACGCGATTCACTTGAAATAGGACAGCCGGAAGTCGGCGAAACGGAGTGCGCGAGGGCGCGCGGCGACGGGCGCACCACCCCGGATGCGACTGAACGCCGCCCCGACCAGGCGGCTCGTACACACTGGGTCACGATCCGGTTCCGGCGCGTAACCACCAGCGCGCAGTACCCGTTGGAGGGGGCATGGGCTTCACGATCGGCGGCATTCGCGAGATGCGCTCCGGGTCACGTCGTCGCGGCCGCACGTCCGGCCGCGCATCGGCCTGCACCGCGGTGGCGGAGTTCACCGGACTGTGGGGCTGGGACGTGGTGCCCGGCGCGCGGGCCGCGGGCCCCCACTGCTCCTGCGGCAAGGCGGACTGCCCGGTGCCCGGCGCGCACCCGCTCGACCCGGCCGCGGTGGTCCCGGCCGGCGCCACCCTCGATCAGGTGACCGAAGCGTGGGGCCGGTTCCCCGGCGCCTCCGTCCTGCTCCCGGTCGGCCGCGCGTTCGACATCATCGACGTCCCCGAGCCCGCGGGGCGTCGCGCCCTGATCCGCCTGGAGCGGATGGGCCTCCCGCTCGGCCCGGTGATCGCCACCCCCGAGGGCCGCGCGCACTTCTTCGTGGCGCCTGGCGCCGCCGCCCAGTTGCCGACGCTGCTGTACCGCACGGGCTGGGACGACGCGGCGCTCGACCTGCACGCGCTCGGCCCCGGCGCGTACATCACGGCCCCGCCCTCCGACCGCGCGGGCCTCGGCCCGGCGACCTGGCTACGCGCGCCTTCCCTGGACACGTCGACGCAGCCGCCGCAGGCACGGCTGCTCCTGGGGACACTGGCGTACGTGGCTCATCGCTCGGCCTGGGCATGAGGCAGCACGCCCCGCTGATCATGACGAACGGCACGCCCGGCGCATGACGAAGGGGGTGGGAAGGTGCGGGTTCGGCCCGCACCTTCCCACCCCCTTCGCCTTCGGCGCCGTCCGGGCTACTCCCCGATCAGCGCGTCCACGAACGCCTCGGGCTCGAACGGCGCCAGGTCGTCGGGGCCCTCGCCGAGACCGATCAGCTTGACCGGCACGCCCAGCTCCCGCTGGACCGCGACGACGATGCCGCCCTTGGCCGTACCGTCCAGCTTCGTCAGCACGATGCCCGTGATGTCGACGACCTCGGCGAACACGCGCGCCTGCACGAGCCCGTTCTGCCCGGTCGTGGCGTCGAGGACGAGCAGCACCTCGTCGAGCGGCGCGTGCTTCTCCACGACGCGCTTGACCTTGCCGAGCTCGTCCATGAGGCCGGTCTTGGTGTGCAGACGGCCGGCGGTGTCGATGAGGACGACGTCCGCGCCCTCGGCGATGCCCTCCTTGACGGCGTCGAACGCGATGGAGGCCGGGTCGCCGCCCTCGGGCCCGCGCACCGTCTTCGCGCCGACCCGCTCGCCCCAGGTCTGCAGCTGGTCGGCGGCGGCGGCGCGGAACGTGTCGGCGGCGCCGAGCATCACGTTCTTGCCGTCGGCGACGAGCACGCGCGCGAGCTTGCCGGTGGTGGTCGTCTTGCCCGTGCCGTTGACGCCCACGACCATGACGATGCCCGGGGTGTCCAGGTTCGAGTCGGTCTTGACCGTGCGGTCGAACTCCGGGACGAGCAGCGTCAGGAGTTCCTCGCGCAGCAGCGCCCGCAGCTCCTCGGGGGTGCGGGTGCCGAGCACCTTGACGCGCTCGCGCAACCGGTCGACCAGCTCCTGGGTGGGCTGGACGCCGACGTCGGCGGTGAGCAGCGTGTCCTCGATCTCCTCCCAGGTGTCCTCGTCGAGGTGCTCGCGGGAGAGCAGGGTGAGGAGTCCCTTGCCGAGCGCGTTCTGCGAGCGGGAGAGCCGGGTGCGCAGGCGGACCAGGCGGCCCGCGGTGGGCTCCGGCACCTCGACCGCCGGAGCGGCCGGCTCCTCGACGACCTCCTCGGTGACCGGTTCGGCGACCGGGAGGTCGACCTCCTCGATCGTGCGCCGCGCTTCGTCGCGCGGCGTCTCGGCCTCGTCGCCGACGTGCGGCTCGGTGGGCGGGGCGGTGGTGATGTCGGGCGCCGAGGGCGGCGGTGGCGGCAACTGCTTCTTCTTGCGGCTGCCGACCACGAGCCCGCCGAGCGCGCCGATCACGACCACGGCGATGACTACAGCAAGGATGACGATTTCCATAACCCGTCCAGTATCAGCCATGGGGCCCCGGCGGGACCGCTCTCGTCGCATCCTCCAAGGGACAAAGGTCTCCGCAAGGTATTACTCGGACTAAACTACGATGGAAGAGGGTGCATCAACGCGCGTAGAGTCCTCGCGAGCTTTCCCTCGCGAACGTCTCGCGGACACGCACCCCGCGCACCCCTCGCGAGCTCTCCCTCCGCCCCACCCCACAGAGGCACGGAACCCCACCGCATGAGCAAGACCGCCGAATCCGAAGGCGCCCTGGAGACGCGCGGCATCGAGCCCGTCCCCGATGCCGAGCGCACCGCCAAGACCCGCGAGCTGTTCCCGACGTGGGTCGCGGCCAACATCAGCGTGCTGCTGCTCACGATGGGCGCGAGCCTCGTCGTGGCGTACAAGCTCAACTTCTGGCAGGCCATCGTCGTCGCGATCGCGGCGCCGATCGTGTCGTACGGGCTCGTCGGCCTGATCGGCATCTCGGGCAAGCGGGGCGGCGCCCCCGGCATGGCGCTGTCGCGCGCGGTCTTCGGACAGCGCGGCAATCTGCTCCCCGGTTCACTCATCTGGGTCGCCCGCTGGGGCTGGGAGACGATCAACGCGGTGACGGGCGCGTACGCCGTGCTCACCGTCCTCGACATCCTGTTCGACATCAAACAGAACAACTTCCTGGTCATCGTCACCCTGCTGTGCTTCGTGGTCGCCACGTTCGCGATCTCCGGCCTCGGCATCAACGCCGTGCAGAAGTGCAACAAGTACGCGACCTATCTGTTCGGCCTGTTCACAGCGCTGGTCCTGGTCTACCTGATCGTCGACACCGACTGGTCGAAGGTGTTCGACCAGCCCGCGGGCAAGACGTCCCTGATGGTGGCGGGCATCGGCCTGATCGCCGCCGGTGGCGTGAGCTGGATCCCGGCCTCCCCCGACTTCACGCGCTACCTGCCGCGCACCGCCTCCTCCAAGGCGATCGTCGGCCACTCGATCGGGGGCGCCGGCATCGTCGTCCTGCCGATGGTCCTGATGGGCGCGGTCATGGCGGTCTCCACCCCCGACCTCGCCTCGGCGGCCGACCCGGTCTCCTTCCTCGGCGAGATCCTGCCGATGTGGATCGCGGTGCCGTACCTGCTGATCGCGCTCGTCGGCATGCTGCTGATCAACGCCATGTCGATGTACTCGGCCGGCTTCACCGCCCAGACCCTCGGCTTCAAGGTCCCGCGCCACTGGGCCGTCTCGGTGAACGCGCTGATCTCGCTGGTCTTCGGCGGCATCCTGATGCTCGTCGCCACCAGCTTCATGGGCTCGTTCATCGCGTTCCTGTCGCTGCTCGCGGTCGCCTTCTCCGCATGGGTCGGCGTCTTCGGCGCGGACATGTTCTCGCGCAAGCACTACGACCCCGCCGCCCTCGTCGACACCACGCGCACCAGCGCCTACTGGTACAAGGGCGGCTTCTCCCCCGCCGCCGTGATCGCCTGGGCGATCGGCCTGGTCGCGGGGCTGCTGTTCACCACGTCGGACTGGTTCACCGGGCCGCTCGCCACGAACAACTTCATCGGCGAGTACGGGCTCGGCTGGATCGTCACGATCGTCGTCTCGGGCCTGCTGTACCTGGTGCTGCCGAAGCCCGTGGACAGGACCACGGCACCGGCGGAGGCCGAGGAGCCCGCCCCCCTGGCTGTCTGACGCTCCGTCAGCTACCGTCCCCCTTCACCCGCACCCGTGTGTGAAGGGGGATTTTCCATGCCCGTCTCCGTCGTACGGTTCAACCTGGTCGAGCCCGACGCCACCCCCGAGTCGCTGAGCGCCCGCTACCAGGCGGCGGTCGAGATGGCCGCGTACGCCGACGGCCAGGGCGTCGACACCGTGCAGACCGAGGAGCACCACGGCGCCGCCGACAACTGGCTGCCCTCACCGTTCACCTTCGCGGGCGCGGTCCTCGGCGCCACCCGCCGCATCGCCGTCACCGTCTCGGCGGTCATCGGCCCGCTGCACGACCCGCTGCGGCTCGCCGAGGACATCGCCGTACTGGACCTGCTGAGCGGCGGGCGGCTCGTGACGGTGGCGGGGATCGGGTACCGGCCGCAGGAGTACGCGCAGTTCGACGTGGAGTGGAAGCGGCGCGGGGCGCTCCAGGACGAGCTGCTGGAGACGCTGCTCAGGGCGTGGACCGGCGAGCCGTTCACGTTCCGCGGGCGGCAGGTCCGCGTCACCCCGCGGCCGTACACCCAGCCGCATCCCCTCCTGCTCGTCGGCGGCTCCTCGCGGGCGGCGGCGCGCCGCGCGGCCCGGCTCGGCCTGCCGTTCTTCCCCAGCGCGCATCTCCCGGACCTCGACACGTACTACAAGGAGCGGCTCGCCGAGTACGGCACCGAGGGCTGGACCATGATGCCCGCCGAGAACACGGCGCTGCTGCATCTGTCGGAGGACCCGGACCGGACCTGGGCCGAGCACGGCGGGCATTTCCTGCACGAGGCGCGCACGTACGCGTCCTGGCAGTCCACGGACATCCGGTCGGCGGTGAAGTCGGCGGCGACGACGGTCGAGGAGCTGCGCGCGGAGGGCGTCTACCGGATCGTGACGCCGGAGGAGTGCCTGGCCCAGGGCCTCGACACCTATGTACTGCACCCGCTGGCGGGCGGCATGCCGCTCGACGAGGGGTGGCGCGGTCTGCGTCTGTTCTGCGAAGACGTACTGCCCCGGCTCAAGGCCCGGGAAGCGGGCCGGTGAACCGGGGCAGTGACGTGAACGGGGAGGTGGCAGCGGGGACTGAACCCACCTCCCCGGGTCCGAGGCCCTTCCGAGGACGGGCCTGACGAGGAGCTGGCGGGTCAGCCCATCTCCTCCAGGGACTTGCCCTTGGTCTCCTTCACGAACTTCATGACGAACGGGATGGAGACCGCGGCGAAGGCGCCGTAGATGATGTACGAGCCGCTCAGGCTCCACTCCGACATGCTCGGGAAGGTCTTGGTGATGGCGAAGTTGGCCAGCCACTGGGCGGAGGCCGCCACACCGAGCGCCGCGGCGCGGATCCGGTTGGGGAAGATCTCGCCGAGCAGCACCCAGACCACCACGCCCCAGGACAGGGCGAAGAAGAGGACGAAGGCGTTGGCGGCGATGATCGCGGTGAGGCCCTGCGCGTTCGGCAGCGAGACGTTGTCGCCGGTGCCGGTGCGGTAGGAGAAGGCCCAGGCCGCGGTGAACAGGGAGGCGGCCATACCGGCGGAGCCGATGATCGCGAGCGGCTTGCGGCCGATCCGGTCGACGAAGATCATCGCGATCACCGTGCCGATGATGTTCACGATCGACGTCTCGAAGGAGTACAGGAACGAGCTGGAGGGGTCCTTGCCGATGGACTGCCAGAGCTGGTTCGAGTAGTAGAAGATCACGTTGATGCCGACGAGCTGCTGGAAGATCGACAGGAAGATGCCGATCCAGACGATCGGCAGGAAGCCGAACTTGCCGCCGAGCAGGTCCTTGAAGGACGACTTGTGCTCGCTGCGGATGCCGTGCTCGATCTCCGCGACACGGGCGTCGGCGTCGATGCCGGTGCCCTCGACCTCGGCGAGCACCTTCTTGGCCTGGTCCCTGCGGCCGACGGAGATCAGGAAGCGCGGCGACTCGGGAATCGCGAAGGAGAGCAGCCCGTAGAGGAGCGCCGGGATGACCATGACACCGAGCATCCACTGCCAGGCCTCCAGGCCGGCCAGCTTGCCGCGCTGGTTGCCGTCGGCCATGTTGAGGATGCCCCAGTTGACGAGCTGGGAGACGGCGATGCCGATGACGATGGCGGCCTGCTGGAACGAGGCGAGCCGGCCGCGGTACGCGGGCGGGGCCACCTCGGCGATGTAGGCCGGGCCGATCACCGACGCCATGCCGATGCCGAGGCCGCCGATGACCCGCCACATCGTGAGGTCCCAGGCCGCGAAGGGCAGCGAGGAGCCGATGGCGCTGATCGCGAAGAGGAAGGCGGCGATCTGCATGACGCGGATGCGGCCGATGCGGTCGGCGATGCGTCCGGCGATGGCGGCACCGACGGCACAGCCGAGCAGCGCGGACGCGATGATCCAGCCCAGGGTGTCGGCGCTCACGTCGAACTTGTGCTGGATGGCGACGGTCGCGCCGTTGATCACGGAGCTGTCGTAGCCGAACAGGAAGCCACCCATCGCGGCCGCGGCCGTGATGAAGATGACGTGCCCGAGGTGATCGGGCTGGGCGTTTCTGGCTCCTGACGAAGGTGCCTCAGTGCTGGTCACGTGTACTCCTCGGGCCACCGGCGTCGCTGCCGGGGGTGGGGGCGAGCCCTTCCAGTGGCGCACAACTGCACGCGGCTCACCACCTGAAGGTAAAAGCAACGTTGCAGAGACTATGCCTTCAAGTTTCGAAGTCAATAGTGAGACTGGTGTGAGTTATTAGGCATGGAAGTGGCAGTTGGGTTCAATACTTGAAGACTGCCCGAGGAGGGTCGCTGGCGGCGGGCATTACCGCAGCCGCTGGCTGATCACCTTCGACACCCCGTCGCCCTGCATGGAGACCCCGTACAGCGCGTCGGCCACCTCCATCGTGCGCTTCTGGTGCGTGATCACGATGAGCTGGGACGCCTCCTGCAACTCCTGCATGATGCGGATCAGGCGCTGCAGATTGGTGTCGTCGAGCGCCGCCTCGACCTCGTCCATCACGTAGAACGGGCTGGGCCGCGCCTTGAAGATGGAGACCAGCAGGGCCACGGCGGTCAGTGACCGCTCGCCGCCCGAGAGCAGGCTCAGCCGCTTGACCTTCTTGCCCGGCGGGCGGGCCTCGACGTCCACGCCCGTGGTGAGCATGTTGTCGGGGTCGGTCAGGATCAGCCGGCCCTCACCGCCCGGGAACAAGCGGCTGAAGACGCCCTCGAACTCACGCGCGGTGTCGCGGTAGGCCTCCGTGAAGACCTGCTCGACGCGTTCGTCGACCTCCTTCACCACCTGAAGGAGGTCGGCCCTGGTCTTCTTCAGGTCCTCAAGCTGCTCGCTGAGGAACTGGTGACGCTCCTCCAGCGCCGCGAACTCCTCCAGGGCCAGCGGATTGACCTTCCCGAGCTGCTGGTAGGCGCGCTCCGCGGACTTGAGCCGCTTCTCCTGCTCCGAACGGACGAAGGGCCGCGGCTTGTTGCGCGGGTGCTCCGGGTCCTCCGGCAGTTCCTCGCCCTCGGCGGGGAGCGAGGGCGGCACGAGCCGGTCCGGACCGTAGTCCGCGACGAGCCCGGCCGGTTCGACACCCAACTCCTCCAGCGCCTTGGTCTCGAGCTGCTCGATGCGCAGCCGCTTCTCCGCTCCTAGTACCTCGCCCCGGTGAACTGAATCAGTGAGTTTGTCGAGCTCCGCCTTGAGATCGCGGCCACGGGCCCGCTCCGCGACGAGCTCCCGCTCCCGCTCCGCCTTGGCGCGCTCGGCAAGGGTGCGCTCCTCGTCGGCGCGGGCGAGGGACACCTCGACGTGCGCGAGCAACTGCCGGGCCCCGGACGCCACGGCCTCGGCGACTGCGGCCTCGTACCGCATCCGGGCCCGCCGCTGCTCGGCACGCGCGCGTGCCTCGCGTTCCGCGCGGGCGGCCCGGTCGAGCGAGTCGGCCCGCCCGGCGAGCCCCTTGACCCGCTCCTCGTGCGTACGGACCTGGAGGCGGGCCTCCATCTCGGTCTGGCGGGCGTTGGCGCCGTCGGCGGAGAGCCGGTCGCGGACGGAGGTGTCCGGTTCCTCGTCGGCGGGCTGCTCCTCGGCCACGGCAAGCCGCTCGGCCAGCTCCTCGGCATCCATCGCGGCCTGCTCAAGTGCCTCCTGCGCCCGGGCCGCCGCGGCCGCGCTGCGCTCGGCCTCCCCCGCGGCGCCCCGGGCCTGCCCGGCGAGCCGCCCGAGCTGCTGCGCCCGGCCGGAACGTTCCCGCTCTATGGCGCGCTGCCGCTGCCCCAGCTCCTCCACGCGCGCGGCGCACTCACCGCGCCGCTCGGTCGCCGCGTGCTGCGCCTCGGCCAGCTCCTCGCACCGCGCGGCCAGCTCCTCCAGCTCGGCGGCGGCCTCGTCCACGGACGCCTGCACCTCAAGAAGGCTCGGCGCCCCGGCGGAGCCGCCCTGCGCGTAGTGCGCCCCGAGCAGATCGCCTTCGGCGGTCACGGCGACCAGCTCGGGCCGCGCGTACACCAGATCCTCGGCATCCTCCAACGTCCCTACGACGACGATGCCCCGCAACAGGTGCCGCACGGCACCCATGAGCTCGACGGGGCCACGGACTAGGTCGGCGGCGGGGGGTGGGGTTTGGGCGGGCGTGTTGTGGGGGGTGGGGGTTGCGCGGGGGTCGGGGGTCTCCTGCGGGTCGGGCGTCCTCCGCGACTCGGGCTGCCCCTGCGGACCGGGCGCCTCCCACAAGTCGGCCGCCCCCCGTACGTCAGCCGCCCCCCGCACCTCGGATGCCCCCCGCGCCTCGGACGCCGCCCCCCGCACCCCCGGGCCCCCCGCAAGGAGCAGCGCCGCCCGGCCTCCGTCCTGCTTGCGGAGCAGGCGGATCGCTTCTGCGGCGGAGGCGGGGGTGGTTACCGCGATGGCGTCGGCGGCCGCGCCGAACGCCGCCGCGACGGCGATCTCGTACCCGGGTGTCACCGTCAGCAGCTCGGCGGCGGGGCCGAGCACGCCCGTGAGCTGTTCCCGGGCCCCGAGCAGCGCGCCGGAGCCGTCCTTGCGGCGCAGACCGAGCGCGAGGGCCTCGTGGCGCGCGGCGACAGCGGCCCGCTTGCGCTCCGCCGACGTGGCCGCCTCCCGCGCGGCCGTCAGCGCGGACTCCGCTTCGGAGAGCGCCACCTTGGCCTCTTCGAGCTGGGCCGCGAGTTCCTCGTCCCCGGCATCGAGCCCGTCGACCTCGGCCTTGAGCTGCTCGTACTCCTGCTGAGCGGCCTCTGCCCGCTGCTGTGCCCCGTCCCGCGCCGCGGCGAGCCGGTCGATCTCGGCCTGCGCGGCGGCGGCCCGCGACCGGGCGGCGTTGGCCTGGCCCTGGAGGCGGGCGAGGCCCTCGCGCCGGTCGGCGATGGCGCGGGCGACGTCCTTCAGGCGCCGCTCCTCGACGGCCAGCTCCCGTTCCAGGTCGGCGCGGTGGGCGACGGTCTCGTCGAGCGCGACCTGTGCCGCCTCCAGCGCCGCCGACAGTTCGGCCTCCTGCTCGCGCACCCGGGCGGCCTCGCGCTCCAGATCCTCCGGGTCACGGCCGCGCCGCTCCTCGGCCGGCGCGGAGGCCGCGCTGCGCACCCGCGCGTCGGCCAGCGAGATCGTGCCGCGCACCCGCTCGGCCAACTGCGACAACTCGTACCAGCTCTGCTGCGCCCGCTGGAGCCGGGGCGTCAGCCGGCGCACCTGGTCCTCCAGGTGTCCCTCGCGCAGCACCGCCTTCTTCAGCTCCTCCTCGGCCGCCTCCTTGCGCCGCTTCAGCTCGGCCTCGTCGGCGACCTCGGCGCTGAGCGCCTCCCGCATCCGTACGAGGTCGTCGGCGAGCAGCCGCAGGCGCGCGTCGCGCAGGTCGGCCTGGATGACGGCGGCCCGGCGCGCCACGGCGGCCTGCCGCCCCAGCGGCTTCAACTGGCGCCGCAGCTCGTCGGTGAGGTCCTGCACGCGCGCGAGGTTGGCCTGCATCGCGTCCAGCTTGCGCAGCGCCTTCTCCTTGCGCTTGCGGTGCTTGAGGACGCCCGCCGCCTCCTCGATGAAGGCGCGGCGCCCCATGGGGTCGGCGTGCAGGACGCCGTCGAGCTGGCCCTGGCCGACGATGACGTGCATCTCGCGGCCGATGCCGGAGTCGGAGAGGAGGTCCTGGATGTCGAGGAGGCGGCAGGTGTCCCCGTTGATCTGATACTCGCTGCCGCCGTTGCGGAACATGATCCGCGTGATGGTGACCTCGGCGTACTCGATGGGCAGCGCGCCGTCGGAGTTGTCGATGGTGAGGGAGACCTCGGCGCGGCCGAGCGGCGGGCGCCCGGTGGTGCCGGCGAAGATGACGTCCTCCATCTTGCCGCCGCGCAGCGACTTGGCGCCCTGCTCCCCCATGACCCAGCTCAGGGCGTCCACGACATTGGACTTGCCGGAACCGTTGGGGCCCACGACGCAGGTGATGCCCGGCTCGAACCGCAGGGTGGTGGCCGAGGCGAACGATTTGAACCCGCGCAGGGTGAGGGCCTTGAGATGCACGCCGTCGGACTCTACCCGGCACCCTTGTCTCACTCCATGAACCCACGGTTTCGCCCGTGAAGGTGCAGGGCACATCAGACGTGACGAATCAGCTTCGGGGCGCGGGGGCGGCCGGATCGAGCGACCAGAGCAGAAGTGATCAGCCCGGAAAAGAAAGAAGGGACGCCGAAGCGTCCCTTGCATATCTCTGTCAAGCGGCTGTACGAGCAGCCTGCTCACGCACGACTCTGGGCGTGATCAGGTGAGCGCCGGCTCCGCCTGGGGTACGTCGATGCTCTCCATGAGAGAGTCGCGAGACGCGGCAGCCGCGAGCGCGTCGTTCTCGGCCTGGATCCGGCCGAGCTCGGTTTCGAGATCCTGGACGCGCTGCTGAAGCCGTCGCATCTCGGCGAGGAGTCGCGGGTCGCTGCCGCCGACGTAACCGAGAAGCGCCTTTGCCATGATGGATGGTCCTCCACACTGAGTGACCGACCGAAGCGGTGGTGGGTCGTGAGGGAATCGCACCCGCGGTGCTTGGCACTTGTTGTGTCTTGCTGGCCGTTCTCACATGCCAAACAGCTAAGGTGCGCGGGGATTCCAGAGTCTCACCAAAAAGTTTGACGGTCAACACGATCACGCCCCGTATTGGCGGGCAACCCGGCGGCATCGCACCGCGCGTGGTCCGGCGCGGCCTGTTCCTCGGGGCCCTCGGGGCGTGTGATCATCCGTACCCGGGGAGCCTGCCACGAGTCCCCTGTCTTGGCAACCACCAGGGCATTTCTGCCCGGAGCAACTGCCTGTGGCACCTCTTTCCCGGCGGCACCACGGTTCGCCTGCGGCAATGTCTCAGCGGATGGCAAATCCGTCGTAGCCGCCGCGGGGCGTGTCCCAGATCTCAGTGACACCGTCGACGCGCCCGGGTGTGTCGCCGCCGTGGAGCCAGTCCAGGAGTTGTTGACATGCCTCGCGCCTCCCTTCGGCGACGACCTGTACGCGGCCGTCCTCCAGATTGAGAGCAAAACCACACAGGCCGCCGATCTCCAGGGCCCGCGCCCGGGTGAACCAGCGGAAACCCACACGTTGGACGCGTCCTCGCACCCAGGCGGTGAGCCGTACGTCTTCGTTCATGGCTGCACGCTAACCGGCCAATTGAACAGAGAGCACTTCGGCCCCGTACGTCGTGGGGTACCGTCGCCGACCGACGAGCCTCACCCGTACGGGTGAGTCACATGGACGACCGGTGCGTCACGTTGACGATCGGTGCGTCACATCGGCCACCGGACCGTCACATCGGCGGCCGGGGTGGCGCGTTGACCGTCGTCCTGACGACCGCGAGGACGAGGAAGGCCATCACATGGGACGCCACCGACGCTCCGCCGCCGGCCGCGCCACCACGGGCCGCGCAGCGGACAGTACGGAGATCTACGCCCCCTCTGCCCCCACCGCGA
This sequence comes from Streptomyces sp. NPDC046939, assembly GCF_040644575.1. Lineage (NCBI taxonomy): Bacteria > Bacillati > Actinomycetota > Actinomycetes > Kitasatosporales > Streptomycetaceae > Streptomyces > Streptomyces sp. NPDC046939. The sequence goes on from NZ_JBEYWV010000004.1 coordinate 109,482, forward strand.
CGTTCCCGTCGCGCGCGGCGCACTCCCTCTACTTCCCGGACGAGCCGGCCCCGTACGAGACGGCCACGCACGAGCGTGCCCCGTACGAACGTGCCCCGTACGAACGTGCTCCGTACGACCCGACACCGTACGAGCAGGCCCCGTACGAGCGGGCCCCGTCCGAAACGTCCGCGTTCGAAACGTCTGCGTCCGTGCCATCTGCCTCCGAGACGGCCGCGCACGCCCCGTACGAGCCCCCGGAGGAGCCGGCCCCCTTCGACCCGTACGGTCCGTACGCCCAGTACTTCCAGGACGCCCCTTCGACCACGGTCTTCCCGGAGCAGCGGGAGGGCCTCATATCCTCGGCCGGTGGTTCGGACCGGGTGCCGCGCTCACGGTCCCACCGGCGCGCCAAGCGCAGCGGTGTCCCCGTGCGCACCGGTCTGCTCGGCGCCTCGGCCGCCGTCGCGGTGGGCGCGGTCGCGGTGGCCTCCGGGCTGATACCGGGATCCGACAGCTACAAGCTCGGCGGCGACCACGACGGGGACAAGGTGCAGGCCGCCGTCTCCCCCTCGGTGGAGGCGCAGGGCGGCACGGACGGCGCCGTCGACGACGGCCGCTCCCCGTCGTCGGCCGCGAGCCGCGCCCCCGACCGCTCCGCCCCCTCGGCCTCTCGTTCGAAGGCCGCCCCGGCCAAGCCGTCCGCGAAGCCGTCGCAGAAGCCCGCGCCCGCCAGGACGTCCCCCGGCGACGGCGCCCCGACAGCATCGAAGAGCGCGGCCCCCTCGACCGAGGCTCCGGCCCCGGCCCCGCAGAAGACGCAGGAGCCCACCTCGGCCGCGCCCGCCACCCCGGCGGCCGACGCGGCGGCGGCTCAGGTCCTCGCCCTCGTCAACCAGGAGCGCTCCAAGGTGGGCTGCTCCCCGGTCACCGCCGACAGCAGTCTGGCCGCACTGGCGACCGCCTTCAGCGCGGACATGGCCGCGCGCGGCTTCTTCGACCACACGGACCCGGACGGGGCGACGCCCTGGGACCGCGCCAAGAAGGCCGGGGTCAACGGGCTCGGCGGCGAGAACATCGCCCGCGGCCAGGCCGACGCGGCGTCGGTGATGAAGGCCTGGATGAACAGCCCCGGCCACAAGGCGAACATCCTCAACTGCGACTACAAGACCCTGGGCGTGGGGGTGCACTTCGGGTCGGGCGGCCCGTGGTGGACGCAGGACTTCGGCTTCTGACCGAGCCAAGGTCCGTACAGGCGTTCCCACACGGTTACCGTCGTACAGCGCTCACTCACACACAGCGCTACCCTTCACACCGCGCTGTGCCGCAGTACCCTCGGCGTATGGACTCCACCGACCTCGCGTTCGACGTGTTCTCCAAGGCGTGCCCGTCACGCGGCACCTTGGAGCACGTCACCGGCCGCTGGGGCGGGCTCACGCTCGGGGCGCTGTACGAGGGCTCGCTGCGCTTCAACGAGCTGCGCCGCCGCGTGGACGGGGTCAGCGAGAAGATGCTGTCCCAGACGCTCCAGGCGCTGGAGCGGGACGGCCTTGTGCACCGTGAGGCCCAGCCGACCAATCCGCCCCGCGTCGACTACGAGCTGACGCCGCTGGGCCGTGACGTGGCCGAGCGCCTGCTGGCCCTCATCCGCTTCGTGGAGGGGCGAATGGACGACGTCCTGGCGGCGCGCGAGCGTTACGACACGGCGCGCGGGGCGCGCTGACAGCGCGGGCAGAAGTAGCTGGAGCGGTTCATCCAGGGGCGCCGGCACATCGGCGTCCCGCACCGCTTGCAGGGCAGGCCCTCACGCCCGTACGCGTCGAGGGAGCGGTCGAAGTAGCCGGACTCCCCGTTCACGTTCACGTAGAGGGAGTCGAAGCTGGTGCCGCCGACGGCGAGCGCCGCGGTCATGACGTCCCGTACGTGGGTGAGGAGTTCGGCCGTGCGCGGGCGCGTGAGCCCGGCGGTGGGGCGCTCGTAGTGCAGCTTCGCGCGCCAGAGCGCCTCGTCGGCGTAGATGTTGCCGACGCCGCTGATGAGCGTCTGGTCGAGCAGGGCGCGCTTGATGGTGGTGCGCTTGGCACGCAGCGCCGTGTGGAAGGCGGCGTCGTCGAAGAGCGGGTCGAGCGGGTCGCGGGCGATGTGCGCGATGACGTCGGGCAGGCCGTCCGCGCTGTTCTCCGCGGTGTCGTGCAGCGAGAGGCCGCCGAAGGTGCGCTGGTCGACGAAGCGGAGTTCGGTGCCGAGGTCGTCGGCGAACCGGACGCGGACGCGCAGGTGCTTCTCGTCCGGCGCGGTGTGCGGCTGGACCAGGAGCTGGCCGCTCATGCCGAGGTGCGCGAGGACGGACATGTGCGCGGTCTCCAGCGGCAGCCAGAGGTACTTGCCGCGCCGGCTCGGCTCCCCGATCGTCTGCCCCTTGAGGCGGAGCGCGAAGTCGTCGCCGCCTGCGATGTGGCGGCGTACGGAGCGGGGGTGCATGACCTCCACGTCGGCGACGGTCCGATGCGCCACCCACCGCGCGAGCCCCCGCCGAACGACTTCGACCTCGGGCAGTTCAGGCACGACGATCCTCCGGTTGTAGTCGATACAGGGGGCGTGCAGCGCTCCGCCAGGGGCGCGGGGAACTGCGCGACCAGCCCCCACCGGCCCACGGACACCTCACGACGCCCAGGGGCAGGGCCATGGAAAAACCCGTCCCCACCGGCACGGGGCCGATGGGAACGGGTCGAGGAAGCGCAGCGTCACGCCGGATCGGAGGAGGTGGCGGCGGCCGAAGCCGCCGCCTCCGCCTCGGCCCGCTCGTCCGCGGCGGCGCGAATCGCGCGCCACGCGGACTCGGCGGCCTGCTGCTCCGCTTCCTTCTTGCTGCGGCCGGTGCCGGTGCCGTACGAGACGCCTCCGACGCGGGCGGCAGCAGTGAAGGTCTTCTCGTGGTCGGGGCCGGTCTCGGAGACCAGGTACTCGGGGACGCCGAGCCCCTCGGTCGCCGTCAGCTCCTGAAGACTGGTCTTCCAGTCCAGGCCGGCTCCCAGGTTCGAGGACTTCTCGATCAGCGGGTCGAACAACCGGTGCACGAGTTCACCGGCCGCGTCCAACCCCTGGTCCAGGTAGACCGCGCCGATCACCGCTTCGAGGGTGTCGGCGAGAATCGACGCCTTGTCCCGGCCGCCCGTGCCTTCCTCGCCCCGGCCGAGCCGGATGAAGGAGCCCAGGTCGAGCCCGCGGCTGACCTCCGCCAGTGCACGCGAATTGACCACCGCGGCCCGCAGCTTGGCCAGTTGGCCCTCGGGCAGGTCGGGGTGGGTGCGGTAGAGCGTGTCGGTGACCACGAGACCGAGCACGGAGTCCCCGAGGAACTCCAGACGCTCGTTCGTGGGCAGTCCGCCGTTCTCGTACGCGTACGAGCGGTGCGTCAGGGCACGCACCAGAAGGGCGGACTCGAGCTTGTACCCGAGCCGCCCTTCCAGAAGCGTGTGGGACGAGGCTGTGGTGTCGGCCTTTTTCTTGGCGTCATCCGCCGGTTTATGGCTAGCCACTGTGCCTCTCACCAGCCGCTCAGACCTCGAGGACCTGGCGCTTGTTGTAGGTGCCGCAAGCGGGGCACGCGATGTGCTGCAGCTTGGGCTCCTGGCACCGCTCACACGAAACCAGGGTGGGGACCGCAGCCTTCCACTGCGACCGGCGGTGGCGCGTGTTGCTGCGCGACATCTTCCGCTTCGGAACAGCCACGGCTACTTCTCCTGCTTCTCGTCGACGCCCGCTTCCGCTTCGGCGCCGCTCATCTCGTCCTTCTCGCCGTCCTGGATGGATTCAGCGAGTCCCTGCAAAGCCGCCCAACGGATGTCGACGGCGTCGTGATGGTGTCCCGGTTCGTCCGAGAGCCGCACTCCGCACTCGGAGCACAGACCCTCGCAGTCTTCCTGGCACACCGGCTGCATCGGCAGTGCGAGCACCACCGCATCGCGCAGCACGGGTTCGAGGTCGAACAAGCCGTCCTCGAGAAAGAGCCTGTCCTCGTCGTCCTCGGCGTCGTCGCCCGGTTCCGCTTTCACACGGCCCCGGTCGTCGGCGTCAGGGTACGAGAACATCTCCTGGAAGTCCGTGTCGACCTCAAGGCCGACCGGCTCCAGACACCTTACGCACTCCCCCTTCGCCAGTGCACGGGCGGTGCCTGTGACAAGCACCCCTTCCATGACCGACTCGAGGCGGAGTTCGAGCTCCACCGGGGCGCCTTCCGGCACTCCGATGACCCCTTCGACACCGAGGTCCCGGGGGGCGTCGATCGTGCGGGTCAGCCGCTGCATGGCACCAGGACGCCGGCCCAGCTCGTGTGTGTCGAACACAAGTGGGTTGCGGTGGTCGAGGCGAGTACTCAGGGCTGTTCCTGCTTTCGATCTTCGATGCTCTGGGGGGCGCTGCCCCGAAGTTTTCCGGGCAGCTCGGATCGCACATGTACGCGCGACCGAAGAACCAGGGTACTGGACCTTTCGCTCTCGGCCCAATCCGCTCCCGGCCACCCTGGGGGCGCCCCGCCGGGCAGCGGCGTCAGCGGCCCTGCTCGTACTGGCGGACCTGCTCCATGCTGATCATGCTCGTGTCGAAGAGGCTGGTCTCGTCGAGCGCTCCGCCGTGCTCCTGCTGCTGGCCCTGGTGCCCGTGCTGGTCCTGCTGCTGCCCCTGGTGCTGCTGGTAGCCGTACGGGTCCTGCTGCCCCTGCTGCTGGTACGCGGCGTACGGGTCCTGCTGCTGCCCCTGCTGGTACGCGTAGGGGTCGTGCTGCTGGTAGGCGGCGTACGCGTCCTGCTGGCCGTACTGCTGCTGCTCGTACGCGTACGGGTCCTGCTGCTGCCCGTAGGCGGCGGCCGGCGCCTGCGCGGGGATCTGGGGCGTGGCGACGGGCTCCGGTTCCCGCTCCGCCGCCTGGGGGCCCGTGGCGATCTCCGCCAGGCCCGCGAGGTAGTCGGCGTCGCTGGTGTGCGCCTGGGAGCCGCCCTCGGCGTCCACGGCGAGCGCGCCCAGGTCGTCGGTGGCGATGCGGCCGTGCAGCTTCTGGCGGCCCTTGCCGACGGCCTCCAGGGTCTTGGCGAGCACCGCCTCGAAGGCGCCGAGCTTGGAGTCGACGTACGCGTCGGCGTCGCGGCGCAGCGTCTCCGGGTCGTGGCTGCGCTCGGGGGCGTCCTCGTCCTCGTAGCCCTGGTCGTCCAGGCCGGGTCCGGTGCCGAGGAGCTTCTCGCGGCCCCGGCCGACGGAGCCGAGGGTCTTGGTGAGGACGACCTCGAAGTTGGCCAGCTTGGAGTCGACGTAGTCGTCGGCCTCGGCGCGGATCTCCTCGGCCTCCTGGCGGGCCTCGGCGAGGATGCGGTCCGCCTCGTTCTGCGAGCGGCGGGCGATCTCGGTGTCGGAGATCAGGGAGCCGCGCTCGGCGTGCGCGGACTCGATGATCCGGTCGGCCTCGGCGCGCGCCTGCTCGACCATCTGCTCGCGGCCGCCGATGAGCTCCTGCGCCTGCGCGAGGGAGCCGGGCAGCGCCTGGCGCACCTCTTCGAGCATCGCGAGCAGGTCGGCGCGGTTGACCACGCACGAGGCCGACATGGGCATTGACCGGGCGTTGCCGACCGCGGCGACGATCTCGTCGAGCTTCTTCTGCACGTCCACCGTGTGCTCGCCACTCTCTCGTCTTGTCACCGAGGTGACAGGGGGTTTGGAGACGGACGGGACGACTGTATGCCCAAGTGGTGCGTGCGTGTCACTTCTTGGGGAGGCGCTCGGTCAGCGCCCGGTGCACCTGCGGCGGGACCAGGTGCGAGACGTCTCCGCCCCAGGCCGCGACCTCCTTGACCAGCGAGGAGGACAGGAAGCTGTAGGTGGGGTTGGTGGGCACGAACAGCGTCTCGACGCCCGAGAGACCGTTGTTCATCTGCGCCATCTGCAGTTCGTAGTCGAAGTCGCTGACCGCGCGCAGGCCCTTCACGATGGCCGGGATGTCACGCTGCTTGCAGAAGTCGACGAGGAGGCCGTGGAAGGACTCCACCTGCACGTTGCCGTACTCGGAGGTGACCTCGCGGATCAGGTCGATCCGCTCGTCGACCGTGAACAGGCCCTTCTTGGACTGGTTGATCATCACCGCGACGTGCACGACGTCGTACAGCTTGGAGGCTCGGGCGATGATGTCGAGGTGGCCGTTGGTGATGGGGTCGAACGACCCGGGACAGACTGCGCGGCGCACGGGAAGTCCCTCGCTCTCCGGTCCGCTCATCGTGCGTCGTCGCACGTGAGGCTGGTGGTCAAGGCGGCGCGACCGTACCAAAACGTGCCCTCGCCGTAGCGACGGGACCGCAGTCCCTCGAAACCGGCCGGCCACCGGAAAACCCCGCCCCTGGTGCTGCGTTCCACGGTGACCAGCGCGTCGTCCGTGAGCCAGCCCTGAGTGCGGAGTGTGAGGAGGATCTCCCGAAGATCGTCGTCCGAGACGGCGTACGGGGGGTCGAGAAAGACCAGGTCGTAGGGGTCCTCGGGGGGCGGTCCAGCAACGACCTGTTCCGCTTTTCCGGTACGGGCCTCGGCTCCGGGCAGGCCGAGCGCGCGGATGTTCTCGCGGACCGTGCGGGCGGCTCGGGCGTCGGCCTCGACGAGCAGCGCGTGCGCGGCGCCCCGGGAGAGGGCCTCCAGGCCGACGGCTCCGGAGCCCGCGTACAGGTCGGCGACGCGGGTGCCGTCGAGGGTGCCGAGCAGCGCCTGCCAGGTGGAGAAGAGGCCCTCGCGCGCGCGGTCGGAGGTGGGGCGGGTGCCGTTGCCCGGCGGCACGGCCAGGCGGCGTCCGCCGGCGCGTCCGGCGATCACGCGGGTCATCTCGGTCCTTGTCCTTGCGTGCTTGCTTGTGGGAGCTGTGGGACAAGTGTCTCAAAGGACGGGCTCAGGGCCCCTGTCGGCCGTCGGGGACGGGGGCCTGCCGGCCGCCAGCGGGCTGGGAGGCCGTCTCTCAGCCCTTGTCCAGGTACTGCTCCCGCTCCTCGTCCAGGAGGGCGTCCAGGGCGGTGCGCAGGGCGGGCAGGCGCTCCAGGTCCGGGTCGGCCGTGACCACTCTGGTCGCCTCCTCGCGGGCCTCGGCGATGATCTCCTCGTCCTCGATGACGGCGAGCATCCGCAGGGAGGAGCGCACCCCGGACTGGGCCTGTCCGAGCACGTCGCCCTCGCGGCGCTGTTCCAGGTCGATGCGGGACAGTTCGAAGCCGTCGAGCGTGGAGGCGACGGCGCCCAGGCGCGCGCGGGCGGGGCTGGCCTCGGGCATCTCGGTGACCAGGAGGCAGAGGCCGGGCGCCGAGCCTCGGCCGACGCGGCCCCGCAACTGGTGGAGCTGGGAGACGCCGAAGCGGTCGGCGTCCATGATCACCATGGCGGTGGCGTTCGGCACGTTCACCCCGACCTCGATGACGGTCGTCGCCACCAGGACGTCGGTCTCGCCCGCGGCGAAGCGGCGCATGACGGCGTCCTTGTCGTCGGGCTGCATCCGGCCGTGCAGCACCTCGACCTTGATCCCGTGGAGCGGTCCGCGCGCCAGCTCCTCGGCGACGGCGAGGACGGCGAGCGGGGGCCGCTTCTCCGCCTCGTCCTCGGGGGACTGCTTCTTGGCCGCGCTCTTGCCGCCCTTCTTGGGCTTCTCGTCCTCGTCGTCCCCGATCCGCGGGCAGACCACGTACGCCTGGTGGCCCTTGCCCACTTCCTCCCGTACGCGCTCCCACGCGCGCGTGAGGAAGTGGGGCTTGTCGGCGGCGGGCACGACATGGCTGGCGATCGGTGAGCGGCCGGCCGGGAGCTGGTCGAGGACGGAGGTCTCCAGGTCGCCGAAGACGGTCATGGCGACCGTGCGCGGGATCGGGGTCGCGGTCATGACCAGGAGGTGCGGGGGCTGCTTGCCCTTGGAGCGCAGGGCGTCGCGCTGCTCCACGCCGAAGCGGTGCTGCTCGTCGACCACGACCAGGCCGAGGTCGTGGAACTGCACCTTGTCCTCGATCAGCGCATGCGTGCCGATGACGATGCCGGCTTCGCCGGTGGCCAGGTCGAGCAGGGCCTGGCGGCGGGCGGCGGTGCCCATGGAGCCGGTGAGGAGCACGACCTTGGTGGAGTGCTCCGCGCCGCCGAGCATGCCGCCCTGGGCGAGCTCGCCCATCATCTCGGTGATGGAGCGGTGGTGCTGCTGGGCGAGGACCTCGGTGGGCGCGAGCATGGCGGCCTGGCCGCCCGAGTCGACGACGGCGAGCATGGCGCGCAGCGCGACCATCGTCTTTCCGGAGCCGACCTCGCCCTGGAGCAGCCGGTGCATCGGGTGGTCGGTGGCCAGGTCGTCGAAGATCTCCTTGGAGACCTTCCGCTGGCCGTCGGTGAGGGTGAACGGCAGCTTGGCGTCGAAGGCCGTGAGCAGGCCGTCCGGCTTCGGCGCGCGGGGGACGGCGGTCAGCTGGGTGTCGGCGAACCGGCGCCGGGCGAGGGCGACCTGGAGGACGAACGCCTCGTCCCACTTCAGGCGGGCCCGCGCGTCGGCGATGTCCGCCTTGGTGTGCGGCCGGTGGATCTTGAGCAGCGCCTCGGGCAGCGGGACCAGGTCCCGGCCCTCCCGCAGCGACTCGGGCAGCGGGTCGACGGCCTCCCGGGCGCTGGGCAGCACCAGGTCGACGGCTTTGGCGATCTTCCAGGACTCCAGCTTGGCGGTGGCCGGGTAGATCGGGAGCAGCGCGCCGGCCCACGAGCCGACGGTCTCGGCCGCCTCCTCCGAGGAGTCCGCGGTCAGCAACTGGTAGGCGGGGTGCGCGAGCTGCATCTTGCGGTTGAAGACCCCGACCTTGCCCGCGAACATCGCGCGCGTGCCCGGCAGCAGGTCCTTGTGCGGCTTGTGGATGCCGCGGCCGAAGAAGACGAGCTGGAGCTGGCCGCTGCCGTCGGTGATGGTGACTTCGAGGCGCTGGCCGCTGCCGCCGTTGAACCGCAGGACGCGGGCGGTCGCGACCTGGGCGACGACCGTGACGTGCTCGTCCAGGGGCAGGTCGGCGAGGCGTGTCAGCTCCCCGCGCTCGGCATATCTGCGCGGGTAGTGGTGGAGCAGGTCACCGACGGTGTGCAGGCCTAGGTGCTCGGCCATCACCTTCGCGGTGGGCGGGCCGAGCAGTTTCTTCAGCGGTTCTTCGAGCACGGGCACGAGATCCATTGCACACCACGCCACCGACAATCCCGCCGCGTCCTGTGGAGAACCGTGAAACCCGCTGGTCACAAGGGGCCGTACGGCCGTAGAGTGACGGGCTCCCGACCTTGATCGCGGTCACCTCTCGCGGGACCGCCCGACCCGCGCCGTCGCCCGTCCCCCCACCGGCGCAGCGACGATGAACTCACAGACACCGCACACCTTCCAGGTCGACCTGCGCGGCCTCGTCGACCTGCTCTCCCACCACCTGTACTCCAGCCCCAAGGTCTACCTGCGCGAACTGCTGCAGAACGCGGTCGACGCCATCACCGCCCGCCGCGCCGAGCAGCCGGACGCGCCTGCCACCGTGCGCCTGTACGCGGAGGGCGGGTCGCTGCGCGTGGAGGACTCCGGCATCGGTCTGACCGAGGCCGACGTGCACAACCTGCTCGCGACGATCGGCCGCAGCTCCAAGCGCGGCGACGGCCTGGAGTCGGCCCGCGCCGACTTCCTCGGGCAGTTCGGCATCGGTCTGCTGGCCTGCTTCGTCGTCGCCGAGCGCATCCGGGTGGTCAGCCGCAGCGCGCGTACGCCCGAGGCGCCGCCGGTCGAGTGGACGGCCCGCGACGACGGCTCGTACACGGTCCGTACGCTCCCGGACGCGGCCCGCCCGGAACCGGGCACGACGGTGCACCTGGAGGCCCGTGCGGGCGCCGCCGACTGGCTGACCGAGGAGCGGGTCCTGTCCCTGGCGCGGGACTTCGGCTCGCTGCTGCCGTACGACGTGCGGGTCGGGGACGCCGCGATCACGGACCTGCCCTCCGTCTGGAGCCGTACGTACCCCAGCCCGGCCGCCCGCCGGGTGGCGCTGGCCCGCCACTGCCACGATCTCTTCGGGTTCACGCCGCTTGACTCGATCGACCTGGAGGTGCCCCTCGCGGGCGTCCGGGGCGTCGCGCACGTGCTGCCGCAGGCGGTCAGCCCGGCCCAGCGCGCGGGCCACCGCGTCCACCTCAAGGGCATGCTGCTCACCGACCGCGCCGAGCAACTGCTGCCCGACTGGGCGTTCTTCGTGCGCTGCGTGATCGACACGGACAGCCTGCGCCCCACCGCCTCGCGCGAGTCGCTCTACGAGGACGAGACCCTGGCCGCCGTCCGGGAGGCCCTGGGCGAGCGCATCCGGGAGTGGCTGACGTCGCTCGCGGCCGGTGACCCCGAGCGGCTCGCCGCCTTCCTGTCCGTGCACCACCTGGGCGTGAAGTCCCTCGCGCGGCACGACAAGGAGATGCTGCGCACGATGCTCCCCTGGCTGCCGTTCGAGACGACGGACGGGCAGCTCTCCCTGGAGGAGTTCGCCCAGCGCCACCCCGTCGTGCACTTCACGCGGACCGTGGAGGAGTACCGGCAGGTCGCGCCGATCGCCTCCGCGCAGGGCATCGGGGTCGTCAACGGTGGTTACACGTATGACGCCGACCTGGTCGAGGCGCTGCCGTCGGTGCGCCCCGGCACGGCCGTCTCCGAACTGGACGCGGACACGGTCACCGCCCACCTGGACGCCGTCGACCCGGCCGAGGAACTGGCCCTGTCGGCGTTCCTGGCGGCGGCGCGGGCCCGGCTCGACCCGCTGGGCTGCGACGTCGCCCTGCGCGCCTTCCATCCGCTGACGGTGCCCGCACTGCACCTGGACGACCGCGCGGCCCGGCACGAGCAGGCACGCGCGGAGGCCGAGGCACAGGCCGACGACCTGTGGGCCGGGATCCTCGGCTCCCTGCGCGGCAGCGCCCCACGCGCGCGTCTCGTCCTGAACCACCTCAACCCGCTGATCCGCCGGGTCAGCGCGCTCTCCGACCCCGAGCTGATCGGCACGGCGGCCGAGGCGCTGTACGGGCAGGCGCTCCTGATGGCGCAGCGCCCCCTGCGCCCCGCCGACTCCGCACTCCTGAACCGCTCGTTCATCGGCCTCCTGGAGTGGGCCACGCACCCCGGCACCGGAAAGGACGACCCCCGATGAACGAGACCATGGACCTGGACGCCCTGCGCCGCGCGATGGCGGAGAACGCCGCGGAGCCCGAGGGGCCCGCCCGCGGCGCCCGCGCCGAACAGTTGCTCGCCGAGGCGGAGAAGCTCGGCGTCCCGCTCGGGATCATCGAGGCGCTCGGCCATCAGCTGCAGATGTACAACTACAGCTCCGAGAAGGACAAGATGTTCGTCCCCTTCGCGCGGCTGCTGCGCATGTGGGACGAGCGCCCCGAGGACTTCGACGCCTACGAGACGCACTCGCTGCACTGGGTCTTCAAGTGGATGTCCGGCGGCATGCTGAACCAGCCGCACATCCCCCTCGCGTCCATCGAGAAGTGGCTCGCCGAGATGGAGCACCGCTACCGGGTGGCGGGCCACTCCGAACGGGCCGTCCGGATGAGCGAGTTCTACGTCGCCGACCACATCGGCGACGAGGAGCGTGCCACGCGCGCGTACGAGGCATGGCTGGCCGCCGACCGCGACAAGATGGCCGACTGCCACGCCTGCGAGCTGAACGGCCAGGGCGAGCGCCAGGCGGACCTGCGGCAGGACGAGCGCGCCCTGGAGCTGTGGCGGCCGGTCCTGGACGGCGAGCACACCTGCGCCCACGAACCGCACGCCACGCTCGCCGCCTCGCTGCTGCCGCTGCTGCGCCTCGGCCGCACCGACGAGGCCCGCGCGAACCACCTGCGCGGCTACCGCCTCGTACGGTCGATGGAGTCCATGCGGGGCGCCTTCGCGTCGCACGTGGAGTTCTGCGCCCTGACCGGCAACGAGGCGCGCGCCCTCGAACTGCTCGCGGAGCGGCCCGCGTACTTCACGGACAGCGGCAATCCGCAGGGCCTCATGGACTTCCTCGCGGTGACCGCCCTGGTGATGGACCGCCTTGTCGCGCTCGGCCTGGGCGAGCAGGGTGTCCCCGGCCCCGCCGGACGCGCCTGGACGGCCGTCGAACTCGGCGCCCACGCGCGCGCGGAGGCGCTGTCCATCGCGGCCCGCTTCGACGCGCGCAACGGCACGGACCGGGTGGGCACGCGGATCCGGCGGCGGATGGACCAGGAGCCCCTCGTCGAGCGCCTGCCGCTGGGCGTACGGGTCGTGCGGACGGCCCCGCCGAAGCCCGTGGTCACGGTGGCCGCGCAGCCCGGCGCGGACGCGGCGGCGCTCGTGGCCGAGGCGCGGCGGATCTCGGCGGCCGACGGCGGCCCGGACGCGGCCCGCGCGTGGCGGACCGCCGCACGGGCCGCCGAGACGGAGGGCCTCGACCTCACCGTGCACGACCAGGCGGAGATCGCCGACTACACGGCCATGGAGTCGGAGGACGCGCCCGGCCTCTTCGCGCACGCGGCCGACCTGTACGACAAGGCCGACAACCCCGGCGAGGCGCGGGCCGCACGCGCGCGTGGGGCGTACGCACTGTCCCGCGCGGGACGCACGGAAGAGGCACTCGCCGCGATCGCGGAACCGTACGAGCAGGCACTCGCCTCCCTGCGCGGCGCGGACGCCACCGCGGCCCGCCAGGCGGCCGCCGTCCTGATCTGCCGTGCCCGCATCCTGCTCGCGGCCCACTCCGGGGACGACGAGGTCGCCGCCGCCGAGGAGAGCGTGCGGCGCCTCCTCGCCGCCACCGAGCCGTTCGGCGACGTGCCGCGGATCGCCTCGCAGGCGGCGTCGGCGCGGTCGCTGCTCGCGGACATCACCGTGCACCGCGGCGACCCGGAAGCGGCGGCGGCCCTGTACGAGGAGTCCGCCGCCGCGCAGGTGGCGGCGGGGCGTCCCTGGATGGCCGTCGACTGCGAGGTGCGGATCGCGGGGCTCGCGCGGGAGCGCGACGACGCGGCGGGCGCCGAACGGGCGCTGCGGGCGGCCCTCGACCACGGGGCCGGGTATCTGGAACCGTCCGGCGCGGCGCGGCTGCACCTCCAGCTCGCCGAGGTCCTGGCCGCCACCGAGCGGTTCGGGGAGGCGTCCGCGCACGCCCTGGAGGCCGCGCACTGGGCCGACGAGGCGGACGGCGACGCCGGGTTCGCCGCCTGGGCGCGCTTCCAGCTCGGCGGCCACCTGCTGCGCGAGGAGCGGGTGGCGGAGGCCGCCGAGGTCCTGGAGTCGGCGCTGCTCGACCTCACCGCCGAGGACCACGGTGACGGGGCCCTCGTCCAGGCCCAGTGGTGGCTCGGCGACTGCGCCCGCGCGCTCGGCGAACACCTCCAGTCCGCCGAGGCATGGCTGAAGGCGGCGGAGATCGCCCAGCACTGGCCCGAACAGCGCGACCACGCGATGCTGGCGAACCTCGCGGCCGACGCCCTCGACCGGGCCGGGCGCCCCGAGGAGGCGGACCGCGCCTACGCGCGCGCGGGCGAGCTGTGGCACTCCCTCGGGCACGTCCACGCCGTCGTGCGGTGCCTGCGCGCGCGTGCCTGGCTGGACTCCGCGTCGGCCGACGACGAACGGGAGCTGATGAACGCGGCGATCCGCACCCTGGAGGAGGCCCTCACGTCGTCGGCGTCCGCCACCGACCGCGAGCCCCTGCTCTCCGAACTCGGCCACACGCACCGCCAGCTCGCGGAACTCCTCGACCGCCGCGACGACGAACAAGCGACGACCCACCTGGAAAGCGCCGCCATGGCGTTCGAAAAGGCGGGCGACCTGGAACGCAGGGACGAGGCGCGCGCGGCGGCGGAGCGGTAGGGGCGCGGCGGGCAGGCGGCTTCGGGACTGCCGGGGCGGCTATTCCACACCGATCAGCATCGGCGCGGACTGGCGGCCGCCCCGGTACACCACCGTGTCCACCGCCAGGTACGTCTCACGGACGTGCTGCTCAAGGCCGTCCCCGACCTCGTCGGGGATCTCGTCGCCCAGGACGAGGGTGACGAGTTCGCCGCCGGCCGCGAGCATCCGGTCGAGGACCGTGCGGGCGGTCGCCGGGACCTCGGCACCGATGACGGCGACGTCGCCGTCGATCAGGCCGAGGACGTCACCGGCCTGGCAGATCCCGGCCATCGTCCAGGACTGCCGCTCGGCGACGGCCAGTTCGGCGTACCGGGTCGCCCCGGCGGCCGAGGTCATCGCGACCACGTCCTCGTCGAAGCTGCGGTCCGGCTCGTGCACGGCGAGCGCGGCGATGCCCTGCACCGCGGACCGGGTCGGGATGAGCGCGACCCGTACGCCCTCGGAACGGGCCTGCTCGGCCGCCGCGGCGGCGGTGTGGCGCAGCTCCGCGTCGTTCGGCAGCAGCACCACCTCGCGCGCGTGGGCGCGCCTGATCGCCTCGACCAGTTCTCCGCTGGCGGGCAATTCGCCGGGCCGGTCGGGCACGGTCGTCGCGCCCGCCTCCGCGTACAGACCCGCGAGGCCGTCGCCCGGCACGACCGCCACCACGGCGCGCTGCGCCCGCTCGCGCGGGGGCGCGGAGGAACGCGTCGCATGGGCGTCATCGAGGCCGAAGTGCGTGATGCGGATGCGGTACGGCCGCCCGGCCTCGACGCCCGCCTCCACGGCCGCGCCCGCGTCGTCGACGTGCACATGGACGTTCCACAGCCCGTCCCCGCCGACCACGACCAGGGAGTCCCCCAGGGCGTCGAGCCGGGTCCGCAGCCGGGCGACGGCCGCGTCATCGGCTTCGAGGAGGTAGATGACCTCGAAGGCGGGTCCGGCGCCGTCAGGCTCCTCCGGGCATGCGAGGGCGTCGTCCGGACTCTCCACGCGCGCGTGGTGGCCGTCCTCGCGCGCGCGTGGTGGCGTCGCCTGTCCGGAGACGGCCTCGCGCAGCGCTCCGAGCACGGCGACGAGACCGCGCCCGCCCGCGTCCACGACCCCGGCCCGGTGCAACACCGCGAGCTGGTCCGGCGTCGCGTCGAGCGCCGCGCAGGCGCCTTCGTAGGCGGCCCGGACGACTGTCCCGCAGTCCCCGTCGGTGCCGGACGCGGCTTCCGCGGCCGCCGTCGCGACGGTCAGGACGGTGCCCTCCACAGGGTGGGCGACCGCCTCGCGCGCGGAGGCGGCGGCCCGGCTGAGCGCGAGGCGCAAAGCGCCCGCGTCCGCTCCGGCGTGATCCGCGTCACGCGCGCCGTCGTCGGCGAGGACCTGCGCCATCCCGCGCAGCAGTTGGGCGAGGATCGTCCCGGAGTTGCCGCGGGCGCCGATGAGGGCGCCGTGCGCCATCGCGCGCATCACTTCGGCGAGGGAGGGCGCGGTGGGCTCGGGCCCGGCCTGGAGCCCCGCGAAGACCGCCTCGACGGCCTGCTGCGCGGACTCGACGGTGAGGTACAGATTGGTCCCGGTGTCACCGTCCGCGACGGGATACACATTGATCGCGTCGATCTCCGCGCGGTCGCGGCCGAGCGCCTCCAGGGCCAGTGAGCACCAGGCGCGTACGGCGGCTACGTCGAGCACCTGCGGCACCTGCGCCTCCTCGAGCGGCTGGACTGGCCTCGCAGAGTAGACCCCGGCGGACGGCCGCCGGGAAAGGGCCCCGGTCCGGACAGCGGGGCAGCGGTCCGGGCAGCCATGGTAGTTTCGTTGTACCGAAGCAGTCGTTGTATGCTGCTCCGGTTGCCCGATATCCGTCGGGCTCTCCCCTGGCACCGCCACTCAGATCCTCCGATCCTGATCTCGGCATGCCGGGATCAACCGTAAGTGCATCTGAAGTCTTTGGAGTGACCCGTGGCTGCCAACTGCGACGTCTGCGGCAAGGGGCCGGGCTTCGGCAACAACATTTCGCACTCGCACCGCCGTACGTCCCGTCGCTGGAACCCGAACATCCAGCGTGTGCGTGCAGTGGTCGGTCGGACGCCGAAGCGGCTCAACGTCTGCACCTCGTGCATCAAGGCCGGCAAGGTCTCGCGCTGACGTTTCGCGTAGCGCGGCCACCTCGCTGGTTGCTTGAGTAAGCCGGTCCCCTCGGGGGCCGGCTTTCTCGTGTGCCCGCACCCTGAGTGAGCGAGCGGCCGGAAGATCGCGAAAGTCCGCGACCACTGTCAGTGGCGACTGCCAGACTCTGCGCATGCGCTTCGGCATCCTCGGCCCCCTCGACGTACGGGCCCACGACGGCAGCCCCTTGGACCCCGGGGGGCCACGGCCGCGCGCCCTGCTGACGGCGCTGCTCCTGGACGCCGGGCGGACGGTCTCGACGGAGCGCCTGATCGACGACTTGTACGGCGAGGACCCGCCCGCCAACGCCGCCAACGCGCTGCAGTCGCAGGTCTCCCGGCTCCGCAAGAGGCTCGGCCTGGAGATCGAGGCCGGTCCCGCGGGCTACCGCCTCGTCGTCGAGCGGGACGCCGTGGACGCGCACCGTTTCGAGCGCCTCGCGCGCGAGGGCAGACAGGCACTCGCCGCCGGGGACCCCACGCGCGCGGCAGAGCTGCTGCACGAAGGGCTCGCCCTGTGGCGCGGCCCGGCACCGGAGGACCTGCCGCGCCTGGACGAGCTGCGGCTCGGCGCCGTCCAGGACCGGATCGCGGCGGACCTGGACCTGGGCGACCACGCGGAGCTGGTCGCGGAGGTACGCGAGCTCCTCGCCCGGCACCCGCTCAGCGAGCGCCTGTACGGGCTGCTGATGCGCGCGCTGCACGCGACGGGCCGGCCCGCCGAGGCGTTGCAGGTCTACGAGGAGGCACGGCGGGTGCTCGCCGAGGAGCTGGGCAGCGACCCGTCGCCGGAGCTGTCCGCCCTCCATCTGGAGCTACTGCGGGAGCAGGAGCGGGATCCTCTGCGGCAGCGCGGGGTACCGGCCCAGTTGACGCGGTTCGTGGGGCGGACGGAGGAGCTGGCCAGGATCGGCGCGCTCCTGGCCGACGCCCGCCTCGTGACGCTGACCGGGCCCGGCGGCGCGGGCAAGACCCGGCTCGCGATCGAGGCGGGGCGCGCCCGCCAGGACGTCTGCTACGTGGAACTGGCACCACTCACCGACGCCACGGGCGTCCCCTACGCGATCCTCACCGCGCTCGGCGTGCGCGAAGGGCTGCGCGGCCCACGGGACCAGGAGGTCACACAGCGGCTCGTGGCCGCGCTCGAAGGACGTGACCTGCTGCTCGTCCTCGACAACTGTGAGCATGTGATCGAGGGCGCGGCCCGGGTGGCGGGACAGCTCCTGGGCGCCTGCCCCGGGCTCCGGATCCTCGCCACGAGCCGGGAGGCGCTCGGCATCACCGGAGAGGCGCTGTGCCCGGTGCCCCCGCTCGCGGCCGGTCCCGCCGCCCAGTTGTTCCGGGACCGGGCGGCGGCGGTGCGGCCGGACTTCGCCGCGCACCACGCGCGCGTGGACGTGATCGACGACATCTGCGCGGCCCTGGACGGGCTTCCGCTCGCCATCGAACTGGCTGCCGCCCGGCTGCGTACGCTCACCGTCGACGAACTGGCCGAGCGGCTCGGCGACCGCTTCCGGGTCCTCTCGCGCGGGGACCGCACCAAGGCGCCACGCCACCGCACCTTGCGGGCCGTAGTCGAGTGGAGCTGGGAACTGCTCGACGAGGAGGAGCGGGACCTGGCCCGCCGGATGACGGTCTTCGTCGGCAGCGGCCTGTCCGGCGGCGCGACACTGGACGCCGTGGAGGCGGTGTGCGGCATCCCGTACCCGGAGGACCTGCTGGCCTCGCTCGCCGAGAAGTCGTTCCTGGAGGCCGCCGAGGGGCGCTACCGCATGTTGGAGACGATCCGCGCGTTCTGCGCCGAGCACCTGCCCGACACCGTCCTCGCCGAGCTGAGGGACGCGCACGCCGCCTACTTCCTGCGCCTGGCCGCGGAGGCCGAACCACGCCTGCGGGGCCACGATCAACTCCCCTGGCTGGCTCGTCTGTCCGACGACCGCGGCAACCTGGACGCCGCGCTGCGCCACCTCCTGCGGACCGCGCCGACCGACGGGCTGCGGCTCATGGCGGACCTCTCCTGGTTCTGGCGACTGCGCGGCCTGACCGGCGAGCGCGTGGCGCTGGCCCGCGAGCTGATGGACGCGGTGGGCCCCGAGGCGCCGCCCGGACTGGAGGAGGAGTACGCGCTGTGCGCGCTCAACTCGGTGCGCGGGGACGGCGACGAGGCCCGGCTCGCCCACGCCGACCAGGTCCTGGCCACCATCCGCCGCCAGTTGCGACTGCCGTTCACGGTGGTGCTGTGGACGCTCGCCGTCGGCCCCGAGCGCTCCCAGGAGGAGCGCGTGCTCGCCCAGGTCGGGGACGATCCGTGGGGCCGGGCGCTGCTCGCCGTCGGCCTCGGCTTCCAGGAACAGTTCGCGGGGCGCCCCGAGGCGTCGGAAACCCTGTTCGCGCAGGCCCTGGCCGGATTCCGGCAGACCGGTGACCGCTGGGGCATGGCCAACTCCCTCGACCAGCTCGGCCTGTACGCGGACTGGCGTGGGGAGCGCACGCGCGCGTTGGAGCTCATCGACGAAGCGCTGGGATACGCGCGCGAGTTGGCGGCACCGGAGGAGACCGCCGACCTCCTGTGCAGACGCGGCACCGTCCTGTTGCGCAGCGGGGCCTACGAGGAAGCGACCGCGGACTTCACGCGGGCTGCCGAGCAAGCGCGCACGGCGGGTGCGCCCGAGAAGGTGGCCGGGGCGCTGTGGGGCATGGGGGACGCGGCACGCCTGTCCGGGGACACGGCCCTCGCGCGGGAGCACTATCAATCGGCTCTGGAGAGCAGCGCCCGCTCCTGGTACAGCGTCGGCCAGACCGCCCACATCCTGCTGGGTCTCGGCCGCGCGGCCCTGGCGGAGGGGCAGGCGGAGGAGGCGGACGACTGGTTCGCCCAGGCGCGCTCGCTCTCCACGGACGCCCAGACGCAGAGGCTCGTGCTGGCCGAGGTCGCGGAGGCCCTGGCGTGCCGCACGGACCAGCCGGAACATGCGGTGAAGCTCCTCGGCGCCGCGTCGTCGCTGCGCGGACTGCTGATCGTCGACGACCCGGACGTCACGCCGGTCGAACGCCGTCTGCGGCGCCTGCTGGCGCCCGACGTGTACAAAAGGGCCTTTGAGCTGGGCGCCAGCGACGGTCAGTCGGCGGTCAGCGAGTGGTCAGCGGACGGTAAGCGGGGGGCCGCAAGCTCACTGACATGACGAAGCGAACGCACAACGCCGACAGCGCCACCGCCACCGCCACCGCCACCGCCACCGACAACCACCGCAGCACCGACTCCCACGCCGATACGGACACCGACACCGGCAGCCACCGCACCACCGGCACCGAGGCCGCCACCGGCACCGACACCGACACCGACACCGACACCGACACCCTGGCCCATCTGAACGTCCTGGTGTCCGGCGCCAGCATCGCCGGCCCCGCGATCGCCTTCTGGCTCTCCCGCCAGGGCGCCCGCGTCACGGTCGTCGAGAAGGCACCCGCGCTGCGCGGAGGCGGCTTCGCCGTGGACTTCCGCGGCCACGTCCACCGCACCGTCCTCACCCGCATGGGCATCTGGGACGACCTGCACGCGATGCAGACCGACATGGGGCGCCAGACCATCGTGGACGCGGACGACAGGGAGCGGGTGGACCTGCCCGCGCACCTCATGAGCGGTGACGTCGAGGTGTTCCGCGGCGATCTCTCACGGCTGCTGTACGAGCGCACGAAGGACAGCGTCACCTACGTCTTCGGCGACTCGATCGCCTCCCTCACGGAGACGGCCACGGGCGTCGACGTCACCTTCGACCACGGCGCGCCCCGCGCCTTCGACCTGGTCGTCGGCGCGGACGGCCTGCACTCCCACACCCGGCGCCTGGTCTTCGGCGACGAAGCGCGGTACCTGCACTTCTTCGACTACTACGTCGCCGGGTTCGACATGCCCAACCACCTCGGCCTCGACCGCACCGCCCGGCTCTACAGCGAACCCGGCCGCACAGCGATGATCAGCAACTACGACGGGGACCCCGACCGGGCGGGCGGCGCCGTGGTCTTCCACTCGGAGCGACTGACGTACGACCGCAAGGACGTGGCCCAGCAGAAGCGCATCGTCGCCGAGAAGCTGCGCGGTATGGCCTGGCCGCACGCCCAGCGGATCCTCGAAGCACTGGACGACGCCGACGACCTGTACTTCGACGCCATCGCCCAGGTCCACATGGACCGGATCTCGCAAGGGCGCGTGGTCCTGCTCGGTGACGCCGGGCACGGTGCCACCATGGGCGGCATAGGCACCGGTACGGCGCTCGTGTCGGCGTACGTCCTGGCGGGCGAGCTGGTGGCGGCGGGCGGCGACCACCGCGCCGCGTTCGCCGCCTTTGAGGCGCGGATCACGAAGTACGCGAAGGGCTGCCAGAAGCTCTCCGGGAACGCGGGGCCGTTCCTCGCCCCGCCCACCGAGAAGAAGATCCGCAGCCGCGACCGCGCCTACCGGATGCTCAGCTCACGTCTCCTGGCGAGCTTCTTCAAGCGCATGACGGAGAAGGCGGCGAGCAATCTGGCGCTGAGGGACTACGGCTTGGCGGGCGAGCACATACCCGGGGCCACGCCGAGTGCCAGGACCATAGGCGGGGCTGGCCTCGTAACCACGGCAGCGGCCACACCCGGGGCCTGACCCCAGCAGCCCCAACAACAGCCCCAACACGCCGCCGCGAACGCCCTAGCCCACCGCCGGACCCGCCTACCCGCCTACCCGCCCGGTCTGCCTACCTGCCCGATCCCTCCGCGCCCCTGAGCCGCCAGCCGTGATCGACCGGCCCGATGCCCGATCCCAGGGCGAACCCGGCCGCGATCGCCCCGGTGACGTACTCCTTGGCCGCGTGTACGGCCTCGGGGACCGACTGGCCCTTCGCGAGTTGGGCCGCGATCGCGGAGGCGAGGGTGCAGCCCGTGCCGTGCGTGTGGCGGTTGTCGTGGCGCGGGGCGCGCAGCCAGTACTCCTCGGAACCGTCCGTAAGAAGGTCGACCGCCTCGCCCCTCTGCCCGCCCGGGCCCGAACCGGCACGCGTACCCGCACCAGCACCCGAACTCACCCCCGCACCCGCACCCACCCCGGAGTCCAAATGCCCACCGTGATGCCCGTCGTGCTGCCCACCCAGATGCCCACCCAAATGACCACCCTTGATGACCACCCACCGCGGCCCATAGGAAAGCACCGCAGCCGCCGCCCGCCGCATGTCCTCCTCCGACCGGACCCGCACGCCGGTGAGTTGGGCGACCTCGTCGAGGTTCGGGGTGGCGACGGTGGCGGTCGGCAGGAGCTTCGTGCGGACGGAGTCGAGCGCGGAGGCGGCGAGCAGGGAGTCCCCGTGCTTGGAGACGCCGACGGGGTCGATCACGACCGGCGCGTCGGTGTCCGCCAGCAGCTCGGCCACGCACGCGACGAGTTCGGCGGAGGCGAGCATCCCCGTCTTGACCGCCTGGACCCCGATGTCGTCGACGACGCTGCGGTACTGGGCGCGGACGGCCTCCGCGGGCAGTTCCCAGGCGCCTTGGACGCCGAGGGAGTTCTGCGCGGTGACGGCCGTGACGACGCTCATGCCGTGGGTGCCGAGGGCGAGCATGGTCTTGAGGTCGGCCTGGATGCCGGCGCCGCCGCCGGAGTCGGACCCGGCGACGGTGAGCACCCGTACCGGGGCGGCGGACGAGGGGCCGGTGCCCGGTCCGGGTATGGGCGCGGAGGCTGTCATGACTCGATCTCCCCACCGGGGAAGTCGTCCCCGAAGTGGTCCCAGCCGCCCTTGCTGGTCCAGGGTGCGCCGTCCACGGTGACCTGGGGCAGGGCGGAGGGGTTCAGCACCTCGCCGATCACCTTCCAGCGGGCGGGCAGTTTCACGTCCGGCGGGAAGGTGGCGACGATGGCGTGGTCCTCTCCCCCGGTCAGGACCCATTGGAGCGGGTCGACGCCGACGGCCTGGCCGATGTCGTTCATCTGGGAGGGCACGTCGACCTTCCCGGACTTGATGTCGATGCGGACCTTGCTGGACTCGGCGATGTGGCCGAGGTCGGCGATGAGGCCGTCGCTCACGTCGCACATGGCGGTGGCGCCGAGTCCGGCGGCGGCAGGGCCCGCGTGGTACGGGGGCTCGGGACGGCGGTGGGCCTCGACGAAGGCGCGGGGGGAGCGGAAGCCGCGGGACAGGACGGCGTACCCGGCGGCGGACCAGCCGAGCCAGCCGGTGACGGCCACGACGTCGCCGGGGCAGGCGCCCGCGCGGGTCACCGGTTCGTGGTTGCGCATGTCGCCGAGCGCGGTGATGGCGATGGTGATGGTGTCACCGCGGACGACGTCGCCGCCGACGACCGCGGCACCGGCGACCTGGCACTCGTCGCGCAGCCCGTCCATCAGTTCGGAGGGCCAGGACGCGGGCAGCTCGGCGGGGACGACGAGGCCGAGCAGCAGGGCCGTGGGGACGGCGCCCATGGCGGCGATGTCGGCGAGGTTCTGCGCGGCGGCTTTGCGGCCGACGTCGTACGCCGTGGACCAGTCGCGCCGGAAGTGCCTGTTCTCCAGGAGGACGTCCGTGCTGGCGACGACCCTGCGGTCCGGCGCGGCGATCACCGCGGCGTCGTCGCCGGGGCCGATCCGTACGGCCGGGGTGGTGGTGAGCCGGGAGGTGAGTTCTCGGATGAGTCCGAACTCCCCCAGCTCGCCGACGGTGCCCTTCATGCGCGTACTGCCCCTTCTGCCCCGGCCCGCTTGCGGTCGCGGCCCGTCTCTGTCATGGGTACGGTTTCTGTCAAGAACGGGCGTTTCGTGCAGCCCCTTGGAGGGTCGTCCGCACGTCCCACCGTCCGGCGCGCCGAGCCGCTCACCACCAGGCCCTCCGCTCCTCGCACGGGCCGGACCCCACGATGCCGTACACGGTGTGCGCGCCACAGTCGGCCCGGGTCTCCCCGTGGCGAGCGGCGACGCGATACCGTGGCGTCCCTTTCCCCCACATGATCCTCGTGGCCGCCCTGGAGGTTCCGTGGTACAGGCGTACATCCTGATCCAGACCGAAGTAGGCAAGGCGTCGACCGTCGCCGAGCTCATCGCGAAGATTCCGGGAGTGATCCAGGCCGAAGATGTCACCGGCCCCTATGACGTGATCGTTCGCGCGCAGGCCGACACCGTCGACGAACTGGGTCGCATGGTGGTCGCCAAGGTCCAGCAGGTGGACGGCATCACGCGCACCCTGACCTGCCCGGTCGTCCACTTGTAGCCCCCGTCTACCCTGTGCCGGTGAACCTTTTCCGTCACCGGCTCCGTCTTGTCATCGGGCTGCCCGCGCTGTGCCTGCCGATCGCCCTGGCGGGCTGCTCCTCGGCAGACGGCAGCGCGTCGGTCGTGGTTCCCCGTCCGGGCGCGACGGCCGAGAAGCTGTGCCGGAACCTGGACAAGGTCCTGCCGTCGAAGGTGGACGGTCTGAGCCGCGAGGACCCCGAGCCGGCGTCCACGTTGACCGCTGCCTGGGGAAGCAACGCGATCATACTGCGCTGCGGGGTCGCTCAGCCCCCGAAGATGATCGATCCCAAGGTGGCGGAGGGCGGCGATCCCGACGCCGTCGCCGGTGGGGTGAACGGGGTGGACTGGTTGATGGAGAAGCGGGACGACGGCTCGTACCGCTTCACCACCGCCAACCGTGAGGCGTATGTCGAGGTGAGCGCGGAGAAGGGGCGGGACAGCTCCAGTGTCCTGGTCGATCTGGCTCCGGCCGTGAAGGAGGCGATCCCGAAGGGGGTCGCCTCCTGACCCGGGTACGCGGTGGCTACCGCAGCCCCGTCGGGCGTCGCAGTGCCGCCTGCAGCAGCCGGTCCACCAGCTCCGGGTAGCTGACCCCGCTCTCCTGCCACATCCGGGGGTACATGGAGATGGGCGTGAAGCCGGGCAGCGTGTTGATCTCGTTGATGACGAACTCGCCGTCCTCGCCGAGGAAGAAGTCGGCCCGGACGATGCCCTCGCAGGACACGGCGTCGAACGCGGCGACGGCGAGGCGCTGGACCTCGGCCGTCTGCTCCGCCGTGAGCGGGGCGGGCACGATCCCGGCGGCGGAGTCGATGTACTTGGCCTCGAAGTCGTAGAAGTCGTGGGCCTGGACGGGCGGGATCTCGGCGGGGACGGAGGCGCGCGGCCCGTCCTCGAACTCCAGCACGCCGCACTCGATCTCGCGCCCGATGATCGCCGCCTCGACGATGACCTTCGGGTCGTGGGCGCGGGCGGTCTCCATGGCCTCGTCGAGCCCGGCGAAGGAGTCGACCTTCGTGATGCCGATGGAGGAGCCGGCGCGCGCGGGCTTGATGAACAGCGGCCAGCCCTGCTCGCTGACGAAGTCGGCGATGCGCCGCCGGGCGCCTTCCTGGTCGCGTTCCCACTCGCGGGGCCGGATGACGAGGTAGGGCCCGACCTTGAGGCCGAAGGAGGTGAAGATCCGCTTCATGTACTCCTTGTCCTGGCCGACGGCCGAGGAGAGCACACCGCAGCCGACGTACGGCGTCCCGGAGAGGTCGAGGAGCCCCTGGATCGTGCCGTCCTCGCCGTACGGGCCGTGCAGGACGGGGAAGACGACGTCGACGTCGCCGAGGACCTTGGGGACCGAGCCGGGCTCGGTGTAGACGACCTCGCGCGAGGAGGGGTCGACGGGGAGGACCACGCCGCCCTCGGGCGAGTCGGCGAGATCGGCGACGTCCGGCACCTTGCGGTCGGTGATCGCCATCCGCTCGGGGTCGTCCGAGGTCAGCGCCCAACGGCCCTCGCGCGTGATGCCGATGGGCAGCACGTCGTACTTGGAGCGGTCGATGGCGCGCAGCACGGCGCCCGCGGTGACGACGGAGACACCGTGCTCGGAGCTACGGCCACCGAAGACGACGGCCACGCGCGGCTTCTGCCCGCCCGCGGGCGCGGAGGGCTCGGCGGGCGCAGGGCTCTGGGGAAGGTTCTCGCTGCTCATATCGCGATGAGCGTACCTGCTGGTACAGAAGGAGTCAGCGAAGGAGTCGGCCTGCGCCGGGCCGGGCCACGTCGCCCCTGCCCAGCACCCAGGTCAGGAGGGCTCAGTGCCGCTCGGGCTTGGCCGAGCGGGACATCAGCTCCTTCACGGCGACGACCGGCGGCTTCCCCTCGTGGACGATGCCGACGACGGTCTCCGTGATCGGCATGTCGACGCCGTGACGCCGCCCCAGGTCGAGCACGGACTCGCAGGACTTGACGCCCTCGGCGGTCTGCTTGGTGACGGCGATGGTCTCTTCGAGGGTCATGCCCTTGCCGAGGTTGGTGCCGAAGGTGTGGTTGCGCGACAGCGGCGAGGAGCACGTGGCGACGAGGTCGCCGAGGCCCGCGAGCCCGGAGAAGGTCAGCGGGTCGGCGCCCATGGCGAGCCCGAGCCGGGTGGTCTCGGCGAGGCCGCGCGTGATGAGCGAGCCCTTGGTGTTGTCGCCGAGCCCCATGCCGTCCGCGATGCCGACGGCGAGCCCGATGACGTTCTTCACGGCGCCGCCGAGTTCGCAGCCGACCACGTCGGTGTTGGTGTAGGGCCGGAAGTACGGGGTGTGGCAGGCGACTTGGAGGCGCTGGGCGACGGCCTCGTCACGGCAGGCGACGACCGCGGCGGCGGGCTGCCGGGCGGCGATCTCGCGCGCGAGGTTCGGTCCGGTGACGATCGCGACGCGGTCGGCGCCGACCTTCGTGACGTCCTCGATGACCTCGCTCATCCGCATGGCCGAGCCGAGCTCCACACCCTTCATCAGGGAGACGAGCACGGTGTCGGGGGCGAGCCGGGGCGCCCACGCGGCGAGGTTCTCGCGCAAGGTCTGGGAGGGGACGGCGAGCACGGTGAAGTCGGCACCGTCGGCGGCCTCGGCCACGTCGGTCGTCGCCCGTACGCTCGCGGGCAGCTCGACGCCGGGCAGGTAATCGGGGTTGACGTGGGTGGAGTTGATGGCGTCGGCGAGTTCGGCGCGGCGGCCCCACAGGGTCACGTCGCACCCCGCGTCCGCGAGGACCATGGCGAACGCGGTGCCCCACGATCCCGTCCCGAAGACTGCGACCTTCGCTGCGGCCTTCACGGGTCGGCTCACTTGCTCTCCTCCGAACTGCCGCTCTGTGAACTTCCGCGCCGCGCCTGTGCCTTGCGGCGCTGCTCCAGCCGGGCTTCGCGCGGGTCGTAACGCTTCTGCGGGGCCGGTTCGCCGCGCAGTTGCGCGACCAGTTGGGTGATCTCCCCCATGATGACCTCGGTCGCTTCCTTGAGGAGATCCGGTGTCATCTCCTTGTCGTAGAACCGCGACAGGTCGACGGGTTCCCCGGCGAGGACGTGGTGGGTCTTGCGGGGGAAGAAATGCGGCTTCTTCGCGTAGGGGGCGAGGACGTCGGTGGCGCCCCATTGGCCGACGGGAATGACCGGGCAGCGGGTCTGGAGGGCCACTCGCGCCACGCCGGTCTTACCGGTCATGGGCCACAGTTCGGGGTCCCGGGTAAGCGTTCCTTCTGGATAGAAGGCGACGCACTCACCGCGCTCCACGGCGTCGATCGCGGCGCGGAAGGCGCTCAGCGCGTTCGTCGACTCGCGATAGACGGGAATCTGTCCGGTGCCGCGCATCGCCGCGCCGACGAAGCCCTTCCGGAAGAGGCCGTGCTTGGCGAGGAAACGCGGGACTCGTCCGGTGTTGTACTGATAGTGGGCGTAGAGGAACGGGTCCAGATGCGAATTGTGGTTCACCGCGGTGATAAATCCACCGTCGGCCGGAATGTTCTCCATTCCGCGCCAGTCCCGCTTGAACAGAACCACCAGGGGCGGTTTGCACAGGACCGCGGCGAAGCGGTACCAGAAGCCGATTCTGCGGCGGGACACTCGGACACCTTCCTCTAGGACCTGGCGGGTGGGCCCCGTCGGGCCGCACAAGTGTCGCCCCAGGCCACCGGTCTGTCGAGAACACCGTACGCCCGCCCGAACGGGCTCACCTCATGCACAGGTCACAATAGGTGCGTGCAGTGGACCCTGGTGATACCGCTGAAACCGCTGGTGCGGGCCAAGAGCAGGCTGGCGCCCGCGGCCGGCGGCCTGCGCCCGGGCCTCGCCCTCGCGTTCGCCCAGGACACCGTGGCCGCCGCGGGCGCCTGTACGGCGGTAAGCGATGTGGTGGTCGTCACGGACGATGTCCGCGCCGGTCGTGAACTGGGGGCTCTCGGCGCCCGGGTCGTCCCCGACACGCCGCAGGCCGGACTCAATGCGGCTCTCGCGCACGGCGCCCAGTTCGTACGTGCCTCATCTCCGGCCGCGCCCGTGGCCGCGCTCAACGCGGATCTCCCCGCGCTGCGCCCCGAGGAATTGGCCCGCGTTCTCGGCGCGGCCGCCGCATTTCCCCGGGCATTTCTGCCCGACGCCGCCGGAATCGGCACGACGCTTCTGTCCGCCGCGCCCGGCGCGGAATTGTCCCCCGCATTCGGCGCGGCGTCGCGCGCCCGGCACACGGCGTCGGGCGCGGCGGAACTCCCGCTGGAGGGGGTCGACTCCGTGCGCCAGGACGTCGACACGGGCGAGGACCTGCGCGCGGCGCTCGTGCTCGGCGTGGGCCCGTACACCGCGCGGGCCACGGCCGGACTGCTGTCCCTGGACGCGGCGCAGGACTGAGTACGCTGCCCGTATGCAGGCCACCGCGTACACGTACGACCCCGATTCCCGCTCCGGCAGCGTCCTCCTGGACGACGGCACGCCGCTGCCGTTCGACACCGCCGCCTTCGACGCGGGCGGCCTGCGGCTGCTGCGGCCGGGGCAGCGCGTGCGGATCGAGGTCCGGGGCGAGGGCGAGGCGCGGCAGATCACGCTCGTGACCCTCCAGACCTTCTGAACCGTCCCCCGCGGATCCGGCCCCGCGGAACCGGCTCCCGTAGGACCGCCTCCGGGAAGGCTGGACACGCCGCGGGCCGGGCTCCCCGAGGGGAGCCCGGCCCGGCGCGTTGAGCAGCCTCGTGGCGTGTGCCCTTACTTCTTGCGGGCGGTGGCCTTCTTGGCGGTCGTCGTCTTGCGGGCCGTCGACTTCTTGGCGGGCGCCTTCTTGGCCGTGGCCTTCTTGGCGGGGGCCGTCTTCGCGGGGGACGCCTTCTTGGCGGCGGCAGCGGTGGACTTCGTCGCCGTCGTCTTCTTGGCGGGGGACGCCTTCTTCGTCGCGGCGGCGGTGGACTTCGTCGCCGTCGTCTTCTTCGCGGGGGACGTCTTCTTGGCGGTGCCGGCGGTCTTCTTCGCCGTTGCCGTCGTCTTCTTCGCCGTCGCGGTGGACTTCTTCGCCGGCGTGGCCTTCTTGGCGGTGCCGGTGGCGGCCTTCTTCGCGGTCGTCTTCTTGGCCGCGGCCTTCTTGACGGTCGCCGAAGCGAGGCCGGTCAGGCTGCCCTTGGGCGCCTTCTTGACCGCGACGTCGTTCTTGGGGAGCTTCTTGGAGCCCGCGACGAGGTCCTTGAAGCCCTGGCCTGCGCGGAAGCGCGGCACGGAGGTCTTCTTGACCCGGACGCGCTCGCCGGTCTGGGGGTTGCGGGCGTACCGGGCCGGACGGTCCACCTTCTCGAACGAACCGAAGCCGGTGACCGAGACACGGTCGCCGTTGACCGTGGCCCGGACAATGGCGTCGAGTACCGCGTCGACGGCGTCGGCGGCCTGCTGACGGCCACCGACCTTGTCGGCAATCGCTTCTACGAGCTGCGCCTTGTTCACGTCTTCCCCTTCGGAGACATTGCCGGAACGAATCTCTTTCGCCCCCGGCTTTTTCGCACGTTAGGCAGATATATACCGCAAATCAAACACGAAACGGGCTAATCACCCTTGTGCCGCAACGAACTCGGCCGTCTCAGAGTTCCTCTTCCGTGCGGGAGCCCTCTTCGAAGTCGTCGAGGTCCGCACCGAATCGCTCCAGACGTCTGGCCGCACCGGCGAGATCGTGTTTGGCCGCGGCCGTAATGGCCAGCAGCTTCCGGGTCAGCGCCATCCGTACGCCCTCCGGGACTTGCAGTGCGCGCACTCGGGCGTGCGCTTCCTTGAGTTGGTTCGCGACCGCCGCGTACATCGGGAGTTGGCCGTCGTGTTCCATGCACAGATTGTGCCATCTGGGGCGAGTTGTCGCCTCCGCAGGGGGTAACTCCCGCCCCACAAACGCCTCCTGAGCCCGTGCGCGCCGCGCTCGTCCGCAGTGGCGCCGAGTCTCGCGTACCCCGCTAACACCCCTGGTAACCACGGGAGTTGATGGTCCCCGCAGGCCGCCGCGATGAGGGCGCGTGGGCCGTCCGGGGCCGGACGCAGAAGTACCCCCAACCGATGCACGATTGGGGGTACGGAGCCTGCGGATGTGGCCTGAATGAGCCTTGCCCGGGAGCCGAACGGTCCTCGCTCAGACCTGGACGGTCCGCGGCTTGAACGACGGGCGCTTCGCCTCGTAGGCGGCGATGTCGTCCTCGTTGCTCAGGGTGATGCTGATGTCGTCGAGCCCGTTGAGCAGCCGCCAGCGGGAGTTCTCGTCGAGCTCGAAGGAGGCGGTGACGCCCTCGGCGCGGACCTCGCGCTTCTCCAGGTCGACCGTGACCTCGGCCTGCGGGTCGCGCTCGACCAGCTCCCACAGCTCGTCGACGACCTTCTGGTCGAGGACCACGGTCAGCAGGCCGTTCTTGAGGGAGTTGCCCCGGAAGATGTCGGCGAAGCGGGAGGAGATGACGGTCTTGAAGCCGTAGTTCTGCAGCGCCCACACCGCGTGCTCGCGCGAGGAGCCCGTACCGAAGTCGGGGCCCGCGACCAGGACCGTGGCGCCCGCGCGCTCCGGTTTGTTGAGCACGAACTCGGGGTCCTTGCGCCAGGCCTCGAACAGCCCGTCCTCGAACCCGTCCCGGGTCACCTTCTTGAGCCAGTGGGCCGGGATGATCTGGTCGGTGTCGACATTGCTGCGGCGCAGCGGGACGGCCCGCCCGGTGTGCGTGGTGAATGCTTCCATGGCTGATCAGACTCCAGCGGGCGTACGGGCTTCGGCGTCGGACAGGTCGGCCGGGGAGGCCAGGTGGCCGAGGACGGCGGTGGCGGCGGCGACCTGGGGCGAGACCAGGTGGGTGCGGCCACCCTTGCCCTGGCGGCCCTCGAAGTTGCGGTTGGAGGTGGACGCGGAGCGCTCGCCGGGGGCGAGTTGGTCCGGGTTCATGCCGAGGCACATCGAGCAGCCGGCGTGCCGCCACTCGGCGCCGGCCTCCTTGAAGACCTTGTCCAGGCCCTCGGAGGCGGCCTGGAGGCCGACCCGCGCGGAGCCCGGGACGACCAGCATCCGTACGCCGTCGGCGACTTTGCGGCCCTCGACGAGGGCGGCGGCGGCGCGCAGGTCCTCGATGCGGCCGTTGGTGCACGAGCCGACGAAGACGGTGTCGACCTTGATGTCGCGCAGCGCCTGCCCGGCGGTCAGCCCCATGTACTCCAGGGCCTTCTCGGCGGCGAGACGCTCCGAGGCGTCCTCGTACGAGGCCGGGTCCGGGACGGTGCTCGAAAGCGGAGCGCCCTGGCCGGGGTTGGTGCCCCAGGTGACGAACGGGGACAGCTCCTCGGCCTTGATGAAGACCTCGGCGTCGAAGACCGCGTCGTCGTCGCTGCGCAGCGTCTTCCAGTACGCGACGGCGGCGTCCCACTCCTCGCCCTCGGGGGCGTGGGCGCGGCCCTTGAGGTAGTCGAAGGTGGTGGCGTCGGGGGCGATCATGCCCGCGCGGGCACCGGCCTCGATCGACATGTTGCAGATCGTCATGCGGGCCTCCATCGAGAGCTTCTCGATGGCGGAGCCGCGGTACTCGATGATGTAGCCCTGGCCGCCGCCGGTGCCGATCTTGGCGATGATCGCCAGGATCAGGTCCTTGGCGGTGACGCCCTCGGGCAGTTCGCCGTCGACGGTGATCGCCATGGTCTTCGGGCGGGCCATCGGCAGCGTCTGCGTGGCCAGCACGTGCTCGACCTGCGAGGTGCCGATGCCGAACGCCAGCGCGCCGAACGCGCCGTGCGTGGAGGTGTGCGAGTCGCCGCAGACCACGGTGGTGCCGGGCTGGGTCAGGCCGAGCTGCGGGCCGACCACGTGGACGACGCCCTGCTCGACGTCGCCGAGCGAGTGCAGGCGGACACCGAAGTCGGCGCAGTTCTTGCGCAGCGTCTCCAGCTGGGCGCGCGAGACGGGGTCGGCGATCGGCTTGTCGATGTCGAGGGTCGGGGTGTTGTGATCCTCGGTGGCGATGGTGAGATCGAGGCGGCGCACCTGGCGCCCGGCCTGCCGGAGGCCGTCGAACGCCTGGGGGCTGGTCACCTCGTGCAGCAGGTGCAGATCGATGAAGAGGAGGTCGGGCTCGCCCTCGGCGCGCCGGACGACGTGGTCGTCCCAGACCTTCTCCGCGAGTGTCCTACCCATCGCTTTCCCTTCGGCCGACCGGTTGCGCCGGCCCAACTAGAGATTTCGGATCGCCGTCGCTCGTACCCCTCGTACCGGACGCCGGCTGCCGGGTCCG
The DNA here is from genome assembly GCF_040644575.1 of Streptomyces sp. NPDC046939. Lineage (NCBI taxonomy): Bacteria > Bacillati > Actinomycetota > Actinomycetes > Kitasatosporales > Streptomycetaceae > Streptomyces > Streptomyces sp. NPDC046939. Next base: position 141,025 of record NZ_JBEYWV010000004.1, read on the forward strand.
TTGGTCCACGGACCGGCGTCCGTACAGAGTGGCAAGTTCCACGGATATTTGAACTTGCGTTTCACAGAGTGAGACGGGAGTATCGACGCATGGACAACAGTAGCGGCGTCGGCGTTCTGGACAAGGCAGCCCTTGTCCTGGGCGCCCTGGAGTCCGGGCCCGCGACCCTCGCAGGACTTGTAGCGGCCACCGGACTGGCAAGACCGACGGCCCACCGCCTCGCGGTGGCCCTGGAACACCACCGCATGGTGGCGCGGGACATGCAGGGCCGGTTCATCCTCGGCCCGCGCCTCGCGGAGCTCTCCGCGGCGGCCGGCGAGGACCGTCTGCTCGCGACGGCGGGCCCGGTGCTCACGCACCTTCGGGACGTCACGGGCGAGAGCGCGCAGCTCTACCGCCGCCAGGGCGACATGCGCATCTGCGTCGCCGCGGCGGAGCGCCTGTCCGGCCTGCGGGACACGGTCCCGGTCGGTTCGACGCTGACGATGAAGGCGGGCTCGTCCGCGCAGATCCTGATGGCCTGGGAGGAGCCGGAGCGCCTGCACCGCGGCCTCCAGGGCGCCCGCTTCACGGCCACGGCCCTGTCGGGCGTACGCCGCAGGGGCTGGGCCCAGTCGATCGGCGAGCGGGAGCCGGGCGTCGCGTCCGTCTCCGCGCCCGTGCGCGGCCCGTCGAACCGGGTGGTGGCCGCCGTCTCGGTCTCGGGCCCCATCGAGCGCCTGACCCGGCATCCGGGCCGGATGCACGCCCAGGCCGTGATCGACGCCGCGGGCCGCCTCTCCGAGGCCCTGCGCCGCACCGGCTGACGCAAGTCGCCCGTTCCTCCTGCCAGTTCCGGCCGGTCGCTCCAACGCCGCAGCGACCGGCCGCGGTTGTCTTCGTGACCGTACGCCGGGCATACGCGAAGAGGCCCTTCCCGCGCTTACGGGAAGGGCCTCTTCGTGCTGTACCCCCGACCGGATTCGAACCGGCGCTACCGCCTTGAGAGGGCGGCGTGCTAGGCCGCTACACAACGGGGGCCTTGCGGATCGGAATCCGCGGTTGCAGATGAGCTCTGCGAGCTGGCCTACCAGGACTCGAACCTAGAATGACGGTACCAGAAACCGTAGTGTTGCCAATTACACCATAGGCCACAGTGGTTCAGACCACTGGGGTCCGACCAGTACCCCCGACCGGATTCGAACCGGCGCTACCGCCTTGAGAGGGCGGCGTGCTAGGCCGCTACACAACGGGGGCCCTAGCGATCCTGCAGCGAAGTCGGTGGGAGCTACCCGTGCCGTCCTCGTGGGAAGGATCTGTACCCCCGACCGGATTCGAACCGGCGCTACTGCCTTGAGAGGGCAGCGTGCTAGGCCGCTACACAACGGGGGCTTCGTGGATCTGGAATCCACAGGTGCAGATGAGCTCTGCGAGCTGGCCTACCAGGACTCGAACCTAGACTAACGGAACCAGAAACCGTCGTGCTGCCAATTACACCATAGGCCACCAAAACGCCGACCCCGTCGGGATCTTTGTCCGGCTTGCGCTTTCGGGGCCCGGCCTTTCGGCTCGCTTCCCTCGGCGCAGGAAGAACATTACCCGAAGGTCTCCGGCGCTCCAAAACGGGTATCGCGGGCCAGCAGCGCCGGGAGCTGGTCGAGGCCGGTGACGCGGACCAGCTCCGGGCGGCCGCCGACGCCCGCGCGGTCCAGCCAGATACCGGTCAGCCCCGCCTCGACGGCGCCGCGCGCGTCCGTGTCCGGCTGATCACCTACGTACGCGACCTCGTGCGGGGCGAGGCCCAGCGCGTCGCAGACGGCGTGGAAGGCGGCGGCGTCCGGCTTGGCGACGCCCAGCTCGGCGGCGCACAGGAGGGCCTCGAAGCGGTCCCGCACACCGAGGACGCGCAGTTTGCGGTCCTGATTGTGGAGCGAGGAGTTGGAGAGCACGGCGTGGCGGTGCGTGCGCGCGAGGGCGTCCAGGACGGGCACGGTGTCCGGGAACAGGGCCCAGGCGGCCTCGTAGTGCCCGAGGTAGCGCGTGAACCAGGCGTCGGCCGCCGTGTCGTCGAGGAGCCGCCCCACGAAGGCGCGCACACGGTCCCGGCGCTGCCCCTCCCAGTCGGTCTCCCCCGCCTCGAACCGGGCCCAGTGCTCGCGGGTCAGCGCCCGCCACCGGGTGAGCGCCCGCTCGGCGGTGCCGAAGGCGTCGAGGAGCCCCTCGGCGGTCAGGTGGGCGCGCATCCCGGCGGTGTCGGCGGTGGCGTAGTCGAAGAGGGTGTCGTCGATGTCCCAGACGATGGCCTTGACGTTCCTCAGGGACGTCAAGGGCCCGGCGGCGTCGTGCTGCGGCATGTCATGACCGTAACGCCGGACGGCCCGGCCGACGGGGTGTTCCGTCGACCGGGCCGTCCGGTTGCGCGCGTGCCGCGGGTCAGGCGGCGAGCTTCGCCAGCGCCGCGTCGATGCGGGCCAGCGTCTTCTCCTTGCCCAGGATCTCCAGGGACTCGAAGAGCGGGAGGCCGACCGTACGGCCGGTGACCGCGACGCGGACCGGCGCCTGGGCCTTGCCGAGCTTGAGGCCGTGGGCCTCGCCGGCGGCCAGGACGGCCTCCTTGAGGGACTCGGGGGACGTCCAGTCCGCCGCCTCCAGCTTTTCGCGGGCCGTGGCGAGGAGGGCGTCGGAGCCCTCCTTCATCGCCTTGGTCCAGCTCGCCTCGTCGAAGACCGGCTCCGGCAGGAACAGGAAGTCGACGTTGTCGGTGATCTCGGAGAGGACCTTGACGCGGGTCTGGGCGTGCGGGGCGATCGCCGCCCACTTCGCCTCGTCGAAGTCCTCGGGCGCCCACAGGGCGTACGGGGCCCTCAGCCAGGGCTCGCAGCGGGCCGCGAAGTCCTTCGGGTCGAGCAGGCGGATGTGGTCGCCGTTGATCGACTCGCACTTCTTGAGGTCGAAGCGGGCCGGGTTCGGCTGCACGTCGGCGACGTCGAACGCGGCGACCATCTCCTCGATCGAGAAGATGTCGCGGTCCGCCGAGAGCGACCAGCCGAGCAGCGACAGGTAGTTGAGCAGGCCCTCGGGGACGAAGCCGCGCTCGCGGTAGAGGTTCAGCGACGACTGCGGGTCGCGCTTGCTGAGCTTCTTGTTGCCCTCGCCCATGACGTACGGCAGGTGCCCGAAGTGCGGGGTCTCCTTGGCGATGCCGAGGTCCTTGAGCGCGTCGTACAGGGCGATCTGGCGCGGGGTCGAGGAGAGCAGGTCCTCGCCGCGCAGGACGTGCGTGATCTCCATCAGCGCGTCGTCGACCGGGTTGACCAGCGTGTACAGCGGGGCGCCGTTGGCGCGGACGATGCCGTAGTCCGGCACGTTCTCCGGCTCGTACGTGATGTCGCCGCGGACCAGGTCCGTGAAGGTGATCGTCTTGTCGGGCATCCGGAAGCGGACGATCGGCTTGCGGCCCTCGGCCTCGTACGCCTCCTTCTGCTCGGCGGTCAGCTCGCGGCAGTGGCCGTCGTAGCCGGACGGCTTGCCGGCGGCGCGGGCGGCCTCGCGGCGGGCGTCCAGCTCCTCCGTGGAGCAGTAGCAGTAGTACGCGCGCCCGGCGTCGAGCAGCTTCTGCGCGACGTCCTTGTAGAGGTCCATGCGCTGCGACTGCCGGTACGGGGCGTGCGGGCCGCCGACCTCGGGGCCCTCGTCCCAGTCGAAGCCGAGCCAGCGCATCGAGTCGAGGAGCTGGTTGTAGGACTCCTCGCTGTCGCGGGCCGCGTCGGTGTCCTCGATGCGGAAGACGAGGGTGCCCTGGTGGTGGCGCGCGAAGGCCCAGTTGAACAGGGCGGTGCGGACCAGGCCCACATGGGGGTTACCGGTGGGCGAGGGGCAGAAACGGACGCGTACGGGTGCGCTAGCCACGCTTGACAACCTTGTTGGTGAGAGTGCCGATGCCTTCGATGCTGACGGCGACCTCGTCGCCCGCCTGCAGGGGGCCGACCCCTTCCGGGGTGCCCGTGAGGATGACGTCGCCCGGGAGCAGGGTCATTGCCTCGGAGATGTTGGCGATCAGGTCCGGGATGGACGTGATCATCTGGGACGTGGAGCCGAGCTGGCGCTGCTGCCCGTTGACCGTGCACTGGATGCCGAGGTCGGAGGCGGCGGCCACGTCCAGGTCCGTCTCCACCCAGGGACCGAGCGGGCAGGAGGTGTCGAAGCCCTTGGCGCGGGCCCACTGCTTCTCGCGCCTCTGCACGTCGCGGGCGGTCACGTCGTTGGCGGCGGTGTAGCCCAGGATCACGTCATTGACGCGCTCACGCGGGACCTCGCGGCACATGCGGCCGATGACGACGGCCAGCTCCGCCTCGTGGTGCAGCTCCTGCGAGAACGAGGGGTACTGGATCTCGTCGCCGGTGCCGATCACGGACGTCGACGGCTTGAAGAAGGCGAAGGGGGCGTCGGGGACCTCGTGGCCCAGCTCCTTCGCGTGCTCCGCGTAGTTGCGGCCGAAGGCGATCACCTTGTTGGGGAGCACGGGCGGCAGCAGCCGGACCTTGCTCAGCGGGACCTTGGTGCCGGAGAGCTCGAAGTCCGCGAAGGGGATGCCCTTGATGATGTCGAGGACGAGCTCGTCTGGCTTGTCGCCCTCGACCGCGCCGAAGGCGACGTTCCCGTCGATGGAGAATCTGGCGATGCGCACGGGTGGCTGCGCCCCTTTAACTTGCCGGTGGGCCTGAGTATGCGTACGTGTCCAGGCTAACGCGGGGCGTAGACAGTGTTCCGTCGAGCGGCGTGGCATCGCCGACGGGCCCCCTCAGGAGGCGCCTCTCTCAGCTGCTCGCAGGGATCTTCGGCGCGACCGTCAGGATCGTACGCTTCGGGTTCGCGGTATTCGTCGGAAGTGTGACCGAGTGTTCCGGGAGGGCCGGAGCGGCCTGCAGATCAGCGGCGTCTTTGAGGTGCGCCAGCGTGGTACGCCGCGGGTTTGCAAGGTGGAGATACGTCATCATCGTCCTCATGACTACTGCGCTCTAGAACCTTCCCGCTCGATGGCTGCGTTGCCCTCATCGGGATCGAACACCGGAGCATATCAACATGCACCGTCCGATTCCACAGTGACGCCTCAAACTAACCATTGCCTCCTTCTCCACCTCAAGGCATAGTGCCGTTGGCGATCATGTACTGCATCGCAGCACCCAAGTAAGGGCACAGGGGAGGAAACCATGCGGAATTTTAAGCGCGTTGCGACAGTGGCTGCAGCCACTGCGGCTCTGACCATTGGAGTGACGACGTCAGCCAACGCCTACTCGCTCGACTACTTCGCATTTTCGAACAACTCATGCGGCGTCGTAGCGTTCTCTAAATACGGCGATGTCTTCAGGTTCCAGGATGCTTGTTCCGACGGCAGGGGAGTGCGCCTGCAGGCCACGGTGCCGACTACGTCTACCGGCACGCCAAGCACCAGCGATCCCAAGTGGACGAAGGACTACACCTTGGGCGCAACTGGCCTCAATTGGGACAATGCTTTCGTCTACAACAGGGACTTCACCGAGAACGCCTGCTTCTTTATGCGGGCCGGCCTTGTAGACAACGGTTCGTACGTGTCCGGCTCGTACGGGGCCTGGAAGCTGGCCTGCGCATAGAGGCGAAGTTTCGTGATGCTTGATGGCCCGTCGCCTTGAGCGACGGGCCATCTCATTTCGTCGCCCGGACAGCGCCAGTGCCACACCTTGGCTGAACGACCACCGTCCAGACGCGACGGGGACCGCGCGAGCAGCACGGAGCGTGGCGACGCCTCTCTGGAGGCGCAGAACAACGCTTTCCCGCCCAAAGCCGGAAAGGCGCCACCGGCGGCCTGTGAGTTTACTCACGAAGGCGCACGCAAATAGGGCAATCCAAACCGACGAGCGACAAGCGAAAATCGGACATTGCGTCACTTAAGCCATCACTGGGCTCCCGATCACGCGACTCCACCTTCCCCAAGCTACACGTAGAACCTCCTTGAACGCCCGGTTTCAACTAGATTGCTTCTACGGCTGGTTACCCCTCCCTCACGTGGCGTCACGACTGGTGCGCTGCGCCCCTCGGGCCTTGTTGGAGATCCTGCACTGTGCTGAAATTCCCGGGACCGCCGCGGACTGCGCCGGCGCACGGGGGCGCGACTCAAGCGCCGAGCGGCGGCGGAAAGGGGGAGCCGGCGCCGGTCACTCACGACCAACAGGGGGGCGTTTCAGGTCGCCCCTCGAACTACGCCGACACCGTCCTGCCCGCGCATGCGAGCGGGACGCCTGGTCCAGAGGTTGCGACGCTAGTGCAGGGACGTAAGAACAGGGATGGCAGCGCTGCGGCGGAGCCGGAGCCGCGCGGCGGGACCGGCCCGATAACAGGCGGCTCCCAGCCCCCGCACGCCCAGAACCCGGGGCGCACCGCGTCCGTCGACGCCGGGGAGCGCGACGGGCGCGCCGCGACGTCCGGCGGCGCAGCCACGCCCGCGCCGGCCTCCGCCAAGCCGAAGGGCCCGACCGGCCCCGGCCCCCGGGTCGCCCTGCGCAACTGGCGCATCTCGACCCGTCTGGTCGCCCTGCTGACCCTCCCCGTGGTCGCCGCCACCTCCCTCGGCGCGCTGCGGATCGCGGAGTCCTTGGACGACATCAAGCAGCTCGACAACATGAAGCTGCTGACGGAGATGACGAAGCAGGCCACCGACCTGGCCTCGGCCCTCCAGGAGGAGCGCGACCAGTCGGCGGGGCCGCTGTCCAACGACCCCAAGGCGACGAACGACTTCAACATCAAGGCAGCGCGCGAGAAGACGAACCGCGCCCGCGACACGTTCCTGCAGGGCACGACGGACATCGAGGGCGATGCCGACAGTCTCAACGGCGTGCGTGAGCACGCCGTGCAGATCGCTCACGAGCTGATCGGCATCAACGAGATCCGGCAGAACGCCTACGCCAAAAAAACCAACTCGTCGCAGACGGTAGAGGCGTACGCGCGCATCATCGAGCAGCTGCTCTCCTTGTCCACGGACATGGCCCAGGCCACCAGCAGCCCCGAGATGATTCAGCGAACCCGCGCCCTGGCCGCTTTCTCCTCGGCCAAGGAATACGCGTCCGAACAGCGTGCCGTCATCGCCGCCGCGCTGCCGGCCAATAGCACTCACTTCGGTTCGATCTCGGATACTGACCGTCAGTACGCGCTTGGTGCCGCCAGCAACCAAAAATCGCAGCTCGACTCGTTCAGAAGCGTTTACGGCAACGTGGCGGCGACGGAACTGCTGAAGCCCATCGAGGACAACAACGCCACCATCAAGGCTGCCGACAAGTACGCGGAGCGCGTACTGGCCAAGTCGGACGGCATCAGGTCGCAGGACAAGCGCTCCTACAAGGACTGGGTCGACGCGGACAGCGCCCGGATCCAGGAGATGTCCAAGATCGAGCTGACGCTGCTCAACCAGATGGAGCAGCAGGCCCGTGAGTTGCGCAACGCCTCCGAGCAGTCGGCCATCGTCAACGGTGCGCTGATCCTCGTCGTCCTCGGCGTCTCCCTCGTCGGCGCGTTCGTCGTGGCCCGCTCCATGATCCGTTCGCTGCGCAGGCTCCAGGACACCGCGACCAAGGTCGCCCAGGACCGCCTGCCCGAGCTGGTCAAGCAGCTCTCCGAGTCCGACCCGCAGGACGTCGACACGTCCGTGGAGTCGGTCGGTGTGCACTCCCGGGACGAGATCGGCCAGGTGGCCGCGGCCTTCGACGACGTGCACCGCGAGGCCGTCCGCCTCGCCGCCGAGCAGGCCCTCCTGCGGGGCAACGTCAACGCGATGTTCACCAACCTCTCGCGGCGTTCCCAGGGCCTCATCCAGCGCCAGCTCTCGCTCATCTCCGAGCTGGAGTCCCGCGAGGCCGACCCCGACCAGCTCTCCTCGCTGTTCAAGCTCGACCACCTCGCGACCCGCATGCGCCGCAACGGCGAGAACCTCCTCGTCCTCGCCGGTGAGGAGCCGGGCCGCCGCTGGACGCGCCCCGTGCCCCTGGTCGACGTGCTCCGCGCCGCCGCCTCCGAGGTGGAGCAGTACGAGCGCATCGAGCTGGCCTCGGTGCCGACCACCGAGGTCGCGGGCCGCGTCGTCAACGACCTCGTGCACCTGCTCGCCGAGCTGCTCGAGAACGCGACCTCGTTCTCGTCCCCGCAGACCAAGGTGAAGGTGACCGGTCACGCGCTGCCCGACGGCCGCGTCCTGATCGAGATCCACGACACCGGCATCGGCCTCTCCCCCGAGGACCTCGCCGCGATCAACGAGCGGCTCGCCTCGCCGCCCACCGTGGACGTCTCCGTCTCCCGCCGCATGGGTCTGTTCGTGGTCGGCCGTCTGTCGCAGCGCCACGGCATCCGCATCCAGCTCCGGCCGTCCGACTCCGGTGGTACGACCGCGCTCGTCATGCTCCCCGTGGACGTCGCCCAGGGCGGCAAGAAGCTGCCCGGCCAGGGTGGTCCGGGTGGTGGCGGTCCCGCCGCCGCGCAGGCCGCGGCCGGTGCCGCCGCCGCGCGCCGGGGTGTCGCCCCGGGCACGGGCAACGGCAACGGTGGCCGTCTGAACGCCGGACCGGGTGCGGCGCGGCCGCAGGTCGGCGCGGGTGCCGGTGGCCCCCGTGCGGCGCTGCCCGGCCGGGACGGCGCCCCCGCCCCGCAGGGTCCGCAGAACCCGCAGGCGCCGCAGGGCCAGGGCCCCCGTGGTCCGCAGAACCCGCAGGTCCCGCAGGGTCCGCGCGACACCGGCAGGCCGGGACAGCCGCGCGGCCCGCAGAACCCGCAGGGTCCGCAGAACCCCCAGGCCCCCATGGCCCCGCAGAACCCGCAGGCTCCGCAGCGGCAGCAGCCCCCGCTGCCCGCGCGCGCCCAGCGGGGCCCGCAGGCCCCCCAGAACCCGCAGGACGCCCCCGCTCCGCAGGCGCCGAACGGTTCCGGCGTCTTCGGGCAGGGCCCGGTCCCGCCGCAGCAGCGCACTCACAACGACCCGGCCGAGCAGCAGCAGGGCGGCCGGCGCCGTCCGGTGCTGCCCCCGCGCGGCGGCCCGCGCGCCGAGCTGCCGGGCGGCGACCCGCAGCCCCGCGTGCCGAGCTGGAGCGACGAGAACGCCCAGCCGCGCCTCGACGCCCCGCGCGAGCACGACGAGCCGGACTCGACGGCGCGCTACCCGCGGGTCCAGGACGCGCACCAGGGCCCGGCCGCCACGGCCGAGTTCCCCCGCCCCGACTTCGACGCGCCGCGCCCCGCGGACCAGGACGGCGGCCAGTTCGTCCGCTCCGACGTCTTCGGCGGCATACCGAGTGGTGGCATACCCGGCGGCCAGAACCCGTCGGACACCGGCCAGTACGAGCAGCCGCGGAACCCGTCCGAAACCGGTCAGTTCGAGCGTCCGCAGGACCCGGCCGCGACCGGTCAGTTCGCGCAGTACGAGCCGCAGCAGAGCGCGTCGGACACCGGGCAGTACGAGCAGGTGCGCTACGAGCAGCCGCAGGACCCGGCCGCGACCGGCCAGTTCGAGCAGTTCCAGGCCCCGGCGCAGCAGGACCCGTACGCGTACGAGCGTCCGGCGCAGCAGCAGCCGCAGCAGGACTACCTGCCGCCGGCCACCGGTCCCGGCGACGGCCGCACCCCGCTGTACGACACGCTCGAGACGAACTGGTTCCACGGCCAGCAGAGCCAGGGCGGCCGGAACGGCCGGCCCGAGCAGGGCCAGGACCCGCAGCAGGCGCAGCCCGCTCCGCAGGGCCGTCCCCTGCCGCAGCGCGGTCTGCCGCAGCGTCCGCAGCCGCAGAACGGCGTGGCCCGCCAGGCGCCCGCCGCCCCCGACTCCGGTCAGAACCAGTCCAACTGGCGGCAGTCCCCGAACGACGAGCTGATGCGTCAGGCCGAGCGGGTGCGCAAGCCCGCCGCGGGCGGCGTCACCGTCTCGGGTCTGCCGCGCCGTGTGCCGCGGGCGAACCTCGTGGCGGGCACGGCCCAGGAGCAACAGCAGAACCAGACCGGCCCGCAGGTCTCACGCGCACCCGACGAGGTGCGGGGACGGCTGACCAATCTCCGTAGGGGCATCCAGCAGGGCCGGCAGGCCGGTAACTCCGGCCAGACCGGCAGCTATCCCCGCCCCACTCACCAGCAGGAGCGTTAGTTGAGCCAGATGAGCCAGGCGGCACAGAACCTGAACTGGTTGATCACCAACTTCGTGGACAACACGCCGGGGGTCTCCCACACGGTCGTGGTGTCCGCGGACGGTCTGCTGCTCGCGATGTCCGAGGGCTTCCCGCGCGACCGCGCGGACCAGCTCGCGGCCGTGGCGTCGGGTCTGACCTCGCTGACGGCGGGGGCCTCGAGAATCTTCGAGGGCGGCCCGGTCAATCAGACCGTCGTGGAGATGGAGCGCGGCTTCCTCTTCATCATGTCCGTCTCCGACGGATCGTCGCTGGCCGTGCTCGCGCACCCGGACTGCGACATCGGCCTCGTCGGGTACGAGATGGCGCTCCTCGTCGACCGGGCGGGCGCCGTGCTCACCCCGGACCTGCGCGCAGAGCTGCAGGGCAGTCTTCTGCACTGACCCGACCGGGGGTGACGGCCGGTAACCCCGGCCACACCAGAAGTCTGGTGCATCACCGGTCCCGGAAACCAGAGAAGTCACGTAATCCCCTTCCGATCTGCGTCCTGTCACCGTATGGCCGTCACAATCCCCCCACCGGCCCACCCTCAGACGGCAGGCCGTCAGGCCCGCCGTCCCGCCCGGAGGATCCATGACCCCGCCCACCGCTCCTCACGATCCGTACGGCAGCGCAGCCGCACAGGCCGCCTACGGTTTTGAGGGCGACCAGCCGCTGGTCCGCCCGTACGCGATGACCGGCGGCCGGACCCGGCCGCGCTACCAGCTCGCGATAGAGGCGCTCGTCAGCACGACCGCCGACCCGGCGGCGCTGGTGACGCTGCTCCCCGAGCACCAGCGCATCTGCCACCTGTGCCGTGAGGTGAAGTCGGTGGCCGAGGTCTCGGCCCTGCTCTCGATGCCGCTCGGGGTGGCCCGGATCCTCGTCGCGGACCTGGCCGAGGCGGGCCTGGTGGCGATCCACCAGCCTGGTGGCGACGAGAACAACGGCGGCGCGCCGGACGTGACTCTGCTCGAAAGGGTGCTCAGTGGACTTCGCAAGCTCTGACGGCGCCACCGGGGCGGCGCCCCGGTCGACGACCTCGGCCAAGATCGTGGTGGCCGGTGGCTTCGGCGTCGGCAAGACCACGTTCGTGGGCGCCGTCTCCGAGATCAACCCGCTGCGTACCGAGGCCGTGATGACCTCGGCGAGCGCGGGGATCGACGACCTCACGCACACCGGGGACAAGACGACCACGACGGTCGCCATGGACTTCGGCCGCATCACGCTCGACCAGGACCTGATCCTGTACCTGTTCGGCACGCCCGGCCAGGACCGCTTCTGGTTCATGTGGGACGACCTGGTGCGCGGCGCGATCGGCGCCGTCGTCCTCGTCGACACCCGCCGCCTCGCCGACTGCTTCCCGGCCGTCGACTACTTCGAGAACTCGGGCCTGCCGTTCGTGGTCGCCCTCAACGGGTTCGACGGGCACCAGCCCTACAACCCCGAGGAGGTGCGCGAGGCGCTCCAGATCGGGCCCGACACCCCGATCATCACGACGGACGCCCGCCACCGCGCCGATGCGAAGAGTGCGCTGATCACGCTGGTGGAGCACGCGCTGATGGCCCGGCTCAAGTAGCCGGTCGAGCGGCCGGAAACGGTCAGAAGTCGGCCATCAAGTGGCCAGAACCGTACGGCAGTTGTCGTAGTGGAATCAGCGGCCCCTGTGGCGTTTGACACGCGGGGCCGCTGTGTTCATAACGTTTCGACAGAGAATTCCATGGGCGTAGACACACGTCGCGCACACCTGGTTCCACTGTGCGCACAAGAGCCCCGCCTTTTGGCGGGGCTCGCTCTTTATGACCGTTTTATCTGGGGCATACATCACGGGGAGGTTCCGCTTCCGACTGTTTGGAGGTGCGCCTCCTGACGTGCTGGAATGCGCTGAACTGCCCAGTAGTAACGGGCCTGGAGACATACCGCGGCACGACGTGAGTGCCGACGCCGAGAGGTTGTTGGTCGAGTGAGGCGAAGCAAGAAAAGTCCCGAGCCGGCGTCGGCGCGGGGCAACTTCACCCCGCCGCCGCGCACGGCGGCGCAGGCCGCCCCGGCCGAGACGGCGGCGCCGCAGTCGTCGGGCGGCCGGCTGTCGCCGCGCAACTGGCGCGTGCCCACCAAGCTGAACGCGATCCTCCTCATACCCGTCCTCGTCGGTCTCGTCATGGGCGGTTTCCAGGTCAAGAGCTCCATCGACACCTGGCACGAGGCCGAGGACGCCGAGGCCACCGCACGTCTCGTGCAGGCGTCGCTGACCTACGGCAACCGGCTCATCGAGGAGCGCGACATCTCCGCCGCGCCCCTCCTCCAGGGCAAGAAGAACGACCCCAAGGTGGTCAAGGCGCGCGCGGCGACCGACTCGGCCGCCGAGGAGTTCCACGCCGCGGCGAAGAACATGCCGCACAAGGAGGGCCTGGAGCGCCGCCTCGCGCAGTTCACCAAGGTCGAGGGCGGCCTGGACCAGCTGCGCGCCGCGTCGTACACCTCCAAGCTCCCGGGCGTCGCGACGGAGGAGAGCTACGTCGCCATCCAGCACCCGCTGATGGAGTTCGCCAACGAGCTGGGCCTCGGCACCGGCAACATCACCAGCTACGGCCGCACGGTCTACGCGATCTCGCTCACCAAGGCGGCGCTCTCCCTGGAGCGCTCCATCGGTACGCACCTCCTGGTCAAGCCCGGCGTGTCCGCCGAGAGCTTCGCCAAGCAGCGCACCGCGCTCGGCAGCTACGCCTACCTCGAGAACATCGCCATCGAGGAGTACAAGGGCGGTGGCACTCCCGAGGACCTCAAGAAGCTCGAGGAGGCGGGCGAGAAGCTGAAGACCGACGGCGCCAAGCAGGCCGCCGCGGCCAAGGCGAAGGACCCGGACTACGTCCCGCCGCCGGCCGAGACGACCGACATGGTCGCCGCCATCGTCGGGATGCCCAGCACCCAGCCCAGCGCCCGTGTCGCCCTCGCCGAGAAGGGTGTGACCGCCGAGAACTGGTGGGCGGTCAACACCGCCAAGTTCGACATGTACCGCACCATCGAGTCGGACCTCGCGGACAAGGCCGTGACCGAGGCGTCCGGCATCGCCGCCGACGCCAAGCGGCAGGCGGTCATCATCGGCGCCGCGGTCGTCGTGGCCCTGCTCGCCGCGTTCGTCCTCGCCGGGATGATGGCCCGCCAGATGTCCCGCTCGATGCGCCGCCTGCGCTCCGCCGCCTTCGACGTGGCCGAGCAGCGGCTGCCGATGCTGGTCGACCAGCTCTCGCGCACCGAGCCGGGCCGGGTCGACACCCGCGTCCAGCCGATCCCGATCAACACGCGTGACGAGATCGGCGAGGTCGCCCGCGCCTTCGACCAGGTCCACCGCGAGGCCGTCCGGCTCGCCGCCGAGCAGGCCCTCCTGCGCGGCAACATCAACGCGATCTTCACCAACCTGTCGCGCCGCAACCAGTCGCTGATCGAGGGCCAGCTGACCCTCATCACCGACCTGGAGAACAACGAGGCCGACCCGGACCAGCTGGAGAACCTCTTCCGCCTGGACCACCTCGCGACCCGTATGCGCCGCAACGGCGAGAACCTCCTGGTCCTCGCCGGTGAGGAGCCGGGCCGCCGCTGGGACCAGCCGGTCCCCCTCGTCGACGTGCTGCGCGCCGCCTCCTCCGAGGTGGAGCAGTACGAGCGCATCGAGCTGTCCGGCGTCCCCGAGGCCGACATCCACGGCCGCGCGGTCACCGACCTCGTGCACGCGCTCGCCGAGCTCCTGGAGAACGCCACGACGTTCTCCTCGCCGCAGACCAAGGTCCGCGTCACCGCGACCCGTCTCCCCGACGGCCGCATCATGATCGAGATCCACGACAAGGGCATCGGCCTCACCGCCGAGGACTTCGCGGACATCAACCACAAGCTGGCCAACCCGCCGACGGTGGACGCCGCGATCTCCCAGCGCATGGGCCTGTTCGTGGTCGGCCGCCTCGCCGACCGGCACGGCATCCGCGTCCAGTTGCGCCCCTCGGGCGAGCAGGCGGGCACCACCTCGCTCGTCATGCTCCCGGAGAACATCACGCACGGTGGCGGCGGCCAGCAGAGCAACGCCGACTTCGACGAGTTCACCGTCTCGACGATGATCCCGCAGCAGGAGCAGCAGCAGCCCTTCGAGAAGGCGCCGCCGCTGCGCACCGCGGCCGAGCTCGGCTTCGACGACAGCCGCTACGACGTCCCGGACGACGCCCGCGAACTCGACCCGGTCGGCCGCTCCCTGATGCGCGAGGAGCGCCGTGCGGCCCTGGAGGCGCAGGCGCAGGGCCAGGAAGCGGCGGAGAGCCGTCCGCTCTTCCGCGACGAGGTCGCCCCGGCCCAGCCCCAGCCGGGCCACCAGACGGACCAGCCGGACCAGTCGGCGTACGCCGATCAGTCCGCGTACGACGGTCAGCAGCTCGGCTACGAGCCGCAGCAGCAGATCGCCTACGACGATCAGGGTCAGGGCGTCTACGGTGATCAGCAGCAGGTTTCCTACGACACCGGGCAGCAGGCCGGGTACGACGCCTTCGCGCCCGCGCAGCCGTCCTACGACCACGGCCAGCAGGGTGCGTACGTCGCCGACCACACCTCGCCGGACGGCTATGCGGAAGCCGGCACGGACGCCTACCCCGCCTACCCCGAGCGCGGCCGGCACGACGACTGGCCTGTACGGGAGAGCTACCAGGGCGACTTCGGCACGGCGTACGCGCCCGATGCGGAATCCTCGCAGGCCGCTGACGCGGCGGACCTGGACAGCGTAGGCTTCGGCCCGGGCACCACCGCCGGATCAGGACCGGCGGCCGGTCCCTCCCCCTCCGCACCGCACGAGGTGACGGACGCCGGACTGCCGCGCCGCGGCTCCGGCGCCCTCCAGCGCCAGGACTCCGCACAGGAGTCCCCGGCGGCCGGCTCCGACGGGACGGCCGACTGGCGTTCGGCCAACGACGAGCGGTGGGGGCGCGCGGAGCGGCTCAAGCAGCCGAAGGCGGGCGGCGTCACCGCCTCCGGACTGCCGCGCCGGGTGCCCAAGGCCAACTTGATCGAGGGCGCCGCGGAGGCCACGCCGCAGGGCGGCCCGCAGATATCCCGCGCCCCCGAGGACGTCCGGGGCCGGCTGAGCAATCTGCGGCGCGGCGTGCAGCGCGGGCGCAGTGAAGGCAGTGGTGAGCAGCAGTGACCGTAGCGACCGTAGTGACGAAGAACGGCCAGGACAGCGGGTTTCCCGGTGGCCCTGACAGCACCTACATCCAGGAGCGTTAGTGTGAGCCCGATGAGCCAGGCGGCACAGAACCTGAACTGGTTGATCACGAACTTCGTGGACAACACCCCCGGGGTGTCCCACACCGTGGTGGTCTCCGCCGACGGACTCCTTCTGGCGATGTCCGAAGGGTTCCCCCGCGACCGCGCCGACCAGTTGGCGGCCGTCGCGTCGGGTCTGACCTCGCTGACCGCGGGCGCGTCCCGCATCTTCGAGGGCGGCGCGGTGAACCAGACCGTTGTGGAGATGGAGCGAGGATTCCTCTTCATCATGTCCATCTCCGACGGTTCTTCCCTTGCCGTCCTTGCACACCCGGAAGCGGACATTGGCCTCGTCGGGTACGAGATGGCACTTCTCGTCGACCGCGCGGGCACGGTTCTCACCCCGGACCTGCGGGCCGAGCTCCAGGGAAGCCTTCTCAACTGACAGACAAGCGGTGCGTTCCCGCGTCCCGTGGCCGTAAAGTTTCGGGACGCGGCTCCACAGTGATGGTGCCCAGCGCAGTCGGAGGAGGAAGTACGTGTCTGGTTCAGCAACACCCCCGAGCGGTTCGTCGGCCCACTGGCCGCCCTACGGCCCGGCACAGGGCCAGGGTCAGCCGGGCGCGCACCGTGACGACGTCTCACGGAACCGGTACAACTTCCCTTCCACGCCGAGCCACGCCCGGCCGACCCGGCAGCCCGGCCCCTACGACCAGCCGCAGGCACCGCGCATCCAGCCTGTGCAGCCGCAGCCGCGTCCCGACGCGAGCCCCGCGCCTGCTGCGAAGAACAACCCCCTGGTGCGTCCGTACGCCATGACGGGCGGCCGCACCAGGCCCCGCTACCAGCTCGCCATCGAGGCGCTGGTGCACACCACCGCGCAGCCGCACCAGTTGCAGGGCCAACTGCCCGAGCACCAGCGGATCTGCCACCTCTGCCGGGAGATCAAGTCGGTGGCCGAGATCTCGGCCCTGCTCACCATCCCTCTCGGCGTGGCCAGGATTCTCGTCGCCGACTTGGCGGAGGCGGGCCTGGTCGCCATCCATCAGCCCGGCGGCGACGAGAGCGCCGGCGGTCAGCCAGACGTGACACTGCTCGAAAGGGTGCTCAGTGGACTTCGCAAGCTCTAGCGGAGGGCCGGCAACTCCAAGTCGTTCCACCACGTCCGCGAAGATCGTGGTCGCCGGCGGGTTCGGCGTCGGCAAGACGACCTTCGTGGGCGCCGTGTCGGAGATCAACCCCCTGCGCACCGAGGCCGTCATGACGTCCGCCTCCGCGGGCATCGACGACCTCACCCACACCGGGGACAAGACGACCACGACGGTCGCCATGGACTTCGGCCGCATCACGCTCGACCAGGACCTGATCCTGTACCTGTTCGGCACGCCCGGCCAGGACCGCTTCTGGTTCATGTGGGACGACCTGGTGCGCGGCGCGATCGGCGCCGTGGTCCTCGTCGACACGCGCCGCCTCGCCGACTGCTTCCCCGCGGTCGACTACTTCGAGAACTCGGGTCTCCCCTTCGTCATCGCCCTCAACGGCTTCGACGGCCAGCAGCCCTACGGCCCCGACGAGGTCCGCGAGGCGCTCCAGATCGGCCCCGACACCCCGATCATCACGACGGACGCCCGCCACCGCGCGGACGCGAAGTCCTCGCTGATCACGCTGGTGGAGCACGCGCTGATGGCGCGCCTGCGCTAGCCGCCCACCCGCCTACGACAGCGGCCCCGCCCTCCGTGAGGAGAGCGGGGCCGCTGTCGTACGTCGCTGTGCGCGCTCAGCGCCAGCTGTGCGGGGCGCGGAAGCCGGACTCGCGCTCCAGGCGGCGCCAGCCGGCGCGGGTCCGGCGGACGCGGTGCACCGGGGCGGCGGGCTGCGCGGCGGCGCGGGCGAGGAGGATCGCGGTGATGGCGGCGACCTCCTCGGGCTCGGCGTGGCCCTTCTCGACACGGATGTCAGGCATGGACATGGGCGGGTCTCCTACGACTGGTGCCGCTACTGCGGCGGGTTGCCGTGCTTGCGGGAGGGCAGGTCGGCGTGCTTGGTGCGGAGCATCGCCAGGGACTTGATCAGTACCTCACGGGTCTCCGCCGGATCGATGACGTCGTCGACGAGGCCGCGCTCGGCCGCGTAGTACGGGTGCATCAGCTCGGACTTGTACTCCTTGACCATGCGCGCCCGCATGGCCTCGGGGTCCTCGGCCTCGGCGATCTGACGGCGGAAGATGACGTTGGCGGCGCCCTCGGCACCCATCACGGCGATCTCGTTGGTCGGCCAGGCGTAGGTGAGGTCCGCGCCGATGGACTGGGAGTCCATCACGATGTAAGCACCGCCGTACGCCTTGCGCAGGATGAGCGAGATGCGCGGGACGGTGGCGTTGCAGTACGCGTAGAGCAGCTTGGCGCCGTGGCGGATGATGCCGCCGTGCTCCTGGTCGACGCCGGGCAGGAAGCCGGGGACGTCGAGAAGCGTGACGATCGGGATGTTGAAGGCGTCGCACATCTGCACGAAGCGCGCGGCCTTTTCGCTCGCCTCGATGTCGAGGACGCCGGCGAGGGCCTGCGGCTGGTTGGCGACGATGCCGACGACCTGGCCGTCGAGGCGGGCCAGGGCGCAGATGATGTTGCGCGCCCAGCGCTCGTGGACCTCCAGGTAGTCGCCGTCGTCGACGAGCTCCTCGATGACCTTGGCCATGTCGTACGGGCGGTTGCCGTCGGCCGGGACCAGGTCCAGGAGGACGTCGCCGCGGCGGTCCACCGGGTCGTCGGAGTGGGCCGTGGGCGGGTTCTCGCGGTTGTTCTGCGGCAGCATCGACAGGAGGTAGCGCACCTCGGCGATGCAGGTCTCCTCGTCGTCGTAGGCGAAGTGGCAGACACCGCTCGTCTCGGCGTGGACATCGGCGCCGCCGAGCCCGTTCTGCGTGATCTCCTCACCGGTGACCGCCTTGACGACGTCCGGTCCTGTGATGAACATCTGCGAGGTGTCGCGGACCATGAACACGAAGTCGGTCAGGGCGGGGCTGTAGGCCGCGCCGCCCGCGCACGGGCCCAGCATCACACTGATCTGCGGGATGACACCCGACGCCTTGGTGTTGCGCTGGAAGATGCCGCCGTACCCCGCCAGCGCCGAGACACCCTCCTGGATACGGGCGCCCGCCCCGTCGTTGAGCGAGACCAGCGGGGCACCCGCCGCGATGGCCATGTCCATGATCTTGTGGATCTTCGTGGCGTGGGCCTCGCCCAGCGCCCCGCCGAAGATCCGGAAGTCGTGCGCGTAGACGAAGACCGTACGGCCCTCGACCGTGCCCCAGCCGGTGATCACACCGTCGGTGTAGGGCTTCTTGGCCTCCAGACCGAACCCGACCGCACGGTGCCGGCGCAGCTGCTCGACCTCGTTGAACGACCCCTCGTCAAGCAACAGCTCGATGCGCTCGCGCGCGGTCAGCTTGCCCTTGGCGTGCTGGGCCTCGGTCGCCCGGTCGCTCGGACCGCGCAGGGCCTGCTCACGGATCGCGTGCAGCTCGGCCACGCGCCCACGGGCGTCGGTGGGCTCGTCCCCGGGGGCGGAGGCGGTGTCGTCCAAAACGGTCATGTAGTGACCATACGAAGCCGACCAAGGAAAACGGGCCGTCGACTTCACACAGTCTCCGGCTCGTTTTCCTGGTAGCCCTGAACAGAACCGGCGCCTCATGCAGCCGAAGTCACTGCTCAGGCCCCTCTCCGCTTGTAGGGGTCGCACAAAGGCGGTCGGCGTCGGGGCGTGAGAGGCCCGTCACACGGCCGTCGGCGCGTAGACGGCGCTCGCGCCCAGCTCCTCCTCGATCCGGATGAGCCGGTTGTACTTGGCGGTGCGGTCGGAGCGGGACAGGGAGCCCGTCTTGATCTGGCCGCAGCCGGTGGCAACGGCGAGGTCCGCGATCGTCGTGTCCTCGGTCTCGCCGGAGCGGTGCGAGATGACGACCGCCCAGCCGGCCCGGCGGGCGGCGGAGACGGTGCCGAGCGCCTCCGTCAGCGTACCGATCTGGTTGACCTTGACAAGGACCGCGTTGCCGACGCCCGTGCGGATGCCCTCCCTGACCAGCGCCTCGTTCGTGCAGAAGACATCATCGCCGGTGAGCTGGCAGCGGTCGCCGACGCGGGCGGTCAGCTCGCGCCAGCCGTCGAGGTCGGTCTCGGCCATCGGGTCCTCGACGGAGAGGACGGGGTAGGCGTCGATGAGCCCCGCGAGGTAGTCGACCTGTTCGGCGGAGGTGCGGCGGACGCCTTCGCCCGCGTACGTGTACACGCCGTCGCGGTGGAACTCGGAGGACGCCGGGTCCATGACCAGGCCGATGTCGGCGCCGGGCCGGTAGCCGGTGCGTTCGATGGCGGCCATGACGAAGTCGAGCGCCTCCTCGGCCGTGCGCAGGGCGGGCGCGAATCCGCCCTCGTCCCCTACGCCGGTGGAGTGGCCGGCGGCGAGCAGGTCGCGGCGCAGGGTGTGGAAGACCTCGGAGCCCATCCGGACGGCTTCGGCGAAGGTCGCGGCGCCGACCGGCGCGATCATGAACTCCTGGAAGTCCAGCGGATTGTCGGCGTGGGCGCCGCCGTTGACGATGTTCATCATCGGCATGGGCAGGGTGCGGGCGTCGGCGCCGCCGAGGTAGCGGTACAGGGGCAGGCGGTGTGCGGCGGCGGCCGCCTTGGCGGTGGCGAGCGAGACGCCGAGCAGGGCGTTGGCGCCGAGCCTGGACTTGGTGGGGGTGCCGTCGAGCGCGGTCAGCGCGGCGTCGAGACCGGCCTGGTCGGTGGCGTCGCGGCCGGTGACGGCCGCCGCGATCTCGCCCTTCACGTGCTCGACGGCGCGGTCCACGCCCTTGCCGTGCCAGCGGGTGGGGTCGCCGTCGCGCAGTTCCACGGCTTCGCGGGCGCCGGTGGAGGCGCCGGAGGGGACGGCGGCGCTGCCCAGGGAGCCGTCGGCGAGGACGACGTCGACCTCGACGGTGGGGTTGCCTCGGCTGTCGAGGACGGTGCGGGCGGTGACGGAGCGGATGGCGGTGGCGTCGGCGACGGGGTGCGTGAGGTGCATGGAGTTCCTTCGCTCGGAACGAGTCCGGGCTCCGGCTGCGACGACGCTGGCGCTGAGCCCGACGCGACGGAACTCTACAGCAATGCTGTTCAGTTGCGCTGTTCAGTTCTGCTGTGCAGTTGTCCGAGCAGACCTGTACGCCGGTGACCTGCGGGTTAAAGTTCCGTATGCCCACCCCGGAAGCCGCCGCCGTCGCCGCCGAACTGCGTACCGCGATGGGCAAGCTCACGCGGCGTGTGAAGCACGAGGACCGGATTCCGCTCGGCCAGGTGGCCGTGCTCGGCGCCCTGGACCGCGACGGCGCCATGACCACCAGCGACCTGGCCGCGGACCAGCGCGTACGGCCGCAGTCCATGGCCCGCGCCGTGGGGCTGCTGATGGAGCAGGGGCTCATCACGCGCCGCCCGCATCCGACGGACGGCCGCAAGTCCCTGGTGGAGCTGACCGACGCGGGCCGGGCCGCCCTGGAGACGGAGCGCGGTCGGCGGGCGGGCTGGCTGGCGCAGGCCATCGAGGCCGAACTCAGCGACGAGGAGCGGGAGTTGCTGGCGCGCGGCGCGGCGCTTCTGGAGCGCCTCGCCGCGCGCTAGACCTGCTTGCGCGGGCGGTCAGCAGCCGCCGCAGTTGTAGTAGAGGACGTCCCAGTGGTTGCCCTCGTCGGCGTAGATGTTGCCCGAGCCGGACTGGTACTGCGCGGCGCCGTCGCCGCGCAGCCCTATGTACGTGAAGGTGTTCTTGATGTAGTTGGTGACGCAGGTGTTCTTGCCGTAGTCGAGCTTGTAGCCGTTCCAGTGCGAGTAGGTGCCGCTCGCGTGGCCGGTCTCGGTGCCGCCGGTGATGTTGAGGGCGCAGCCTGTGGCGCGCTTGAGGGTCTGGGCGCCCTGGGCGGTGGCCAGGTTGAGCTGGTCGAAGGACGTACAGGTGCTGACGTTGCGGTCCGAGCAGCCACCGGAGGACGACCAGGTGATGCCGACCGAGCTGAACATCGAGGTCGCGGTGGAGTGACTGATCTTCGTGACGGCGAACGCGTCGGTCGCGGAGGTGAGAACGCCGACGCCGGGGGCGACGAGGGCGCCGGTGGTGAGCGCGAGCGCGGTGAGCGCGGAGCGGATGCGCATGGGGTTTCCTTCCTGCCGAGTGGGGGGTGGTGCAGGTGGAACAGGAAGATGGTCCCCGGTTCTACGCGCGTGGGGTAGTGCGCCTTCAAGATCCACTCGGTGTAATCGAACGAGCACGCCGCGCTTGATGTTGAAAGTTGAACATCAGCGCGCTAGAGTCGTCACCAGTTGATGGTTCAACATTCAACTTCAACCGGCATCCGCGTGCCGACCGTCCCCAAGGAGCGCGTCATGAGCATCTTCAGCCGCAAGAACGACACCACCACCGCCACCGCCGCCACCCCGGCCGCCGTCGACCCCGGACTGGCCGCCCTCACCGGCGAGTACACCGTCGACCCCGCGCACACCACGCTCGGCTTCGTCGCCCGGCACGCCATGGTCACGAACGTGAAGGGCACCTTCACCGACTTCACCGGCGCGCTGTACCTCGACGGCTCCGACCCGGCGAAGTCCACGGCCTCCTTCGACGTGCAGATGGCGAGCATCGACACGGGCAACGCCGACCGGGACGGGCACCTCAAGAGCGCCGACTTCTTCAAGACCGACGAGTTTCCGACGATGACGTTCCGTACGACGTCGGCCGAGGCGCTCGGCGGCTCGGACTACCGCGTCACCGGTGACCTGTCGATCCTCGGCACCACCAAGCCGATCACCATCGACCTGGAGTTCAACGGCTCGGCGAAGGACCCGTTCGGCAACGAGCGCGTCGGCTTCGAGGGCAAGGCGGAGCTGCTGCGCTCCGAGTGGGGCCTGACCTGGAACGCCGCGCTCGAGACCGGCGGCGTCCTGATCTCCGACAAGATCAAGCTGAACTTCGACATCTCGGCGATCAAGAAGGCCTGACCCGGTAGCGGGACATCAGCGAGTTGAGGCGGTCACGAGTTGCGTGGCCGCCAACTCGGCGTACAGGGCGTCCCGTTCGAGCAGTTCGGCGTGGGTGCCCTGGGCGCGGGCCCGCCCGTTCTCCAGGACGACGATGCGGTCCGCGTCGACGACGGTGGAGAGCCGGTGCGCGATCACCAGGACCGTCGTACGGGTGGCGAGGTCGCGGACGACGTCCCGCAAGTACTGCTCGTTGACGGCGTCCAGGTTGGCGGTGACCTCGTCGAGCAGGAGCAGCCGGGGGCGGCGGAGCAAGGCCCGGGCAATGGCGACGCGTTGACGTTCCCCGCCCGAGAGCAGCACGCCACGGTGTCCGACGGGCGTGTCCAGGCCGTCCGCGAGCCGGGCGACGAGATCGCCGAGCCGGGTCCGGGCGACGACGTCCCGGATCTCGTCGCCGGTGGCGTCCGGGGCGGCGTAGAGCAGGTTGTCGCGCAGGGTGCCGGCGAGGACGGGCGCGTCCTGCTCCACATAGCCGAGCGCACCCCGCAGGTCGCCCAGCGGCCAGTCCCGGATGTCCCGCCCGCCGACCGTGAGGCGGCCCGAGTCGTGGTCGTAGAACCGTTCGAGGAGGGCGAAGACGGTGGACTTGCCCGCGCCGGAGGGTCCGACGAGCGCGGTGAGGCCACCGGCCGGGACGTCGAAGGTCAGGCCGGTGTGGGCGGGGGCGCGGGTGTCGTCGTAGCGGAAGCCGACGTCGGCGAAGGCGACGGACAGGGGGGTGGACAGGATGGAGGGTGCCGCGGGGGTATGGCCGGGGGCGGGCGCCTCCCCCTGCCCGGGGCCCTCGGACTTCGCCGAGTCCCGGATCGTCGCCGAGTCCCGGATCGTCGCCGGGTTCCGGATCGTGGCCAGGTCCGGGATCGTCGCAGCGTCCTCGGTCTTTGCCGCGTTCCTGGTCTCCGCCGGGTCCCGGATCATCGCCGGGTCCTCGGACTTCGCCGGGTCCCGGATCGTCGCCGGGTCCTCGGACTTCGCCGGGTCCCGGATCGTCGCCGGGTCCTCGGACT
>NZ_JBEYWV010000004.1:164589-310954 GCF_040644575.1 Streptomyces sp. NPDC046939
CTCGCCAGGTCCCGGATCGCCGCCGGGTTCCGGATCGTGGCCAGGTCCCGGATCGTCGCAGCGTCCTCGGTCTTCGCCGCGTCCCTGGTCTTCGCCGGGTCCCGGATCATCGCAGCGTCCTCGGACTTCGCCAGGTCCCGGATCGCCGCCGGGTTCCGGATCGTGGCCAGGTCCCGGATCGTCGCAGCGTCCTCGGTCTTCGCCGCGTCCCTGGTCTTCGCCATGTCCCGGATCGACGCCGGGTCCTCGGTCTTCGCCGGGTCCTCGGTCTTCGCCGGGTTCCGGATCGGCGCCAGTTCCTCGATCTCCGTGATGCGGGCGACCGCCGCCATTCCGCTGTTGAGGCCCACCCAGCCCTCCGTCAACTGTCCCAGCGGTGCCACCAGGTAGAAGAGGTACAGCAGGAACGCGATCAGGGACGCGATGTCGAGCGCGCCGGAGGCGACTCGCGCGCCGCCCACGCCCAGGACGCACAGGAACGCCACCTGGACCGAGACCAGCATCGAGACGTCGGAGGCGGCGGTCCAGCGGGCCACGGTCAGGCCCCGGTCGTGGGCGCGGCGGGCGGCGGCCGTGATCGCGGTGTGTTCGCGGGACTCGGCGCCGCTCGCCTTGACCGTGCGGAAGGACTGCAGCGCCCGGTCGAGGGCCGAGCCCATCGCGCCGACCGCGTCCTGCGCCTGGGTCTGGGCGCGTCGGATGTGCGGCATGAGCAGGGCGAGCGCGCCCGCGACCACCGCCAGGACGAGGAGCGTCACGCCGAGCAGGATCAGGTCCATGACGCCCATGAGCACGATGGCGCCGAGCAGGGTCAGCGCGCCGCTCGCCGACTCGACGAGGCTGTGCGACAGGACCGTGCGCAGGAGTGTGGTGTCGCTGGTGGCGCGGGTGAGGAGCGCGCCGGGCGTGAGGCGGTCGACGGCGGCCACGTCGAGGTGGAGCATGCGGGCAACGAGCCGGTCGCGGGCGCCGAGCACGACCGCTTCGCCGGTCCGCGCCATCAGATAGCTGCCGCCCGCCGTGAGCGCCGCCCCGGCGAGGACGACGAGGGTCAGCAGGAGCAGCGCCGGGGCGGGTGAGCGGTCCTCGGCGAAGGCCGTCACCGCGTACTTCGCCATCACCGGCATGGCCAGCCCGGCGCCCGATCCGGCGAGCGCGAGCACGCCCCCGAGGACGAGGGGGCGGGCGTGCGGCCGGGCGTGGGCGAGGAGCAGGCGCAGTTCAGCGGCCATCGAGCGGTGTCTTCGGTACGGCGGGGACGGTCATCAGCGGGCGGTACTCCGAGGCCGCCGCCCGCTCCCCCACGAGCCTGCCCTCGGCGGTGACCCAGGCGTGCGGGGCGAACGGCGGCGCGGCGCGCACCCCGGCGTGCCAGTCCGGCCAGGTGCCGGAGGCGCGGCACAGCAAGGCGATGGCGACGGAGCGGGGCAGGCAGCCGTACCAGCCCGCGCAGCGCCGGCTGGCGGTGACGACGGACTCGTACGCGGCCAGCGCCTCCGCGTAGGTGGCGGGGCGGGCGCCCCGGCCGATGAGTCCGAGCAGGCGGCGCAGCCGGTCGGGGCGGAGCCGGGCGATGAGGAGGGCGGCGCCGACGGCGAGGCGTATGCGCGGGCCGCGCCGGGCGTCGCGGCCCGGCATGGTCATCTCGGTGCTCATGGCGTGGCCATCTTGGCGTCGATGAGCTGCCGGGTGAGTGCGGCGACGTCGGCCTCGGCCCGGTCGCGGTCGATGTCGAAGGCGTCGAGGAGCCGTTCGACGGCGACGTCGGGTCCGTGGCCGTCGGCGAGGGCGGTGAGGACGACGGTGCCGGTCTCGTTCAACTGCCAGTAGGTTCCGGCGCGTTGGTCGAGGAGTACGCCGCCGAAGTCGGTGCCGGTGACCGCGATGCCGTCTCTGAGTCTCACGGGGTCGGGACCTTCCTGTGTGCGTCTGCGGGGGCGACGGCGCGGAGCCACATCTCGCAGGCGACCGTCGCGTCGATGGAGTGGCGGGTGTGGAGCGGGGAGTACGGGTCGGCGGCGAGGGCGTCGAGCCGGCCGACGTCGACGAGGCCGAGGGCGGCGAGCCGGGAGGCGTCCGGCGCCCACAGCCGCCGCAGTTCGTCGGCGTGGTGGACGAGCCCCTGCGTGTGGTCGCCGTTCATGTGGTCCTTGGTGGTGCGGGCGAGCAGCGGCGCGGGGACGACGTCGCGGACGGCCTCGGCGAGGAGCGGCTTGTAGCGTCCGGGGTCGATGCGGTCCGCGAGGCGTACGGCGAGCGTCGCCTCGATGACGTGGTCGGCGTACATGGGCGCGGCCACCGGCAGGCCGAGGGCGAGCCCGTACTCCTCCATGGCCTGGAAGTGGCGGGCGCCGATGCGGATCGTGTCGAGGTCGAGGTGGCGGCCGGGGCGCGGGGCGAGCGGTTCCGCGCCGGCCGCGGCGGTGCGGAACGCGTCGTGCACGAGGGCGCGGGCGTCCGGGGTCAGCCAGGGCGGCAGGGTCTGGCGGACGCCCCAGGACAGTTGCGGGGTGCGGGCGGTCGGGGCGGCCTCGTCGGTGACGGCCCCGGCCAGCCAGCGCGGGAAGGAGGGCCGGGTGAGCAGGGCGCGGGTCGTCGCGGCGAGCGGCCAGCCGAGTTGGTGGCGGACGGCGCCGACCCGGTTCCAGGCGGCCAGCGGGTGGCGGGGGAACAGGTCGCCGGAGGCGGCGGGCAGCCCCATGAACAGTTCGTCGCCGCCGTACCCGGTGAGGTGGCACTCGGACCCGGCGGCCGCGGCGCGGGCGAGCAGCATGCGGGCGCGGGCCCGGGCGGGGGCGACGGGCAGGGGTTCGTCGGTGAGTCCGTCCCCGCCGGGGCCGGGCGGGTCGCCGACGCCCGCGTAGAAGAGGGGCGCTTCGTCGGCGGGGACGACGTGGTGGGTGAGCGCCCCCTGGGTGGCGCGGGCGAGTTCGACGGCGCGCCGCGCCCACGTCTCGTCCTCCGCGTGGGCCTCCCGGGACGCCACGGTCACCAGGGTGAGCTGCTCGGGGGCGGTGCGGCGGGCGAGGAAGGCGAGGGACGTGGAGTCGAGGCCGCCGGAGAGTTCGGCGCTGACGCGGGCGCGGCCGGAGAGATGGGCGCGGACGGAGCGGTCGAGGGCGTCGGCGAGGCGTGCGCCGCCGTCGCCCAGGGGCAGCTCGGCGTCGGGGGCGTGCCACCAGCGCCGGGTGGCGGTGGTCCCGTCGGGCCGCAGGACGAGCGCGTACGCCGGATCGGTCTCGCTGACGCCCCGCCACACCGGTCGCCCGCTGAGCGGGTACGGCAGGAAGTCGAGGAGGCGCAGGGCGAGCGCGGTCTCGTCGAGCGCGGCGCCGGTGAGCCCGGCGAGGACGGCGGGCCGGTCGGAGACGAGGCGGGGCCCGGGGCCGTCGGTGACGTAGACGCGGCGCAGTCCGGAGGCGGTGCCGCGCACCCACGTCTCGGAGCCCGTACGGGAGATGACGTGGTGGACGCCGGGCAGTCGGCGGGCCAGGCGGCCGTGGAGGGCGGCGTCGCCGCGCGCGGCGCGCAGGTCGGCGGCGAGTTCGGAGGCGGGCGGCGCGTCGGGGCCGATGACGACGACGGCGGTGTCGTCCGCCGCGCCGCCGGCGCTGCTGAGGCGGCGCAGCGGTGTGCGGGCGACGAGCCAGGGGCGGCCGGACGGGTACCGGAGAACGCGGGTGCCGTCGTCGGGGGCGCCGCTGGGGAGAAGAGGCCCGGCCGCCGCACGGCCCGCGTCGGTGTCGGGCAGGACGACGAAGCAGTCGTGCTGGTGGCGGCCGGGCATCTTCACCGTTCCTGGATCGCTGGGTCGGTCGGGCTGGGCTCAGGTGAAGCGGCGGGTGATCCACTCCGAGTAGGCGCCGTAGAAGTAGCCGGCGGTCGTCTTCGTGAAGTCGCCCTGCTTGAACATCGCGGGCTTCGCGTACGCCTTCTTGGTCTTCCGCTGCTGCGTCTGCTTCTGCATGACCGTCCTCTCGCTGTGCTGTGCGTAACGGATGTGACTGGTGTGCAGCGTGTGAACGCCATGGCGATTCATAGCCAGTTCGTGAACGGACATGCGCGCAGAGCGACCGCTTCTGCTCTTTGACCTGAAGTGGTTCGTTACCGGCGGTAAGCACAGCGTTACGGTCAGGGTGACGTGGCTCACAAAACGAGCGCCCATGTCACATTCGCGCCCTCCCCCGCTGTCACGACAGTGAGCACCGACGGGAGGCAGTCATGTCCGACAGCACGGGCGAGCGCGTCGCCGACTGGGCCGACGGCCGGCTGGGGATCTACGGCCTGGGCCGCAAGTACCTGCGCAAGGTCTTCCCCGACCACTGGTCGTTCCTGCTGGGCGAGGTCTGCCTCTACACGTTCATCATCCTGATCCTGACCGGCGTCTACCTCACGCTCTTCTTCCACCCGTCGATGAACGAGGTGACGTATCAAGGCAGTTACGTCCCGCTGAAGGGCATCCGGATGTCCGAGGCGTACTCCTCGACGCTCGACATCAGCTTCGACGTACGCGGCGGACTGCTCATCCGGCAGATCCACCACTGGGCGGCGCTGATCTTCGTCGCGGCGATGTTCGTGCACATGATGCGGCACTTCTTCACCGGCTCGTTCCGCAAGCCGCGCGAGATGAACTGGCTGTTCGGCTGGCTCCTGCTGTTCATCGCCCTGTTCGAGGGCCTGCTCGGCTACTCGCTCCCCGACGACCTGCTCTCCGGCGCGGGCATGCGGCTCATCGAGGGCATGACGCTGTCCGTCCCGGTCGTCGGGACGTACCTGTCGTTCTTCCTCTTCGGCGGCGAGTTCCCGGGCACGGACATCGTGGCCCGTTTCTACTCGCTCCACATCCTGCTGCTGCCCGGCATCATGGCGGCGCTCGTGGTCACCCACCTGATCCTGGTCTTCTACCACAAGCACACGCAGTTCCCGGGCGCCGGAAAAACCGAGAAGAACGTGGTGGGCCAGCCCTTCTTCCCGGTCTACGTGGCCAAGGCAGGCGGCTTCTTCTTCCTCGTCTTCGGGGTGGTGGCGGCGATCGCGGCCATCGCGTCGATCAATCCGGTCTGGGTCTACGGCCCCTACCGCCCCGACCAGGTCTCCACGGGCGCCCAACCGGACTGGTACCTGGGCTTCGCGGAGGGCCTGGTCCGCGTGATGCCCGGCTGGGAGATCGCACTCTGGGGCCACACCCTCAACCTCGGCATCCTCGTCCCGTTCCTCGCGTTCCCGCTCTGGCTCGTCCTCATCGGGGTGTGGCCGTTCATCGAGGCGTGGGTCACGGGCGACCGCCGAGAACACCATCTCCTGGACCGCCCCCGGAACCGCCCCGTACGGACAGGTCTCGGAGTCGCCTGGATCACCGGCTTCCTCGTGGCCATGGCGGCGGGCGCGAACGATCTCTGGGCCACCCACTTCCACCTCTCCGTGAACGCCATCACGTGGTTCGCGCGGGTGGCGCTGTTCGCGGGGCCGGTACTGGCGTTCGTGCTGACCAAGCGGGTGTGCCTGGGCCTTCAGCGCCGCGACCGGGACAAGGTGCTGCACGGCCGCGAGACCGGGCTCATCAAGCGCCTCCCTCACGGGGAGTACGTGGAGGTACATGAGCCCCTGCCCCGGGAGGAGCTGTTCCGGCTGACGCAGCACGAGGAGCCGGTGGCTCTGGCGCCCGCTACGGGGGATCAGCGCGGGGTGCGGCCGCGGGTGCGGGTGGCTTTGTCCCGGTGGATGTACGGGGCCGGGGCCCGGGTCCCGAAGCCCCGTCCCGAGGAACTGGGGTCCGGCTCCTCCTCACATCACTGAGCCCCGCGCTCGAACTCGCACCACACGCTCTTGCCCGGGTCCCGCGCCCCCGTGCCCCACTTGTCCGCCAGCGCGGCTACGAGAAGCAGGCCCCGGCCGCTCTCGGCCTCGGGGCGCGGTTCGTTCACGGCGACCCTTCCGTCGCCGCTGTCCTCCACCTCGATCCTGATCACCCCGTCCTCCGCACACATCCCGATGTGCAACCGGAAACCCCGGCCCGGTGGCACGCCGTGCAGCAGCGCGTTCGTCGCCAACTCGCTCACGCACAAAAGTGCGTCGTCAAGACGTTCGGTTGCACGCCAATCCCGCAACGCCCAGGCTGTGAACGCGCGGGCCGCGGGAATCGATTTGCGTTCGCGGCGGTAGAACGCCTCGCGCTGGTACGGCAGTTGTTCCATGCGGTGACCTTCGTACGGGTGCGCCTCGTGGGGCAGCGCGTCAGGTCGTACATCTGCGTTTGTACGGGTTCGCTCCGCTCGGGGCGGGGTGAGGATGGGCAGGGTGCGCGTATGAAGAAACAGGTCACTTCGTGGCACGCGATCGGGGCGCAGATCGCGCACCTTCGTAAGTACGCAGGGATCACGCAGACGGGGTTGGCGGATTCGCTGAACATCAGCCACGACAAGATGGCCTCGATCGAGCAAGGGCGGCGCCCGCTTGATCAGTGTCTGGCGGGCCGGATCGACGACGGCCTGGACACCAAGGGGGTGCTGGCGATCGCCGTCGCCAAGGTGCCGAAGAAGGAGAAGTATCCGCTGATCGTTGCGGACCTGGTGGAGTTCGAGGAGGCAGCGCTGACGATTCTGACGTACGAGCAACAGGCCGTGCCGGGGTTGCTGCAGACCCCGGACTACATGCGGGCGATGTTCAAGGCCAGCTACCCGCCTGTCGGCAGCGAGAACGCCGAGGACTGGATCAACGGCCGTGTTGAGCGCCAGCGCATCTGGGAGCGCGAACATCCGCCTTGGGCCCACTTCATCATCGAGGAGTCCGCACTTCACAGGCCGGTCGGCGGCGCCGAGGTGATGCGTGAGCAGTACCGCCGCGTCCTGGAGTTGGGGCAGCTCCACTGCATGGGGGTGCAGATCATGCCGATGACGAGGTGGCCGCACGCCGGGATTCAAGGCCCGATGGTGTTGCTGGAGAGCCCCGACCACGACTTCGTAGCGTTCATCGAGGGGCACCGGGTCAGCACGGTTCTGGACGCCCCCGAAGACGTAAGTAACCTGCACACGAAGTATGGAATGCTGCAGTCTCAGGCGCTGTCTCCCGACGAGAGCGCTCGCCTGCTGGACGGACTGCTAGGAGCCACATGAACACCTCAGCACGACCGCGCGGCCACGAGTTCACGGAACTGGCCTGGTTCAAGTCCAGCTACAGCGGCGACCAAGGGGGCAACTGCTTGGAGGCCGCCTACGACTGGCGAAAGTCGACGTACAGCGGCGACGAAGGCGGCAACTGCGTCGAAGTTGCCACACATGCATCCGCGGTCCACGTTCGCGACTCCAAGAACGACCCAGGCACCGGCGCCATCCTCACCGTCAGCCCCGACACCTGGACCCACTTCCTCCGCACACATGTCACCCGGCCCTGAGAAAACGGCTAGGAGCATCGTGAGCACCGCCGGATCCGTCCGCGACCCGGGTGGCAACTGCCTCGAAGCCGCTTGGGACTGGCGGAAGTCGACTTACAGCAACAACGAGGGCGGCAACTGCGTCGAGGTCGCCACACACGCATCCGCCATCCACATCCGCGACTCCAAGAACGACCCCGCCACCGGAGCCACCCTCACCATCCGCCCCGACACCTGGACCCACTTCCTCCGCACACATGTCACCCAGCCCTGAGAGACGTATCGACGCCGCGCGCGTCAGGGAGCGGATTCTCGACCCGGACGCGCAGTCCGAGCCGTACATACTTCGGGACACCCATGTACGCGGCGCACTCGCCCTGGACGGGGCCGAGATCAGGCGGCTCGTGCGGTTCGAGGGGTGTCGGTTCGACGGGGCGATGACGTTGGAGGGCGCGAGCACACTCGCCTTCTCGGTGACGGACTGCGAGCTGCCCGGCTTCGTCGCGCCGACCGCGCAGATCGGCGGGCGGCTCGACCTGCGGGGTTCGAGGATCACGGGTGGGCGGCGCGGCGCCGTGAACGTCACGCTCACGCACATAGCGGGCGGGCTGATCCTCGACCACGCCCACCTCGTGGCCACCGATGGCATCGCCCTGCACGCGGGCGGCCTGATCATGCAGGGCGGCGTGTTCTGCAAGAACGGATTCGTGGCGGAGGGACAGGTGTTGTTCCCCGGGGCCGAGCTGCCCGGCGGGCTGTGGATGGACGGCGCGCGCATCACCGGCGTCGCTCCGGAGGAGGTCGCCTTCAACGGGGACGCGTTGCGGGCTTCGACGGTCCGGCTGCACCAGGGTTTCCGGGCCGAGGGGCGGGTGCGGTTGCGCGGGGCGCGGATCGATGACCTGCTGTCGTTCCATGAGGCCGAACTCATGGGCACGGGCGGGTCGTTGATGATGGTCGGGGCGCAGGTCGAAGCCCTCGACCTGCGGTTCGCACGGCCGCCCGCGGGCGGCGTGGACCTACGCAACGCGCGGGCGACCCGCCTCCAGGACCGGCCGACCACGTGGCGCGCGCCGCTGGGCCTGGACGGGCTGACGTACGACTGGATGGAGCTGACCAGGCCCACCCAGCGTGAGGACACGACGAACCGGCTGGCGTGGCTGAGGCTGCAGCGTGCGTTCACCCCGCAGCCGTACGAGCAGCTGGCCGCGTACTACCGGAAGCTGGGCCACGAGGAGGAGGCCCGCCGGGTCCTGCTCATACGGGAACGGCGGCGGCGGGCCACCCAGCGCCCCCTCGGCCGGGTGTGGGGGCTGCTCCTCGAAGCGACGGTCGGATATGGCTACCGGCCCTGGATCGCCGGGATCTGGCTGGTCGCGCTGACACTCATCGGCTCCGTCGTGTTCCACACGCACACGCCCCTCCCCAACAAGCCGGGCGAGGGCGCGCCGTTCAATCCCGTCGCGTACACCCTCGACCTGCTCATCCCGGTCGGCGGGCTCGGCCAGCGTGACGGCTGGCACTGGGCGGAGGCCGGCGTGCAAGGGCTCGCCTACGCGTTGATCGCTCTCGGCTGGGTCCTGACGACGACGGTCCTCGCCGGTGTGACGCGGGCGCTCAGCCGCCCGTAGGCGGCACCGCGCCCGCGGCTGTCACGGGGTCAGGCGGTCATGGGCCGCGGTGAGGGCGGCGACCGTGCGCGGGAAGTCCTTGAGCTGGTCGAGGAGCGAGTCGAGAGCGGGGAACAGGCACCGCGGCGGGACGTCGCGGGCGGCCAGGACGCCGGCGGTCCACAGGATGAAGTCGGTGAACAGGCGGGCGTCGTCGACGTAGACGGCGGTGGCGAGGTGGTTGACGATGTGTTCGATGTCCTCGACGGTGCGTTCCCGCTGGTACTCGCTGTACCGTCGCGTCTCGGGAAAGCCCCGCTCGACGTCGGCGAGGGTCCGCTCGATCAATCGCGGGCCGGTCCGGCGGACCATGGTGTATTCCTGGTCGGCCAGGTGCGGCAGGTCCATCTCGGGTGGCCCGGCCGCCTGCGCGCGGACCCCGGTCCGGTCCCGGCCGAGCAGGTCGGCGACGCCGGACGCGTCCTCGGCCCACTCGGCCCGCATCGACCGTGCGTAGCGGCCCCCCGGACCGAACGCGGCTCCTCCGGCGAGTACCGGGACGCCGATGCTCCGGCACGCGGCGATGGCGTTGTGGGCGCCGGGCAGCAAGGTCGGG
Source organism: Streptomyces sp. NPDC046939 (assembly GCF_040644575.1). Classification (NCBI taxonomy): domain Bacteria; kingdom Bacillati; phylum Actinomycetota; class Actinomycetes; order Kitasatosporales; family Streptomycetaceae; genus Streptomyces; species Streptomyces sp. NPDC046939. The sequence goes on from NZ_JBEYWV010000004.1 coordinate 174,185, forward strand.
ATGGACGAGGAGAGCAGCACCGCCTGCGCACCGGTGCGGCGCGCGTACGTGACCAGGTGCTCGGTGGGAACATGCGCCCCCAGGTGGTCGACCCGCCAGCCCCTCAGCCGCAGCACTTCGCTGACCAGACGTGCGGGCAGCGCGTGCCACTCGCCGTCGACGCACGCCACCAGGGCCCTGCCGAGGTGTCCGCCGGGCGGAACGGCCACGCAGGCGTCGGCCACCGCCGCGACGCACCGCTCACTGATCGCCGTGGCCGCGTGCTCCTGCGCCACCGTGATGTCGTCGGCCGCCCAGGCCAGGCCCACCCGCTCCTGCACCGGCGCGACGAGTCCGAGCAGGACCCGCTCACCCGCGCTCTCCGCCGGTCCCGCTGCCGCCAGCGCGCGGCGCACGACGGCGACGGCGCGCATCTCGTCACCTTCACCGAGCGCGTGCCACAGGTGCTCGCGCTCCTCGTCGAGCATGTCGGTGTCGCTTCGGGCATTCACACCGTTCACCTTCTCCGGGGCTGCTGATTCACGGTTGCCGGTCGGTTGCCGGTCGCTTGTCGTGGGGCGCGCCGATCGCCAGGACGGCCATGTCGTCGTGGCGTCTGTCCCCCACCCACTGGGCGACGACCATCTGCACACGTTCAGTGACCACCTCGGGTGGCATCCCCGCGCACTGGGACAGCACGGTGCGCAGTCTGTTCTCACCGAACATCACGGTTCCCAGCGGCCCGCCGCGCGCCTCGGTGATCCCGTCGGTGAACAGCAGGCAGGTCTCCCCCGGCCGCAGGGTCACCTCGGCGGTGTCGAACTCGGTGTCGGGGAACGCGCCGAGCAGCGTGCCCGGGGCCCGGACCGTCTCGATGCGGCCGGTGGTGCGCACGATGAGCGGGGCCGGGTGCCCGGCGCTCGACAGCCGCAACCGGACGTGCGCGTCCTCGCGAACGACGGTGGCCAGGGCCAGGGTCACGAAGGCAGGCTGCTCGGAGGCGAGCAGTGCGCTGTTGAGGAGGGTGAGCAGGCGGGTGTGGTCGGCGGCGAACGGCACCAGTGCCCGGAGCGCGCTGCGGGTCCCGCGCGCGGTGACCGCCGCTTCCAGTCCCTTGCCGCACACGTCGCCCAGCACCACGACGGTCTCGGTCTCCGGGGTGTCGGCGGGGTACAGATCGTAGAAGTCGCCGCCGACGCGTTCACCCGCGACCGAGGCGCGGTAGCGGGCGGAGAAGCCGATGCCGTGCACCCGGCCGAGTTCGGGCGGCAGCAGGTCGCGCATGAGCACATCGGTGAGGTGCGCCTGGCGGGCGTGGCCGCGGGCGATGGACAGGGCGGCGCCGGCGCGTGCGGCGAAGAGCTGCGCGAAGGACTCCTCGCCGGGGGTGAACGTCGCCGCCCTGCGGCGGCGCAGCAGGACGAGGCATCCGACCGGCGCGCCGTGCCCCGGCAGCGGGACCACGGCCACAGACCCGATCCCGTCGGCGGCGTCCACGAACTCGTCCGGCACCGCCCAGGGCGGGAGCTGCCGGGGATCGATCCAGCGGGAGGACACCGTGGGCAGCCCCGACAACGCCTCGGCCAGGCCCGGGAGTTGCTCCGGGTCCAGGGCGATGTGCTCCTGCACCACCGGACCGTCGGCGGTGCACCGGGTCACGGGGTGGCCGGTGTCGTCGCCCGGACCGACGATCACCGCCGCGTCCGCCAGGTTCCGCGCCGCTCGTCGCACGGTCGCCCTCATGCAGCGTTCGACGTTCATCGAGGCGAGCAGTTCGGAGGAGAGCTCTTGCAGCAGACCGGCCCGCGCCCGTTCGCGCGCCAGCTCCCGCGCGACGGCGGCCGGAGCGTGGTCACCGACCAGCCACCACGTCACCGTGCCGTTCGAACCCGGCCCCGCGAGCGCGTTCACCCGGCGTCCGCCGAGGCGGCCGCCCGCCCACACCGACGGGGAGCCCCCGTCACCGGTGTGCCGCAGGTGGGCCTCGACCAGCCACGCGGGCGCCGCCGCTGCCAGCGGAAGACCGACGGCTACCCCGGGCAGCGCCACACTGGCCTGCTCGTTGTGGGACAGCACGATGCCGTCCGCGTCCACTGTCACCGTTGGATACGGGTCCGCTTGCTGCGCTGCGGTTCTTACGCCACGAAGATTGTTCTGCTCCGGCAAGGAGACCATCGACTCGGAACCCACTGGCGCGGATTCCCACCACCCCATCCGCTCGACGGCAGAGAGCGCCACGTTACCGGGGGCATATGACTATCGGTGGTGGTTCGTCATTCTTCTGACAATTGTGGGCCGTCTGGTGCACAATCGGCCCCGCACGGGCGGGCCGCCGTCCAGAGGCGGTCGAAACGGCCGGTCAGAAGTTGCCGCCGCCCCCGAAGTCGCCGCCCCCGCCTCCGAAGTCGCCGCCTCCGCCGAAGTCGCCCCCGCCGCCGAAGTCACCGAAGTCCGACGTGTCGAAGTCGGCGCCGGAGTAGTCGCCGCCGCCGAAGGTGTCGCCGCCGAAGTCGCCGTACCCGGAGCCGTAGTCGGCCGCGTAGGCCGGGCCCGACATCATCGAGCCGAGCATCGTGCCGACGAGGAGGCCGGGGAGCATGCCGCCGCCGAAGTAGCCGCCTGCCCAGGGGCCGTACATGGGCCCGGCGTCGTAGTAGGGGCGGCGTTCGCCCGCGCCCGCGTCGACCGTGCGGATCATGGGCTCGGCCCCGTCGCGCAGGCGGGTGGCGTCGGCGGCGCAGACGGGGACCTGGCGGGGCGCGCCGCCGGGCGGGGTCCATTCGGCGTCCTCGACGGAGGGGCCGTGGCGGGGGTCGAAGAAGCAGGGGGCGCGGCGTTCGGGCAGCGGGCGGCCCTCGCGGCGGGCGGCGAGGAGGGCGAGGGAGAAGCGGCCGTCCTCCAGGGCCTGGGTCACCGCGCGCACGTCCTCGGGGCGCTGGGCGGCGGCCATGTACTGCTTGGCCTTCTCGTACGCGTCGAGCGCCCGTTCGTAGTCGGCGCGCATCGCGTCGTCGGCGCCCGCCTCCGCCGGGTGGAAGTCGAGCCGGTCCAGTTCCTCGCCGAACGCGGTGATGTCCTCGTCGACGACGACCCGCAGCTTTTCGAGGGCCTCGCGCTGTTCCTGCTCCTTGCGGCGCCGGTTGCGGCGGGACAGGGCGTACACGCCCGCGCCGCCGAGCACGACGACCGCGCCGACGCCGATCAGCGGTCCGGCCGAGACGCCGTCGCTCCCGTCGTCCACCCCGCTCCAGGATGAGGGCGCGGAACCCCGGGCCGTGCGGACCGCCGTGGAGACGAAGTCGTCGAGCTGCTCGCGCAGCGGTTCGCCGCGCACGCTCGTCGTCAGGTTCTGAACGGCCGCGTTCGACATGACCTGGTGGTCGGCGCGCGCCTCGAAGGCGTCCCCGAGCCGCACCCCGTAGACGCCGACGACGCCCGTCTTCGTACGGAGGTCGGTGAACAGGGCCCGCTTCGGGAAGTCGGCGGGGAGCACGGCCACCATCACCGGCTTGTCCGCGTTCTTGATCTTTCGTTCGAGCGCGTCGACGTCCGCCCGGGTCAGCTCGTCGGAGACCGCCGGGTCGACGTAGACGGGGCTCTTCTCCAGGGCGTCGGCCACCGTGGCGACGTCCGAGGCGGCGGAGGCGTTGGGCACGGCGGCGAACGTCGCCGCCAGGGCGAGCAGGGGGGCGGCGACGGCCGCGAGGATGGGCCTCATACCCCGACGCTAACCCAGGCGGGGTGTGAATGGCGGGTCGGGGTGTTCGCGACGTGAAGTCTTGACGTGAGCATGGAAGGCCCTTTTACTCACGACTTGAATAAAGCCATGAGAGTGCACCGTTGGACCGCTTCGGCCGTCCTGCTCTTGGACTTCTGGGACACAGGAGGCATTTCGTGCGCACCCCCACACCCCTGCTCCGGCTGTTGCTGGCCGGGGCACTCACCACCGCCGGGCTCACCGGCGTCGGACTCGGAGCCGCGGCCGGCCCGGCCCACGCGGCCGGTGAACAGGTCACCGCCTACCTCACCACCACCGACGACAGCGGCGGCCGCCACGTCACCCGCGGGCTGCAGCAGCAGGCCCCGGTCGCCTTCCAGGCGGGCACGGGCGGCAGCGGCACCAACATCACCGTCGACGAGAACACCCGCTACCAGACGTTCACCGGCGGCGGCGCCTCCTTCACGGACACCGCCGCCTGGCTCATGAACAGCAGCGGCGCCCTGTCGTCGGCCACCCGCGACGCCACGATGAGGAAGCTGTTCTCCCCCACCGAGGGCATCGGGCTCTCCTTCATCCGCAACCCCATGGGCGGCTCGGACCTCGCCCGCTTCGGTTATACGTATGACGACGTGCCGGCCGGGCAGACCGACCCCTCGCTCGCCAAGTTCTCCCTCGCGCACGACCAGGCCGACGTCCTCCCCCTCACCAAGCAGGCCAAGCAGCTCAACCCCGCCGCCACCGTCATGGCGTCGCCGTGGACCGCGCCCGCCTGGATGAAGGACAGCGGGCAGCTCAACGGAGGCTGGCTCAAGGCCGAGAACTACGGCACCTACGCCAACTACTTCGTGAAGTACATCCAGGGGTACCAGGCCGCCGGCGTCCCCATCGACTACGTCACCGCGCAGAACGAGCCGACCTGCTGTTCGGGCTACCCCTCCATGAGCTGGAACGGCTCAGGGCTCGCCTACTTCACCAAGAGCGAGCTGCTGCCCAAGCTCGCGGGCGCGGGGCTCAGGACCAAGGTGCTCGCGCACGACTGGAACTGGGACACCTACGACGCCTACGCCGCCCCGACCGTGGACGACGCCGCCGTGCGCGCCCACCCGAACTTCGGCGGCGTCGCCTGGCACGGCTACGGCGGCGACATCGCCAAGCAGACCGAGGTGCACAACAAGTACCCGCAGCTCGACGCCTTCCAGACCGAGCACTCGGGCGGCACCTGGATCGCCAACCAGCAGCGCGAGGACATGATGAACATCATCGACTACACCCGCAACTGGGCGAAGTCGGTGACCAAGTGGTCCCTCGCCGTCGACCAGAACCGGGGGCCGCACAACGGCGGCTGCGGTACGTGCGACGGGCTCATCACCGTCCACAACGGTGACGCGCGCAGCGGGCAGGTCGACTACAACATCGAGTACTACACGATGGGGCACCTGACGAAGTTCGTCCGGCCGGGAGCTTCCAGGATCGCCTCGACCGGTTCCAGCGCCGTGCCGAACGTCGCCTGGCGCAACACCGACGGCTCGAAGGCGGTCATCGCCTACAACGACGCGTCGAGCGCGCAGAACGTCACCCTCAACTGGGGCGGGCAGCACCTCACGTACTCCCTGCCGGGGAAGACGTCGGCGACCTTCACCTGGAGCGGGACGCAGGCCGGCGGGGCCGACCGGGTGGGAGCCTTCCACGGGCTCGGGGGCAAGTGCCTCGACGTGCGGGACGGGTCCACGGCCAACGGGGCCGTCGCGCAGATCTGGTCCTGCGTCTCCGGGTCGCAGAACCAGACCTGGACGGTCAAGGCGGACGGCACCGTGCGGGCGCTGGGCAAGTGCCTCGACGTGAGCGGGGGGTCCACCGCCGACGGGGCCAAGGTGCAGTTGTACGACTGCAACGGGAGCGGCGCGCAGCAGTGGCGGTACGAGGCCGGGTCCGGGGATCTGGTGAACTCCGCGTCCGACAAGTGCCTTGATGTGACCGGGAATTCGAGCGCGGACGGGACTGCTACGCAGGTCTGGTCGTGCACCGGTGCGGCGAATCAGAAGTGGGCCCTGTCGTAGGTGGCCGTCACGGGGCTCTGCCCCGGACCCCGCTCCTCAAGCGCCGGAGGGGCTTGATTTCAAGCCCCTCCGGCAATGCGGGCTACTCGACCGGCTCGACGCCCGCCCTCAGAAGCCCGTACGTGTACGCGTCCTCCAGCGCTCCCCACGACGCCGCGATCACGTTCTCCGCGACGCCCACCGTCGACCACTCCCCCGCGCCGTCCGTCGTGGAGATCAGGACGCGGGTCGTGGAGGACGTGCCGTGCTTGCCCTCCAGGATGCGGACCTTGTAGTCGACCAGCTCCATCTTGGCGAGCTGGGGGTAGATGCGTTCGAGGCCGACGCGCAGGGCCCGGTCGAGGGCGTTGACCGGGCCGTTGCCCTCGGCGGTGGCGACGATGCGCTCGCCCTTGGCCCAGAGCTTCACGGTCGCCTCGTTGGCGTGGGTGCCGTCGGGGCGGTCCTCGACGATGGCGCGCCAGGACTCCACGCGGAAGTAGCGGCGGGCGCGGCCCTCGGCCTCCTCGCGCAGGAGGAGTTCGAAGGAGGCGTCGGCGGCCTCGTAGGTGTAGCCCTTCAGCTCGCGGTCCTTGACGCGCTCGACGACACGGCCGACCAGCTCGCGGTCGCCGGAGATGTCGACGCCCAGCTCCTTGCCCTTGAGCTCGATGGAGGCGCGGCCCGCCATGTCGGAGACGAGCATGCGGATGCGGTTGCCGACGAGTTCGGGGTCGATGTGCTGGTAGAGGTCCGGGTCGACCTTGATGGCGGAGGCGTGCAGGCCCGCCTTGTGGGCGAAGGCGGAGACACCGACATAGGGCTGGTGCGTGGACGGGGTCAGGTTCACGACCTCGGCGATCGCGTGCGAGATGCGGGTCATCTCGCTGAGCGCGCCCTCGGGAAGGACCTTCTTGCCGTACTTGAGCTCCAGGGCGGCGACGACCGGGAAGAGGTTGGAGTTGCCGACGCGCTCGCCGTAGCCGTTGGCGGTGCACTGCACGTGGGTGGCGCCCGCGTCGACGGCGGCGAGGGTGTTGGCGACGGCGCAGCCCGTGTCGTCCTGGGCGTGGATGCCGAGCCGGGCGCCGGTGTCGTCGAGGACGGTGTGCACGATCGCCTGCACCTGGGCGGGGAGCATGCCGCCGTTGGTGTCGCAGAGGACGACGACGGAGGCGCCCGCCTCGTGGGCGGTGCGTACGACGGACTTCGCGTAGGCCGGGTTGGCGCGGTAGCCGTCGAAGAAGTGCTCGCAGTCGACGAAGACGCGGCGGCCCTGCGCGACCAGGTACGAGACGGTGTCGCGGACCATCTCCAGGTTCTCGTCGAGGGTGGTGCGCAGTGCCAGTTCGACGTGCCGGTCGTGCGACTTCGCGACCAGGCAGATCACCGGGGCGCCGGCGTCGAGGAGGGCCTTGACCTGCGGGTCCTCCGACGCCTTGGCGCCCGCGCGGCGGGTCGCGCCGAACGCCACGAGCTGGGCGTTCTGGAAGTCGATCTCTTTCTGCGCGCGGGCGAAGAACTCCGTGTCACGGGGGTTGGCGCCGGGCCAGCCGCCCTCGATGAAGCCCACGCCGAAGTCGTCCAGGTGCCGTGCGATGGTCAGCTTGTCCGCGACGGTGAGGTTGATGCCCTCGCGCTGCGCGCCGTCGCGCAGCGTCGTGTCGAAGACGTGGAAGGAATCGTCGAGTTCGTTCATGCTGATCTGGCTCCTGATTTGGGATCTCGGTCTACCGGAATGACCGGTTCCACCGTCCGACTATGATCCCGCGCGCTCTCCGCCTGGCAGGGGTGGGCCAGAAACGAGAAAAACCTCTCGCGGGTGCGAGAGGTCTGCGCGCGGGTCGAGGACGACGGTGTCCGCCCGTACGTGGTCGTACGAGACGGTCACTGCGGACCGGCGCGCCTGCTGCCAATAATCATGGCGAACGAGAGCACGCCCGCAGTCTGCCACAGCCCGGACAAGGTCCGGACCGTGGTCTCACGATGCGGGCGGCCCCGCTCGCGGGGCGGCGCCTACGCCACGGGCTCCATGGCCGTGTCCGCCGGCTTCACCCGGTTGAGGTCGATGTCGCGGGTCTCGCGCATGGTGAGGTAGACGATCAGCGACACGGCCGCGCAGCCGGCCACGTACCAGTAGAAGCCGGATTCGGCGCCGGCGTCCTTGAACCACAGGGCGACGTACTCCGCGGTGCCGCCGAACAGGGCGTTGGCGACGGCGTACGGGAGCGCGACGCCGAGGGCGCGGATGCCGGTCGGGAAGAGTTCGGCCTTCACGCACGCGTTGATCGACGTGTAGCCGGTGACGACGACCAGCGCGAGCAGCGCCAGACCGAGCGCCGGCCAGAACGAGCCCGCGTGCCGCAGCAGCGTCATGATCGGCACCGTCAGGAACGTCGAGCCGACGGCGAACGTGATCAGCAGCGGGCGGCGCCCGATCCGGTCCGAGAGCGCGCCCGCGAGCGGCTGGAGACAGGCGAAGACGATCAGCGCGCAGAACGAGACCAGGGTCGCCGTCTGCTTGCTGAGCCCGGCCGAGTTCGACAGGTACTTGGTGAGGTAGGTGGTGTACGTGTAGTACGCCACCGTGCCGCCCATGGTCAGCGCGACGACGAGGAACGCCTCGCGCTTGTGCGCCCACAGGGCCTTCATCGTGCCCTTGCCGTCGCCGCCGACGCCCGCCTCCGCGTCGGCCGACTCCTCGTAGACCTCCGTCTCCAGCATGTTGCGGCGCAGATAGAAGATGATCGCCGCGCCGAGCGCGCCCACGATGAACGGGATGCGCCAGCCCCAGCCGTGCAGGGCGTCGTCGGACAGGGTGCGCTGGAGGATGATCAGCAGCCCGAGGCCGACGATCTGGCCCGCCGTCATCGACACGTACTGGAAACTGGAGGCGAAGCCGCGCCGCTTCGGGTCGGACGCCTCGGTGAGATAGGTGGCGCTGGCCGCGTACTCGCCGCCGACCGACAGGCCCTGGAGGAGCCGGGCGACCAGGAGGACGACGGCGCCGCCGTACCCGGCGACCGCGTACGTCGGCGCGACCGCGATCAGCACGGCCGACGCCGACATCAGCGTCACGGTCAGGGTCAGCGCCGCCTTGCGGCCCTTGCGGTCACCGACCCGGCCGAGCAGCCAGCCGCCGACCGGACGCATGAAGAAGCCGACCGCGAAGATCCCGGCCGTGTTCATGAGCTGGGCGGTGGGGTTGCCGTCGGGGAAGAACGAGCCCGCGAAGTACGTCGCGAAGCTCGCGTAGACGAACCAGTCGAACCACTCGACCATGTTCCCGGCCGAGCCGACCAGGACCTTCTTCCATTGCTCTCGTCCCATGAGGGGCCACGATGAGGGGTCGTCGCTGGACGTGACAAGGGTGTCACAGGCAACGATCGCGCGTACTTGCGTTCATTGCGTTCACGCGATGCGCGCCAGCTCCGCGAACGTCGCCAGCCAGTGGTCCGTCGTGAAGTCGCCGCTGTCCACCGCCGGGAGACCCGCGGCGAGGTGCGCGTCCGCCGCTTCGGTGAGCCGCGGTCGTACGGGGCTGTCCTCCGGCAGCGCGGCCGCGATGTGGCGCAACGCCGCCGCCCGGGACAGGGTCAGCCCGAGCAGGTGGCCGATCTGCGGGTCCGCGTGGTCCGAGACGACCGGTACCTCCAGTACGGGGCAGGGGGCGCCGGTGCGCAGCGCGGGCAGGAAGCGGTCCAGCCACACCTCGAACTCCGCCGCGCCCAGGACCCTGCGCATCGCGTCCGCCTCGCTCAGCGCGGGCGACAGGAAGTCCTGGCCCGAGGGCTCCCAGTGGGCGGGGGCGTCATGGTCGTCGGCGAACCAGGTGCGCAGGCGGTTCCTGACGTCGTCGAGCGTCGCGGTCGTCAGCCCCGCCGCCGCGCCCGTGTCCAGGATCAGGCCGAGCGCGAACGCGCTGTTGCTGTGGACGCCGTGGCGGACCGGGTACGTGGCCTTCGGCAGCCAGGCGGTCAGCAGGCGTTCCACCGCGTCGACCGCCGGGGCGAAGGCTTCTGCGTACGGCGTGTCCCGGCACTCCGCCGCCAGCGCGGTCAGCCAGGCCCAGCCGTACGGGCGCTCGAAACCGGGCCTGTCCAGGAGGTAGGCGGCCTCCGTGGTCAGGTTCGGGGTGGTGAGGTGGCGGTCCAGGATCTCGGTGTACGTCGCCCGGGTCGCGGCGGGGAGATCCGGGAGGGTCCGCACGAGCAGCCAGTGCATGTGCACGGAGGAGTGCCAGTCGTAGGCGCCGTAGAACGCGGGGTGGAGGGTTCGGGGGCGGGTGTTCTCTGTGTGGCTGGAGATCAGGTGGGCGGGGAAGTTGGGGAACTCGCGGGTGACGTTGGCTGCTGCCAGCTCAGCGGTGTCCTCCGGGGTGAGCATGGGGGGGCCTCTCGGGGTTGAGGGTGCGGGGTGGCGTCTGCGGGGTGGGGTTGCGTTGCCGGGTGCGGGTTGCGTTGTGGCTGGTCGCGCAGTTCCCCGCGCCCCTGGAGGCATGCGGCTTCGCCGCGCCTCCCTCGATGAGATCGCGCACGCAGTGCGCATCTCAGGGGCGCGGGGAACTGCGCGAGCAACCACGACGCGAGCTTCAGCCAAGAACGGCGCGAAAGGGGCAGGCGCTCAGTGGGTCGTGCCCTCTGTTGCTCTCAGGTCCGCTCGGGTCGAGGCGGCAGCCCGAAGCAGCGCCGTGATCCCTGTGGCCACCACCCCGGGCGGGAGCGACGGTGCCGTGCCGTCCGGGACCTGGGCCGGGGCCCAGGGGACGTGGACGAAGCCGCCCCGGACGTCCGGGAACTCGGTCGCCAGCAGATGCGCGAGGCCGAACGCCACGTGGTTGCAGACGAACGTGCCCGCCGTGTTGGAGAGCGCGGCCGGCACCCCGGCCTCCCGCATCGCCGCCACGCACGCCTTCACCGGCAGCGTGGAGAAGTAGGCCGCCGGGGCGCCGGGGATCACCGGCTCGTCGATCGGCTGGGCGCCCGCGTTGTCGGGGATGCGCGCGTCGTCGACGTTGATGGCGACGCGTTCGACGGTGACGCCGGGACGGCCTCCCGCCTGGCCGAGGGCGACGACCAGTTCGGGCCGGACCCGCTCCACGGCGGACCGCAGCTCCTTCAGCGACTCCCCGAAGACGCAGGGGAGCTGCACCGCCCTCACCTCCAGCCCCTCCGGTGGCGCGGCGGCGACAAGCTCCGCCGCCTGCCAGGACGGGTTCACTTCCTCCCCGCCGAACGGTTCGAACCCCGTGAGCAAGACCCGGGTCATAGCTGCGTCCTTCCTAGACCGCGAAAACGGCCATGATCACGATGTTGCAGACGAGGAGCGCGAGGCCCGTCGGGAGCTGCGCCTTGATCGGCCCGTACTGATCCTTCAGTTCGAGCAACGACGCGGGGACGATGTTGAAGTTGGCGGCCATCGGCGTGCAGAGCGTGCCGGAGAACCCGGCGAGCATGCCGATGGCGAGGACGGCGGCCTCGTTGCCGTGCATCTGCTGGATGAGGACGGGCCAGCCGATGGCCGCGGTCATGACGGGGAACGCGGCGAACGCGTTGCCCATGATCACGGTGAACAGGAACATGCCGACGCAGTAGGCGATCACCGCGAAGTACTTGGAGTTGTCGGGCAGGACGTCGTTGACGATCTTGCCTACCTGCGTGCCGACACCCGCGACCGCGAAGATCGAGCCGAGCACCGACAGGAGCTGGGGCAGGAGCAGCGCGGAGCCCATCGCCTCCAGCATGGAGCGGCCGGAGTGGATGGGGACGGAGACCTTGCGCTCGCCCGTCACCAGCATGCCGACGATCAACGCCACGATGCAGCCGAGGCCGAGCCCGATCAGCGTCGCCTTTCCGGTCTCGAACAGGCCCGACTCGTCCAGGAAGGACGCGCAGACGATGGCGACGATGGGGATGGTGACGGCGGGGATGAACAGCTTGTTGCCGAGCCGGGCCGCCGACGCCTCGCGCTGCTCCTGTGTCGTCGTGACCGGCTCGCCCTTGCCGATGAAGTTGAATCCGGCGAGGACGATCAGCGCGAGGACGGCGACGCCGAGCGGTTCCGCGGGCAGGCTCCAGCTCGCGCCGCCGTCGACGACCCCGGTGCCGTAGGGGAAGGTCAGTCCGAGGAGCCCCCAGAACGCGGCGGACGTCCACCGCTTGGGGTTGCTCGCGTCCCGCGCCATCTGGAGGGCCATGACGACGAAGACGAGACCGATGAGCCAGTAGAGCCATTCGACCTTGATCACTTGGCGGACTCCTCACGGCTCTGACCGGGCGTCTTGGGCGGCAGCGGCAGATCGTTCTCGGCGGCGGCCAGCGCCATCTCGCGCTCCAGCTGCTTGTCGAGCAGGAGCAGCCGCGCACCGTGGATGACGAAGGCGCAGACGGCCAGCGGGATGGCCCACAGGGCGAGTTGGGTGGGCTCCAGCTCCTGGTGGTACGTGGAGTTGACGAAACCGGTGATCAGCAGGATGGAGCCGATCGCGATGAAGCAGTCCTCGCCGAAGAAGAGACCGACGGTGTCGGCGGAGGAGGAGTAGGAGCGGACCTTCTCACGCAGCTTGTCGGGGAGGGCCGCCCCGGCGGTGCGTTCGGCGGCGGCCTCCGCCATCGGGGCTACGAGCGGGCGCACGGTCTGCGCGGGGCCGCCGAGGTTGTTCAGGCCGAAAGCGGCCGTGACCTGGCGGACCAGGAGGTAGACGGTGAGGAAGCGGCCGGCGCTGAGCTTGCCGAGCTTTCCGATCAGGGTGCGGGCCTGCTCGCGGAGCCCGTAGCGCTCGAGGAGTCCGATCACCGGGAGCACGATGGCGAAGACCGTGACGGAGCGGCTGTCGGCGAACGCGTGGCCGAAGGCCGCGAGGATCTCCTGCGGGTTCATCTTGCCGAGCAGTCCGGTGGCGATGCCGGCGACGCCGACCACCAGGACGGGATTGCGGCGCGTGACGAATCCGAGGATCACCACGAGCACGCCGAGTAGCACGATCATGCGGCTGCCTTCTTTGCCGACGAGGGCACGGGAGAGCACAGGGCGGCATGGGAGCGGAGGGTCCTCTTCACGGACCTCTCCTTCCATGGGGGATGCACGGACCCTAGGTGATCGTTGAACGATCGAACAAGAGGCAAGTTGAGGTTGTGGCGCATCAGCCATCAAATCCACCTCTTGTCGGATTGTTGAACGATCGCTTACGTTGAGCGGGTGATGCAGATCGACCTCAACGCCGACCTCGGCGAAGGCTTCGGCCGCTGGACGCTCACCGACGACGAGGCCCTCCTCACCGTGGTGACCAGCGCCAACGTCGCCTGCGGCTTCCACGCGGGCGACCCCGCCGTCATGCGCCGGGTCTGCGACCTGGCCGCCGAGCGCGGAGTGCGGATCGGCGCGCAGGTCTCCTACCGGGACCTCGCCGGGTTCGGCCGCCGCGCCATGGACGTACCGCCGGACGAGCTGGCCGCCGAAGTGGCGTACCAGATCGGGGCGTTGCGGGTGTTCGCACAGGCGGCCGGGGCCGAGGTGACGTACGTCAAACCGCACGGCGCGCTCTACAACCGCACGGTCCACGACGACGCGCAAGCCCACGCCGTGGTCGCCGGGGTCCGGCTCGCGGGCGGCGATCTGCCGGTCCTGGGCCTGCCCGGCTCGAAACTCCTCACCGCCGCCGAGGAAGCGGGCCTCACCCCCGTACGGGAAGCCTTCGCCGACCGCGCCTACACCCCCGAAGGCACCCTCGTGTCGCGCCGCGAACCGGGCGCCGTGGTCGAGGACGCCGACGCCGTGGTGCGCCGGTCCGTCGGTTTCGCCGTGGACGGCTCGGTCGAGGCGGTCGACGGTACGCGCGTCGCGGTCGCCGCCCGCTCGCTGTGCGTGCACGGCGACACCCCGGGCGCCGCCCGGATCGCCGCACGGGTGCGCGCCGCCCTCGAAGAGGCCGGTGTCACGGTGGGTGCGTTCACATGAGCGCGGACCTGGTGGTCCGTCCGGCGGGGCGCCACGCGCTCCTCGTCGAACTCCCCGACGCCGAGCGCACCGGCGCCTTCCACGCGGAGCTGCTGCGCCGCAGGGCGGACGGCACGCTGCCGCCGGTCGCCGAGATCGTCCCCGGCGCGCGCACGGTCCTGCTCGACGGCGTCCCCGACCCGGCCGCGCTCACCCGCCGCCTCACCGAATGGTCCGTCCCCGCCGCTCCCCCGGCCGACGGCGACGTGGTGACGATCCCGGTCGAGTACGACGGCCCGGACCTCGCGGAGGTCGCCGCGCTGTGGGGCGTCCCCGAGGACGAGGTGGGCGCCCGGCACGCCTCGTACACCTACCGCGTGGCGTTCTGCGGCTTCGCCCCCGGCTTCGGCTACCTGACGGGCCTCCCCGAACCCCTCCACGTCCCGCGCCGCGCGACCCCGCGCACAAGGGTCCCGGCGGGAGCGGTTGCCCTGGCGGGCCCGTACTCGGCGGTGTACCCGAGGGCGACCCCGGGCGGCTGGCAAATCATCGGCACGATGAAGGACCCGTCCCGCTTGTGGAACACCGAGCGAGAACAGGCGGCCCTCCTGACCCCTGGAACCCGGGTCAGGTTCAGCGCCCCAGGGGCGCGGGGAACTGCGCGACCAGCCACGAACAACGATCAGTCGGCGTCCAACGATCAGCGCCACGGCGACCAGCCGAACCCGAGCGAACGATGACAACAAAACTGACGGTGACGCGCCCCGGCGCCCTGACCACGATCCAGGACGCGGGACGACCGGGCCACGCCCACCTGGGCGTACCGAGGTCAGGCGCCCTGGACGCCCCTTCGATGAACCTGGCCAACAGACTGGTCGGCAACCCACAGGGCACCCCCGTCCTGGAGACGACCCTCACGGGCTGCGCCGTACGCCCGGACACAGACATCACGGCAGTGATCGGCGGCGCCCCCTGCCCGGTCACCGTCAATGGAAGACCCGCCCCCTGGGGCACCCCGATCCACGTCCCGGCCGGAGCCACTCTCGACGCCGGCCCCGCAACGGCCGGCATCCGCTCCTACGTGGCGATCGCGGGCGGCATCGCGGCAGACCCCGTACTCGGCAGCCGCTCCACCGACCTCCTCTCGGGGCTGGGCCCGGCCCCCCTGGCGCAGGGCGACCTCATCCCCGTAGGCCGAGCCACCCGCACCGCACCGCCCGCGCTCCCCGTCGCCCCGCCCTGGCCCGCGCCCCCCGCCGAACTGGTCCTCCCGGCCCGGTTCGGCCCCCGCGCGGACTGGTTCACGGAGGCGGCCCTGCGCACCTTCCTGACCGCCACCTACACGGTCTCGGTGCACAGCAACCGCATCGGCCTGCGCACCGAGGGCCCGGCCCTCGAACGCGCGACGGAGGGTGAGCTGCCCAGCGAGGGCATGGTGCTCGGCGCGGTGCAGGTGCCGCCGGACGGCCGCCCGGTGGTCTTCCTGCACGACCACCCGACGACCGGCGGCTACCCGGTGATCGCCGTGGTCGCGGAGGAGGCCCTGGCGGCAGCGGCGCAGGCGGTGCCGGGCACGCCGGTCCGCTTCGCGCCCTGCTGAAGGGACGGCTAAGCGGCCAGCCCCTCCTCCACGAACTCCCGTACGTGGGCGAGGGCTTGGGCCCGCTCCGCCCCCGGAAGGCCGATCGCCACATGGATGGAGAACCCGTCGAGCAGCGCCCGCAGCCGCGCCGCGCACCGGTCGGGGTCGACGGCGCGGAGTTCGCCGCGCGCGACGCCCTCGATGAGCAGTGCCACGAGGTCGTCGTGCCAGGCGCGTTCGATGGCGGACTGGCGGGGGCGGGCCGACGCGCCGACCGCCGCGTTCTGCGAGCGGTTCCACACCTCCAGCCAGAGCGTCCAGTGCGGGTCGCGGGGGCCACTGGGCACGTACAGGTCCACGTACGCGTCGAGCCGTTCCCGCGCGCTGCCGGGGCCTTCGAGGATCCGCTTCCGCTCCTCGCCGAGCCGGCCCTCGCTCCACTCCAGGGTCCGCAGCAGGAGTTCGTCCTTGGAGCCGAAGTGGTAGGCGAGGTGCCCGCTGCTCATGCCGACCTCGCGGCCGAGCGCCGCCATCGTGAGCCGTTCCAGACCGCTCTCGGCGATCATCCGCATGGTCGTGGCGAGCACGGTGTCCAGGGGCGGGGCCGGGGTGTGGCGGTTGCGGCGGGTCACGTCACCAGCCTGCCACGGGCTGCTGCTGGGTGATGCAGTGGATGCCGCCGCCCGCCGCGAAGATCGTGCGGGCGTCGACCAGCGTGACCGTACGGGTCGGGAAGAGGCGGCGGAAGAGCGCTGCGGCCTCCTCGTCGCGCGGGTCGTCGAAGGCGCACAGGACGACGCCGTCGTTGCAGAGGTAGTGGTTGATGTAGGAGTGATCGACCCAGCCGTTGTCGTCCGCGAGGACCGTCGGGGCCGGGACCTCCACGATCTCCAGGGGGCGCCCCTGCGCGTCGGTGCGTCCGGTGAGGGTGCCGATGATCTCGCGGCTGACCTCGAAGTCGGGGTGGGCCGGGTCGCGCTGGGAGTGCACGAGGACGGTGCCCGGCGCGGCGAACGCGGCGACGATGTCGACGTGCCCGCGCGTGCCGTACTCGCCGTAGTCGGCGGTGAGTCCGCGCGGCAGCCAGATCGCCTTCGTCGTGCCGA
This sequence comes from Streptomyces sp. NPDC046939, assembly GCF_040644575.1. Taxonomy (NCBI): domain Bacteria; kingdom Bacillati; phylum Actinomycetota; class Actinomycetes; order Kitasatosporales; family Streptomycetaceae; genus Streptomyces; species Streptomyces sp. NPDC046939. Next base: position 190,544 of record NZ_JBEYWV010000004.1, read on the forward strand.
TCCGGGCGTGGACCTCGGCCTCGACCTGCTCCTTGGTCCACCCCTGGTTGCGGTCGGGGTCGAGCTGGACGGTCTCGGTCAGCAGGACCGTGCCCTCGCCGTCCACGTGGATGCCGCCGCCCTCGTTGACGAGCGGTGAGGAGTGGACGGGCACGCCGGTGAGGTCGGCGATGTGGCGGGCGATCTTGGAGTCGTGCTCCCAGCGGGCCCAGTCCTGGGCGCCCCAGCCGTTGAACACCCAGTCCACGGCGGCCAGTTCGCCGCTCGCCCGGTCCTTGACGAAGGTCGGGCCGATGTCGCGCATCCAGGCGTCGTCCAGGTCGCGCTCGACCAGGTCGATGTCGGCGGAGAGGAGCGTGCGGGCCGAGTCGAGCTGCCCCGTGCCGACGATCATCGTCAGCGGTTCGTGGCGGCGTACGGCGTGGGCGACGGCGGCCCAGGCGGTGCGCGCCCCGGCCAGTTCCCGCTCGTCCGTGAAGGTGGGGTTGGGGCCGGGCCAGGCCATCCAGGTGCGCGCGTGCGGGACCCATTCGGGCGGCATCACATAGGTCATGGCGGGTCCTCAGAGGAAGTAGAGACGGTTGAGGGAGACGGACTCGGCCGGCTCGGAGCGCAGCGGTTCGCCGTCGAGGGTGACCAGGCCGGTGCGCTGGTCCACGTCGACCGCGCCCGTACGGGTGTTGAACCGCAGGTCCGCCGGGCCGATCCCCCGCGTGCCGCGTACGCCGACGCGGCGCCTGCGCGTCGGCATCCCGTCATGGCCCTGGTCGACGGCGGCCTGGGCGACGAAGGCGACGGACAGCTCGGCGGCCGTCGCCCCGAACGCGCCGAACTGGGGGCCGAGCACGAGCGGCTCGCAGGTGTCGGTGGCCGCGTTCGGGTCGCCCACGACCCCGTAAGCGGGAAAGCCCGACTTGAGGACGAGCTGCGGCTTCGCGCCGAAGTACTCGGGGTGCCACAGCACGATGTCCGCCATCTTGCCGACCTCGATCGAGCCGATCTCGTGGGAGAGGCCGTGGGCGATGGCGGGGTTGAGGGTGAGCTTGGCGATGTAGCGCAGGACGCGTGCGTTGTCGTGGCCGACGCCCGGGTCGCCCAGCTCGGCCTTCATCTTCCCGGCCATCGCGAACGTACGGCGGACGGTCTCGCCCGCGCGGCCCATGCCCTGCGCGTCGGAGGAGGTGATGCCGATGGCGCCCAGGTCGTGCAGGACGTCCTCGGCGCCCATCGTCCCGGCGCGGATGCGGTCGCGGGCCATGGCCGCGTCGCCGGGCAGGTCGGTCTTGAGGTCGTGGACGGAGACGATCATCCCGTAGTGCTCGGCGACGGCGTCGCGGCCGAAGGGCAGGGTGGGGTTGGTGGAGGAGCCGATGACGTTCGGGACACCGGCCATCTTCAGCACGTTCGGTACGTGACCGCCGCCGCACCCCTCGATGTGGAAGGCGTGGATGGTCCGGCCTTCGAGCACCCTCAACGTGTCCTCGACCGACAGGCACTCGTTCAGGCCGTCGCTGTGCAGCGCGACCTGGACGTCGTGCTCCTCCGCCACGCGCAGCGCCGTGTCCAGGGCGCGGGTGTGCGCGCCCATGTCCTCGTGCACCTTGAACCCGCAGGCCCCGCCCTCGGCGAGCGCCTCCACCAGCGGTGCTTCGTGCGAGGAGGAGCCCCGGCCCAGGAAGCCGATATTGACGGGCCAGGCGTCGAAGGCGGAGAAGGCGTGCTTCAGCGCCCAGGGCGAGTTGACGCCGACGCCCCAGACCGGGCCGAACTCCTGCCCGATGATCGTGGTGACCCCGGAGGCGAGCGACGCCTCCATGATGCGCGGGGACAGCAGATGGACGTGGGTGTCGACGGCTCCGGCGGTGGCGATCAGCCCTTCGCCGGAGACGATGGTCGTGCCCGTGCCGACCACGACGTCCACGCCGTCGAGGGTGTCGGGGTTCCCGGCGCGGCCGATCGCGTGGATGCGGCCCTCGCGGATGCCGATGGACACCTTGCGGATGCCGAGCGCGGCGTCGATGACGACGACGTTGCTGATGACGATGTCGCAGGTCTCGCGGACCGCCGCCGCCTTCAGGTGCAGCCCGTCGCGGGCGGTCTTGCCGAACCCGGCGAGGAACTCGTCCCCGTACGCCTGGGAGTCGGACTCCACCTGGATCGTGAGCCCGGAGTCGCCGAGGCGGAGCCGGTCTCCGGCGCGGGGGCCGTGGGTGCTCGCGTACTCGTGCGGGGTGAGGCGTCGGGCCTCGGCGGGGTGGCCTCCGGGGCGGCTCATCGGTCTGCCTCCTTGCTGTCGACTCCGAGATATCCGCAGGCGGCGGCGCGTCGCAGCGCCTCCTCGCGGGCGCCGGGCGCATCGAGCGGGCCGTCGACGAGCCCGGCGAAACCGATCGCGACCCGGGCGCCGCCGATCGGTACGAGCCCCACGTCGTGGCTCTCCCCCGGCCCGAACCGCACGGACGAACCGGCGGGCACGGCGAGCCGCATCCCGTACGCCTCGGCGCGCGGGAAGTCGAGGCGCGGGTTGGCCTCGAAGAAGTGGAAGTGGGAGGTGACGGAGACGGGGACGGTCGCGGTGTTGGTGACCGTCAGCGTCACGTGCGGGGCTGGGTCGGCGTGTTCGGGAGCGGGAAGCAGGGCGCCGGGAGCTTCGTCACCGAGGCCGCCGCCGATCGGGTCGCTGACCACGGCGAGGCGCGAGCCGTCGTCGAAGACCGCCTCCACGTGCACCTCGGTGACCACGTCCGCGACGCCGGGCAGCACGTCGTCGGGGCCGAGGACGGAGCGCGCCGCCTCGACGGCCTCCGCGAGCCGCCGCCCGTCGCGGGCCGCCTCACAGACGGTGTCCGCTATCAGGGCCGTCGCCTCGGGCACGTTGAGCCGCAGCCCGCGCGCCTTGCGGGCCCTGGCCAGTTCGGCCGCGCCGAACAGCAGCAGCCGGTCGCGCTCGGTGGGGGTGAGTCGCACGCCGCACACCTCCTCATCAGGTTTTGAACGCCGTTCTAATCAATTTGAACGCCACTCTAAACCTGCCGCCCGCACGGTGGCTACCGCGACATGACGGAGCGCCCGCCTGCGTGCAGGCGGGCGCTCGGAGAAGATGTCAGCCCAGCTTGTGCATCCAGCCGTGCTTGTCGTCGGTCTTGCCGCGCTGGATGTCCAGGAGCGCTTCGCGCAGCTTCATCGTGACCTCGCCCGCCTCGCCGCCGGACTGCTGCCACTCGGCGCCCGCCCGCTTGACCGTGCCGACGGGCGTGATGACGGCGGCCGTGCCGCAGGCGAAGACCTCGGTCAGCTCACCGGAGGCGGAGTCGGCCTGCCACTGCTCGACGGAGACGCGGCCCTCCTCGGACTTGTAGCCGAGGTCCTCGGCGACGGCGAGGAGCGAGTCACGGGTGACGCCCGCGAGCAGCGACCCGGTGAGGGACGGCGTGACGATGCGGTCCCCGTAGACGAAGTACAGGTTCATGCCGCCCAGCTCCTCGACCCACTTGTGCTCGATGGCGTCGAGGTAGGCGACCTGGTCGCAGCCCTTGGCGGCGGCCTCGGCCTGGGCGAGCAGGGAGGCCGCGTAGTTGCCGCCGGTCTTGGCGTCGCCGACGCCGCCGGGGACGGCGCGGACGCGGTCCTCGGAGAGCCAGATGGAGACGGGCTTCACGCCGCCGGGGAAGTAGGCGCCGGCCGGGGAGGCGATGACGATGAAGAGGTATTCGTTCGCGGGCTTCACGCCGAGGCCGACCTCGGTGGCGATCATGAAGGGGCGCAGGTAGAGGGATTCCTCGCCGCCGTGCGCGGGCACCCAGTCGCGGTCCTGCTTCACGAGCGCGTCGCACGCCTCGATGAACGTCTCGACGGGCAGCTCGGGCATGCCGAGGCGCCAGGCCGAGTGCTGGAAGCGCTTGGCGTTCATGTCGGGGCGGAACGTGGCGACCGCGCCGTCGGGCTGGCGGTACGCCTTCAGCCCCTCGAAGATCTCCTGCGCGTAGTGCAGGACGTTCGTGGCCGGGTCCAGGGAGAGCGGGCCGTAGGGCACCAACTGGCCGTCGTGCCAGCCGCGGCCCTCGGTCCAGCGGACCGTCACCATGTGATCGGTGAAGTGGCGGCCGAATCCCGGGTTGGCCAGGATCGCCTCGCGCTCCGCGGCGGACAGCGGCGTGGCGGTGGGCTTGAGCTCGATCGTGGGCGTCGTCATGGTTGCGTGTCCTTCACCGTTGGTTGTGACGGACCGCGTTCACGCCTGCACTCCCTGTACTAGGACGTCCGAGCTTTTTCCGTACATCGCGGCCCCACGTTCGATTATCGCTCCTGGGGTGGAGTGCTCGGAACGGGCCCAGAGGGTGAGGTGTGGTGCGGCCCAAGGGGATAGTGGCACCCGGAGCCGCTCATGCAGAAGCCGCCGGGCGCTTTGTGCGACCCGGCGGCTTCTGTTTGCTGCGAAGGTGAGCGCCGGGTCAGCCGGCTACTCGGGCGGCGAGGGCGTCGCCGATCTCTTCCGTGGTGCGGGGCGTCGTGCCGCGCTCGCCGAGGTCGGCGGAGACGGCCGTCTCGATGCGCTCGGCCTCGGGCTCGTAGCCGAGGTGGCGCAGGAGCAGCGCGACGGACAGGACGGTGGCCGTGGGGTCGGCCTTGCCCTGGCCCGCGATGTCCGGGGCCGAGCCGTGCACCGGCTCGAACATCGAGGGGAACTCGCGGCTCGGGTTGATGTTCCCGGAGGCCGCGACGCCGATGCCGCCGGAGACGGCCGCGGCGAGGTCGGTGATGATGTCGCCGAAGAGGTTGTCGGTGACGATCACGTCGAACCGGGCCGGGTCGGTGACGAGGAAGATCGTCGCGGCGTCGACGTGCAGGTAGTCGGTGGTGACCTCGGGGAACTCCTTGGCCACCTTGTTGAAGATGTTGGTCCAGAGGTGGCCCGCGAAGGTCAGCACGTTGTTCTTGTGGACCAGCGTCAGCTTCTTGCGGGGGCGGGCCTGGGCGCGGGCGAAGGCGTCGCGGACGACGCGCTCGACCCCGTAGGCGGTGTTGACGGAGACCTCGGTGGCGACCTCGTGCTCGGTGCCCTGGCGGATGGTGCCGCCGTTGCCCGTGTAGGGGCCCTCGGTGCCCTCGCGGATGACGATGAAGTCGATCTCCGGCTGGCCGGCGAGCGGTGTCGCGACGCCCGGCAGGAGCCGGCTCGGGCGCAGGTTCACGTGGTGGTCGAAGGCGAAGCGGAGCTTGAGCAGGAAGCCGCGCTCCAGGACGCCGGAGGGCACGCTCGGGTCGCCGATGGCGCCGAGCAGGATGGCGTCGTGCTGCTTGAGGGCGTCGAGGTCGGCGTCGGTGAGCGTCTCACCGGTCGCGTGGTAGCGCTTGGCGCCGAAGTCGAACTCCTCGGTCTCCAGCTTCACGTCCTGCGGGAGGACGGCGGAGAGGACCTTGAGACCCTGGGCCACGACCTCCTGGCCGATACCGTCACCGGGGATCACTGCGAGACTGATGCTGCGAGACATGTTCCGCACCGTACTCGCTGTCCCATGGGATGACACGTGGTGTCCAGAATCCGGACAGCGCTCCCCAAGAGGTGACAAGCCGTCGGTTCGCGTTCACCCGTACGTACGGTGGACGTTGGTGCGCGGCGGGCACCACGCCGTCATGGACCTTCCCGACTTCGGCATACCGGCACCGCTCGCCCGCCGGATGAGCATGGCCGAGCAGTACGCGTACCTGCGCGCGCGCATGACGCGGCGGCGCGTCCTCGTGACGGCGGGCGCGGTGGCGAGCGGCGCGCTCACCGGCTGCTCGACCGGATCCGCCACGCGCCCGGCCGCCTCGGTGAGCGGCACCACCGGCTCCGCCGTCCCGCCCTTCGGACGCCACCTCGCCTTCGGGTCCGACCCGCGCACCCGGATGCGGATCTCCTGGCAGACACCGCTCGCGGTCCGCGGACCGTACGTCCGTGTCGGCACCGCCCCCGGTGACCTGGGCCGCAAGATCGACGCCGAGGTCCGCGCGCTGCACACGCCCGGCGTCGACGGCGTGCGCCTCGCGCTCGACCAGTTCTACGCGCACGCCGCCCTGGACGGCCTGCGCCCCGGCACGACGTACTACTACGGCGTCGGCCACGACGGCTTCGACCCGGCGGCCCCCGAACACCGCGCGACCGTCTCGGCGTTCCGCACGGCGCCCGCGGCGAACCCGGCCTCCTTCACCTTCACCGCCTTCGGCGACCAGGGCGTCGGCAGCGCGGCGGCGGCGAGCGACCGTCTGGTGCTGCGCCAGGACCCCGCCTTCCATCTGCACGCGGGCGATCTCTGCTACGCGGACGGCACGGGGCACGGGAAGACGACGGACGGCTACGACCCCGGCGCCTGGGACTTCTTCCTCAAGCAGAACGAGCAGGTCGCGCGCACCGTCCCATGGATGGTGACCACCGGCAACCACGACATGGAGGCCTGGTACTCCCCCGACGGCTACGGCGGCCAGCTCGCGCGCTGGGCGCTGCCGGACAACGGGTTCGCGCCGCGGACGACGCCGGGCGCGTACTCCTTCCGCTACGGCAACGTCGGCGTGGTGGCCCTGGACGCGAACGACGTCTCGTACGAGATCCCCGCCAACCTCGGCCACAGCGACGGCCGGCAGACGGCGTGGCTGGACCGGACGCTCGGCGCGCTGCGCGCCGAGCGCGGCGTGGACTTCGTGGTCGTCTTCTTCCACCACTGCGCCTACTCCACGTCCACGCACGGTTCGGACGGCGGGGTGCGGACGGCGTGGCTGCCGCTGTTCGCCCGCCACCAAGTGGACCTGGTGATCAACGGGCACAACCACGTCTACGAGCGGACCGACGCCGTGAAGGACGGCACGGTCGGCCGCGAGGTGCCGGTCGGCGGCGCGACGGACCCGACGCGCGACGGGATCGTGTACGTCACCGCGGGCGGCGGCGGACGCGATCTCTACGGCTTCCAGCCGGGCAGCGCCGAGAGCTACGAGGGGCGCGAGCGGCCCCACGAGCCCGTCGACAGCCTCGTGTGGCGGAAGGGGCGGCGGGCGGCGGCCGAGACCGTCGCCTGGTCACGGGTGCGCTACCGCGGCTTCTCCCTGCTCACGGTGGAGGCCGAGAGCGGTGCGAGCGGTGCGCGGCCGCGCCTGAAGGTGTCGGCGCTCGCCCAGGACGGGCGGCGCGTCGACCACTTCGAGGTGCGGCGGGGGTCCTGAGGGGTCAGTGACCGGTCTCGCCGCCGTTGTCACGGCGGTCCAGGGCGCGCTGGAGCGCGGCCGCGGCGATCTTGGCGGTCTGGCGGTCGGCTTCGCTCGACGGGGAGACGTGACGGACTCGGCGGCGGGCGGGCGTCGCAGTGGCCATGACGGATCGACTCCTTGAGATCACGGGGATTTCGAGGGCCGGAAGGGGCGGGGAGACGCGGGGCTGCAGGGGTTGCCTGCCAGGTGCTCCGGCTCGCGGCCGCCGTTCGCCAGGTAAGCGATTCGTTCGGCTTCTACAAAGCTAGGACAGGACTCCGCTTCTGTCTCCACAATTACTCGGACTTCCTACTATCTGAGACGGACCTCACCCCAGAGCCTCACAGCAGGTCGCCGTCGCGCCAGTCGAAGAGCAGCGTCCGCGTGGCGTCCAGACCCCGTGCGACCAGGGCGGGGAAGAGGTACGGCGGGTCCTCGTCGGCAGGCAGCGCGATCGTTCCGGCGGGGCCGTACGCCGCGAAGGGACCGCTCCACTCCGTCCAGCCGCGCGCCGTGTACAGCGGCGCCCCGTCGGAGGACGCCGAGAGGGCACCGAGGTCGTACGCGGCCGTGATCACCCGCTCCAGGGCGCCCATCACCTGCCCGCCGAGCCCGGTGCGGCGCACGTCGGCGCGGACGGCGACCGCCTCCACGTAGCCGACGCGCAGCGTGCGCCCGTCGTGCACGGCGCGGCGCTGGGTGACGCTGCCGTGCGCGAGGAGCGCGCCGGAACCGTCGTGCACGAGGGCGTGCACGCCGCCGACGGTGTGGGCCCAGTCGGCGTCGGAGAAGTCGCCGTCGAAGGCGTCGTCCAACAGGGCACGGACAGCGGCGAGTTCGGAAGCGGTCAGATCGGCCGTGTGGGCGGTGCGCAGCGTGTTCACCGGCACAAAGTACTCAGGCGCACCGGCCCCGGGCATCCGGATATCTCGGGCACGATGGAGGTCAGCACCGGCCGGGCCGTGGTGGCCCGGCGGGCCCCTGGGAGGTGCCCCTCATGCGCGTGATCAGCCAGCGCCGCTTCGGCGGACCCGAGGTGCTCGAGGTGATGGAGGCGGCGCGGCCCGTGCCGGGCGCGGGCGAGGTCCTGGTGCGGGTGCACGCGGCGGGGGTGAACCCGGCGGACCGGCTCGCCCGCTGCGGCGAGGCCCCGGTCTTCGGCGACCCGCCGTTCACGCTCGGTCTCGACGTCTCCGGGGTGGTGGCGGAGACCGGCGCGGACGTCACCCTCTACCGCCCCGGCGACGAGGTCTTCGCCATGGTCCCCGGCGGCGGCTACGCCGAGTACGTCACCGTGCGCGCCGACGCGCTCGCGCCGAAGCCCGCCAGCGTCGACCACGTCCACGCGGCCGCCGCGCCCCGGGCGTGCCTCACCGCGTGGCAGGCGCTCGTCGGCCTCGGCCGGGTCGGGCCGGGGCACCGGGTGCTGATCCACGCGGCGGCGGGCGGCGTCGGGCACATCGCCGTACAGCTCGCGAAGGTCCAGGGCGCGTACGTGATCGCCACCGCCCGCACCGAGCTGCACGGCTTCCTGCGCGACCTGGGCGTGGACGAACCGCTCGACCACACGAGGACCGACTTCGCGCTGACCGTGCGCCACGTGGACATCGCCCTCGACCTGGTCGGCGGCGACTACGGGCCGCGCTCCCTCGCCACCCTGCGCCCCGGCGGACTGCTCGTCCCGGCGGTGCTCACCGGGCTCGGCGTCACACCGGAGGAGGCGGCGGCCCGCGCGGCGCGGCTGCGGCCCGTCGTCGTACGCCCGTCGGGCACCACGCTGGGCAAGGCGGCGGCGCTGATGGCGGCGGGCCGGCTGCGTCCGCACGTCTCGGCGGTGCTGCCCCTGGAGGAGGCGGGCAAGGCGCACGAGATCGCGGCGGCGGGCCCGACGCAGGGCCGGATCGTGCTCACGGTGCAACCGGTGTGGACATGACGCCGCCCCCGGCCGGGGTGGGGCCCGTGGCCGGGGGCGGGGTTCGAGGGGCGGATGTCAGCCCATGTGCGGGTAGGTGTAGTCGGTCGGCGGGACCAGCGTCTCCTTGATGGCGCGGGTCAGCGTCCAGCGCATCAGGTTCTGCGGGGCACCGGCCTTGTCGTTGGTGCCGGAGGCACGGCCGCCGCCGAAGGGCTGCTGGCCGACGACGGCGCCGGTCGACTTGTCGTTGATGTAGAAGTTGCCCGCGGCGTAGCGCAGCTTCTCCATCGTGTACGCGGCGGCCGCGCGGTCGTTGGCGATGACCGAGCCGGTCAGCGCGTAGTCCGACGCCGACTCCATCTGCTCCAGCATGGCGTCGTACTGGTCGTCCTCGTAGACGTACACGGCGAGGATCGGGCCGAAGTACTCGGTCGTGAAGACCTCGTTGGCCGGGTCGGTGCACTCGATGACGGTCGGGCGCACGAAGAAGCCCACCGAGTCGTCGTAGGTGCCGCCCGCGACGATCGTGCAGGAGTCGTCGGCCTTCGCGCGGTCGATCGCGGCCTTGTTCTTGGCGAACGAACGCTCGTCGATGACGGCGCCGATGAAGTTCGACAGGTCGGTGACGTCACCCATGGCGATGGAGTCGACCTCGGCCGCGAACTCCTCCTTGAAGCCGTCGTTCCAGATCGACGCGGGGATGTACGCGCGCGAGGACGCCGAGCACTTCTGGCCCTGGTACTCGAAGGAGCCGCGGGTCAGGGCCGTCTTGAGGACGGCGCGGTCGGCGCTCGGGTGGGCGACGACGAAGTCCTTGCCGCCCGTCTCACCGACGAGACGCGGGTAGGTGCGGTACTTCTCGATGTTGTTGCCGACCGTCTTCCACAGGTGCTGGAAGGTCTTGGTCGAACCGGTGAAGTGGATACCGGCCAGGTCGCGGTGGTTCAGGGCAACCTCGGAGACGGCGAGGCCGTCACCGGTGACCAGGTTGATGACGCCCTTGGGAAGACCGGCCTCCTCCAGGAGCTGCATCATCAGGACGGCGGCGTGCGTCTGCGTCGGGGACGGCTTCCAGACCACCACGTTGCCCATGAGGGCCGGGGCAGTGGGCAGGTTGGCGGCGATGGCCGTGAAGTTGAACGGCGTGATCGCGTAGACGAAGCCCTCGAGCGGACGGTGGTCCATGCGGTTCCACACGCCCGGCGAGTTGGCCGGCGGCTGCTCGGCGAGCAGGTTGCGGGCGTAGTGGACGTTGAAGCGCCAGAAGTCGACGAGCTCGCACGGGGTGTCGATCTCGGCCTGCTGGGCGGTCTTCGACTGGCCGAGCATCGTGGACGCGGCCAGCGTCTCGCGCCACGGGCCCGAGAGCAGCTCGGCGGCGCGCAGGATGATCGCGGCGCGGTCGTCGAAGGACATCGCGCGCCACGCGGGGGCGGCGGCCAGGGCGGCGTCGACCGCGTCCTTGGCGTCCTGCTCGGTGGCGTTGGCGTACGTACCGATGACGGCCTTGTGGTTGTGCGGCTGCACGACGTCGAAGCGCTCGCCGCCGCCCATCCGACGGACGCCGCCGATGGTGCAGGGCAGGTCGATCGGGTTCTCGGCCAGCTCCTTGAGCTTGGCCTCCAGGCGGGCGCGCTCCGGGGAACCGGGGGCGTAGCCGTGCACCGGCTCGTTGACCGGGGCGGGGACTCGGGTCACGGCGTCCAGCGTCATGGTCCGTATCTCCTTCGGGGGGTCGGGGAGTTGTCGGGAAGTCTGTGGCCCTCGTGGGGCGGCTCAGTCCTTGGTGAGGATCGAGCGGGCGAAGAAGAGCAGGTTGGCGGGCTTCTCCGCGAGGCGGCGCATGAAGTAGCCGTACCAGTCGGTGCCGTACGCGGTGTAGACGCGCATCCGGTGGCCCTCCGCGGCGAGCCGCAGGTGCTCCTCGCTGCGGATGCCGTACAGCATCTGGAACTCGTACTCGTCCAGCTTGCGTCCGGCCGTCCGGGCCAGCTCCTGCGCGATGGAGATCAGCCGCGGGTCGTGCGAGCCGATCATGGGGTAGCCGGAGCCCTCCATGAGGATGCGCATGATCCGCACGTACGCCTTGTCGATCTCGGCCTTGTCCTGGTACGCGACCTCGGCGGGCTCCTTGTAGGCGCCCTTGACGATGCGGACGCGGCTGCCGGCGGCGGCGAGGCGGCGGGCGTCGTCCTCGGTGCGGAAGAGGTAGGCCTGGATGACGCAGCCGGTCTGCGGGAAGTCCTTCCGCAGCTCCTCGTGGATGGCGAACATCGAGTCGAGGGTGGTGTGGTCCTCGGCGTCCAGGGTGACCGTGGTGCCGATGGCGGCGGCGGCCTCGACGACGGGCCGGACGTTGGCGAGCGCCAGCTCGTGGCCGTTCTCGAGCGCCTGGCCGAACATCGACAGCTTCACGGACATCTCGGCCTTCTCGCCGAGGTCCAGCTCCTTCAGGCGGCCGATCAGCTCCAGGTAGGCGTCGCGCGCGGCGTACGACTGCTCGACGGTGGTGATGTCCTCACCGACGACGTCGAGGGTCACTTCGAGCCCCTTGGCGGCGGCGTCCTCGATGACCGGCACGACCTGGTCGACGTTCTCACCCGCGATGAAGCGGGCGACGACCTGCTTGGTGCCCGGCGCCGCCGACACGAACGAACGCATCTTGTCGCTGCGCGACGCGGCGAGGATCAGGGGAGCCAGCACGGGGCACCTCCACGGAGCAAGAGTTGAAGGGTGGCCGAACCCCTACAAAAGGGGAACGGCACGGGGAACCACCGTGAAATCTAAGGATCCCGCCGATCCTGTGCCATCGACAGACGTCACGCATCTCTGTTCGCCACCTCAGACATCTGTATGAAGAGGCGGGTGTGGTGCGAGAGACTGGAGAGGTGAAGGGCGACTATCAGGAACTCGTGGACGAGATCTCGGCGCTGCTCGGCGCCCCCGCGACCCTGGAGAACCGCGATTTCCGGCTGATCGCGTTCGGGGCGCAGCTCAGCGACGCGGACGCCGACACCGAGTTCGACGCGTCGACGCTGGACCCGGTCCGTACGCGCTCGATCCTGACCCGGAGCTCCACGGCGGCGGTCCGCGCCTGGTTCGAGGGGTTCGGCATCACGCGCGCGACGGAACCGGTCCGCATCCCCGCCACCCCGGAGGCCGGGGTCTACCGGGGCCGCATCTGCCTCCCCGTACGCCACCGGGGCATCGTCCTCGGCTACGTCTGGCTGATCGACGACGACCCGGGGCCGACGCGGGAGCAACTGAACGCGGCGATGGAGGTCGCGGGCCGGATCGGGGCGCAGCTCGCGGACGAGGCACAGGCGGGCGCGGACCTGACCCGCGAGTTCCACTCCGTGCTGACCGCCGAGCGCGGGTGGCAGCGGGACATGGCGGTGGCCGCGCTGCGCACGGCGCTCGGCAGCCGCGCGGAGGGCCTGCACACGGTGGTGTGCGTCGCCCCCTGGCCCTCGGCCGACCCCGACGACGCGCCCTCGGTGCGCTCGATCCCGGCGGCGGACGCGCTGTGCACGGTTCCGTGGGGCGCGACGGGCCAGTGTCTGGCGCTCCTGGTCCGCCTGCGCTCGGCGGAGGTCCTCTCCCCCGCGCTGACGGCGGCGGCGAAGCTGCGGGCGCGGGCGGGCAGCGACGCGGTCGCGGCGGGCATCGGCGCCCCGCGCACCGACCTCGCCGAACTGGCCGCGGCCTGGCAAGAGGCGACGGCGGCGGCCCGCACCGCCCTGGCCAACCCGCGCCTCGGCCCCGACACGCAGTGGTCGGCGATCGGCCCGTACCGCCTGCTGACGGCGCTGCCCGCCGAGGCGGCCCACGACCCGGTGGTCGCCCCGCTCCTGGCCCCCGCGCACCACCAGTTGGCCCACACCGCGGAAACGTTCCTGGACTGCGCGGGCCAGGCGGGCCGGGCCGCGGCCGCCCTGGGCATCCACCGCCAGACCCTCTACTACCGCCTCTCCCGCGTCGAGCAGCTCACGGGGCTCGATCTGGACGAGGGGGAGGACCGGCTGTTGCTGCACATGGGGTTGAAGGCGGCGCGGCTGTGAGGGCCGGGAGCCCGTCGCCCATCACCCCGGATCCGCCCCTGCCCCGTGCCAGGATGGGCCCGTGGGACAGATATTCGATACGCCGTTCATCGGCCGGGCCGGGGAGCTCGGGCGGCTCACCGGGGTGCTCGAGCGGGCCGTCGCCGGGGAGCCTCGGGCTGTTCTGCTGGCGGGGGACGCCGGGGTCGGCAAGACCCGTACGCTGACGGAGGCCGCGGGGCACGCCGCGCGGGCCGGGATGACCGTGCTGACCGGGCACTGCGTGGACCTCGGCGACGTCGGGCTGCCGTACCTGCCGTTCACGGAGATCCTGGGCGCGGCGGCCGCCGACGCACGCCTCGCCCCGGCCTTCGCGGGGTACCCGGCGGTCGACCAACTGCTCGGCGCCGCCTCGGGCAACGGCGCCGCGACCGACCCGGGCAGCCGCTTCCAGCTCTTCGAGGGCGTCGCGGGCCTCCTCGCCGAACTGACCGCGCTGACCCCGCTCCTCCTCGTCATCGAGGACCTGCACTGGGCCGACCAGTCCTCCCGCGACCTGCTCCGCTTCCTGCTCAGCCGGGGCATCCTGCAACGCCCCACCCCGGCCGGGCCCCCGCACCGCCTCGCCGTCTTCGCCTCGTACCGCGCCGACGACCTGCACCGCCGCCACCCCCTGCGCCCCCTCCTCGCCGAACTCGTCCGGCTGCCCGCCGTCGAACGCCTCGACCTGCGCCCGATGGCCGACGCGGACATGGCCCGCCTCGTCCGCGCCCAGCGCACCGGACCCGTCCCGGACAGCACGGTGCGCCGCATCGTCGACCGCGCGGAGGGCAACGCCTTCTACGCCGAGGAACTGCTCGCCGCGCTCCCCGGGCCCGGCTCCCCCGGCGAGCCGGACAGCCTCGGCGGCCTCGCGGACGTCCTGCTCATCCGCATCGAGCAGCTCACCGAGACCGCCCAGCAGGTGCTCCGCACGGCGGCGGTCGCGGGCCGCAAGGTCAGCCATGAGCTGTTGCGCGGCGCCGTCGGACTCCCCGAGGAGCAGTTGGAGTCGGCGCTGCGCGAGGCCGTCGGGCGGCAACTGCTGGTGCCGGGCGACGACGCCACGTACTCCTTCCGCCACGCCCTCACCCGCGAGGCCGTCTACGCCGACCTGCTGCCCGGCGAACGCGTCCGTCTGCACCGCGTCTTCGCCCGCCTCCTCGCCGCCGAGGGCCACTCCCCCGCGAGCGCCGCCGAACGCGCCCACCACTCCCGTGAGAGCCACGACCTGCCCGACGCGCTGACCGCCTCGCTCGAAGCCGCCGACCACGCCCAGCGCGTCCGCGCCCCCGCCGAGGAGCTGCGCCATCTGGAGACCGCGCTCGAACTGTGGTCCGTGGTCGACGCCGCCGCCCGCCCCGCCAGCGGCGACCCGGTCACCCTCACCCTGCGCGCCTCCGCCGCCGCCGTCCGCGCGGGCGAACCGCACCGCGCCGTCCAGCTCACCCGCTCCGCGCTGGCCCGCGCCGGTTCGCACGCCGACTCCGAGCTCGCCGCCCGCGTCCGCTACACCCTCGCGGGCAACCTGATGCGGATCGACAACCTGGAGGCGGCGTTCACCTACAGCAGCGAGGCGCTCGCCCTCATCCCCGCCGAGCCGCCCTCCCCCACCTGGGTGTGGGCCGCCGCGACCCACGTCATGGCCGCCCGGTACGTGGGGCGCGACGCGGACGCCGAGCGCGTCGCTCGCCAGGCCCTCGACGTCGCCGAACGGCTCGGGCTCATCGACGCCCAGGCCGACCTGGACATCTCCCTGATCGGCCTCGAAGCGAACAACCGGCGCACGGCACAGGGCCGCGAGCGCCTCGTGCACGACCGCGCGCTGGCCGTACGCGCAGGCAACGTCGCGGTCGAGATGCGCGCCCTCTACAACCTCGGCCTCGGCTGCTACGAGTCCGGTGACCTGGACGCGAGCCTTGCCTGGCTCGCCGACGGCCTCGACCGCGCCCGCCGCGCCGGTCTCCTCACCTCCCCGTACGCCCTCGAACTGCGCTACCTCCAGTCCGTGCTCCTCTACACGCTCGGCCGCTGGGACGAGTGCGTCCGCGCCGCCGACGCCGACGCCGAACTCCTCCCGGCCGCGGGCGCCTTCACGACCGCGCCCGCCCTGTACGTCACGCTCGCGCGCGGCGACCTCGACCAGGCCGCCGCCGGGGCCCGCGCGCTGCTCGGCCCCTCCGCCGACTGGATGGCGGCGCTCGTCGCGAGTGTCGTCCTCATCGACGAGGCGGCCCTGCGCGGTGACGCCGAGGAGTGCGTACGCCGGATGGAGGCGGCGACCGAGCGGCTCGTGGAGGGCGCGGGCTCGGAGCGGCCCGACGCCTTCGTGCGGCTCGCCGCGCTGACCCTCGCGGCGGTCGCCGACGCGGCGGAGGAGGCCCGCCTCTCCGGCGACACGGACGGCGCCGACCGCTGGGCGCGGACCGCGGCCGGCCTCGCGGACCTGGCGCGCACCACGGCGGCCCGGGGCGAGGACGGCACCGGGCAGGGGCCCGAGGGCATGGCCTGGCTGGCGCGCGCCGAGGCCGAGGAGGTCCGCGCCGTGAGCGGCCCGTCCGTCGAGGCGTGGGAGCGGGCGGTCACCGCGTTCGGCTTCGGCGAACCGTACGAGCTGGCCCGCTGCCGCCGCAGGTTCGCCGAGGCGCTGCTCACCGCCGACCGCCGCGAGGAGGCCGCCGAGCAGGTCCGCGCGGCCCGCGCGGTCGCGGAGGAGCTGGGCGCGGTGCCGCTGCGCGAGGCCCTGGACGCGCTCGCCCGGCGGGGCGGCTTCGCCGAGGCGCCGGGCGCGCGGGAGCGGATCGCCGCGCTGACCGCCCGCGAGAGCGACGTGCTGCGGCTGCTGGGCCGGGGCCGCACCAACCGGCAGATCGGCGAGGAGCTGTTCATCAGCGGCAAGACCGCCAGCGTCCACGTCTCGAACATCCTCGCGAAGCTGGGCGCGACGAGCCGTACGGAAGCGGTGGGCATCGCCTACCGGGAGGGCCTGATCGAGCGCGCCCCGTCGTGAGGCCCTTCGTCGTGAGGCCCTTCGTGACGCGCGAGGGCCGGGCCACCCGTGGGTGACCCGGCCCTGTGTGCGTGGGGTGCGTCAGACCAGGTTGACCGAGCGTGCCGACGTGGCGCCGATCTCCGCCGCCACCTCGTTGAGCACGGCCTGCGGCACCGAGTCGTCGACGGTCAGCACGGCGAGCGCCTCGCCGCCGACATCGGCGCGGGCCACCTGCATGCCACCGATGTTGATGCCCGCCTCGCCGAGGACGCGGCCGACCGTGCCGACGACGCCGGGACGGTCCTCGTAGCGCAGGACGACCATGTGGTCGGCGAGCGCCAGGTCCACGTCGTACTCGCCGACGGCGACGATCTTCTGGAGGTGCTTCGGCCCGGCGAGCGTGCCGGAGACCGAGACCTCCTGGCCGTCACCGAGGGTGCCGCGCACCGTCACGACATTGCGGTGGTCGGGCGACTCGGAGCTGGTGGTGAGGCGGACCTCGACGCCGCGCTCCTGCGCGAACAGCGGCGCGTTGACGTAGGAGACCGTCTCGGCGACGACGTCCTCGAACACGCCCTTCAGCGCGGAGAGTTCGAGCACCTTCACGTCGTGCTGGGTGATCTCGCCGTACACCTCGACGTCGAGGCGGACCGCGACCTCGCCCGCGAGCGCGGTGAAGATCCGGCCGAGGCGCTCGGCGAGCGGCAGGCCCGGCTTGACGTCCTCGGCGATGACACCGCCCTGCACGTTCACCGCGTCCGGGACCAGCTCACCGGCGAGCGCGAGCCGCACCGACTTGGCGACGGCGATACCGGCCTTCTCCTGCGCCTCGTCGGTCGAGGCGCCGAGGTGCGGGGTGCAGACGACCTGGTCGAACTGGAACAGCGGGGAGTCCGTGCAGGGCTCCTTCGCGTACACGTCCAGACCGGCGCCCGCGACGCGGCCCTCCTTGAGCGCCGAGTACAGCGCCTCCTCGTCGACGATCCCGCCGCGCGCGGCGTTGACGATGCGCACCGACGGCTTGACCTTGTGCAGCGCCTCGTCGCCGATCAGGCCGAGCGTCTCGGGCGTCTTCGGCAGGTGGACGGTGATGAAGTCGGAGACCTCCAGCAGCTCGTCGAGCGAGAGGACCTTGACGCCCATCTGCGCCGCGCGCGCGGGCTGCACGTACGGGTCGTAGGCGACGACCTTCATGCCGAACGCGGACATGCGCTGGGCGACGAGCGCGCCGATGCGGCCGAGGCCGACGACGCCGAGGGTCTTCTCGGCCAGCTCCACACCCGTGTACTTGCTGCGCTTCCACTCGCCGCCCTTGAGGGCCTGGCTGCCCTGCGGGATGTTGCGGGCGGTGGCGATGAGGAGGCCGCAGGCCAGCTCGGCGGCGGTCACGATGTTCGACGTCGGGGCGTTGACCACCATGACGCCGGCCTTAGTGGCGGCGGAGACGTCCACGTTGTCCAGGCCGACGCCGGCTCGTGCGACGACCTTCAGCTTCTTCGCGGCGGCGATCGCCTCGGCGTCGACCTTGGTGGCCGAGCGGATCAGGATCGCGTCGACGTCGGCGATGGCGGGCAGCAGCTCGGCGCGGTCCGCCCCGTTGCAGTGGCGGATCTCGAAGTCCGGGCCCAGCGCGTCGACGGTGGCGGGCGACAGCTCTTCAGCGATGAGTACGACGGGTTTGGCAGCAGTGCTCACGTGAGTCCTCACAAGTCCCAATGCGGACGGCCGTCCCGACGGCCGCAGGCGGTGGAGGGGTGGGTGCATGGCCGCGTGGAAGACGCACGACGCTGTGGGCCCGACGCGAATAGTTCAGCAGTGTAGTGGCGCGCGGGGAAGCGGCTTGCGCCTCCCTGGAAGGATCACTCGTCCGTGGCTGGACGCCGTGGACAACGCGGCCAAGGCGAACGGGGCCGCGGCGTCCGCCGCGGCCCCGTCGCTCAAGGCTTACGCCTCCTCGTCCACCCAGCTCATGAGCTTGCGCAGCTCCTTGCCGGTGGTCTCGAGCAGGTGCTCGGAGTCCTGCTTCTTGTACTCGTTGTACTTCTTCAGGCCGCCGTGGTACTCGTCCATCCAGTTACGGGCGAAGGTGCCGTCCTGGATCTCGGCGAGGACCTGCTTCATCTCGGCCTTGGTGGCGTCCGTGATGATGCGCGGGCCGGTGACGTAGTCGCCCCACTCGGCGGTCTCGGAGATCGACCAGCGCATCTTCTCCAGGCCGCCCTCGTACATGAGGTCCACGATGAGCTTCAGCTCGTGCAGGCACTCGAAGTAGGCGATCTCCGGCTGGTAGCCGGCCTCGGTCAGCGTCTCGAAGCCCGCCTTGACCAGCGCGGCGGTGCCGCCGCAGAGCACGGCCTGCTCGCCGAAGAGGTCGGTCTCGGTCTCCTCGGTGAACGTCGTCTTGATGACGCCCGCGCGGGTGCCGCCGATGCCCTTGGCGTAGGACAGCGCCAGGTCGAAGGCCTTGCCGGTGGCGTCCTGCTCGACGGCCGCGATGCACGGGACGCCGCGGCCCTCCTCGTACTGACGACGCACCAGGTGGCCCGGGCCCTTGGGGGCGACCATGCAGACGTCGACGCCGGCCGGGGGCTTGATGAAGTCGTAGCGGATGTTCAGGCCGTGCCCGAAGAACAGCGCGTCGCCGTCCTTCAGGTTGTCCTTGATGTTCTCCTCGTAGACCTTCGCCTGGATCGGGTCCGGCACCAGGATCATGATGACGTCGGCCTCGGCGGCGGCCTCCGACGGCGTCACCACGCGCAGGCCCTGCTCCTCGGCCTTGGCCTTGGACTTGGAGCCCTCGTGCAGACCGACGCGGACGTCGACACCCGAGTCACGGAGCGACAGCGCGTGGGCGTGGCCCTGGCTGCCGTAGCCGATCACCGCGACCTTGCGGTTCTGGATGATGGACAGGTCGGCGTCGTCGTCGTAGAACAGCTCGGCCACTGGGGTTCTCCTTGGTGTGCGGTGTTGCGTCCCACCGTACGGCGGGGGGCGGAAGGAAAGTTTTCAGGTCTCGCCATGCGAGAGGGCGCGCGGGGTGGTTACGCGCTGCGCTCAAGCGCCCGCAGGCTCCGGTCGGTGATGGAGCGCGAGCCGCGGCCGATGGCGATGGTCCCGGACTGGACGAGCTCCTTGATGCCGAAGGGTTCCAGCATCTTGAGCATCGCCTCCAGCTTGTCGCTGGAGCCGGTGGCCTCGATGGTGACGGCCTCGGGCGAGACGTCGACGGTCTTGGCGCGGAACAGCTGGACGATCTCGACGATCTGCGAGCGCGTCTCGTTGTCCGCGCGGACCTTGACGAGCACGAGCTCGCGCTGGACGGCGGAGCCCGGCTCCAGTTCGACGATCTTCAGGACGTTGACCAGCTTGTTGAGCTGCTTGGTGACCTGTTCGAGCGGGAGTCCCTCGACGTTCACGACGATGGTGATGCGGGAGATGTCGGGGTGCTCGGTGATGCCGACGGCGAGCGAGTCGATGTTGAAGCCGCGGCGCGAGAACAGGGCGGTGATGCGGGCGAGCACGCCCGGCTTGTTCTCGACCAGGACGGAGAGCGTGTGCTTGGTGGACATGGCGGTCGTTCCTCTTCCCTACAGCTCTCAGTCGTCTTCGTTGTCGCCGAAGTCGGGGCGGACGCCGCGGGCGGCCATGACCTCGTCGTTGGAGGTGCCGGCGGCGACCATCGGCCACACCATGGCGTCCTCGTGGACGATGAAGTCGATCACGACCGGGCGGTCGTTGATCGCGTTGGCCTCCTCGATGCACTTGTCGAGGTCCTCGGGGCGCTCGCAGCGGATCGCGTAGCAGCCCATCGCCTCGGACAGCTTCACGAAGTCCGGGACGCGGGTGCCCTTGTTGGGCGGGGTCTCGCCGTCCGGGCCCGCGTGCAGCACGGTGTTCGAGTAGCGCTGGTTGTAGAACAGGGTCTGCCACTGGCGGACCATCCCGAGGGCGCCGTTGTTGATGATGGCGACCTTGATCGGGATGTTGTTCAGGGCGCAGGTGGTGAGCTCCTGATTGGTCATCTGGAAGCAGCCGTCGCCGTCGATCGCCCAGACGGGCCGGTCGGGCGCGCCGGCCTTGGCGCCCATCGCGGCGGGGACCGCGTAGCCCATGGTCCCGGCGCCGCCGGAGTTCAGCCAGGTGGCGGGCTTCTCGTACTGGATGAAGTGCGCGGCCCACATCTGGTGCTGGCCGACGCCCGCGGCGAAGATCGTGCCCTCGGGGGCGAGTTGGCCGATGCGCTCGATGACCTGCTGCGGGGAGAGCGAGCCGTCCTCGGGCAGGTCGTAGCCGAGCGGGTAGGTCTCGCGCCAGCGGTTCAGATCCCGCCACCAGGCGCTGTAGTCGCCGGTGTGGCCGTCGGCGTGCTCCTTCTGGACGGCCTGGATCAGATCGGCGATGACCTCGCGGGCGTCGCCGACGATCGGCACGTCGGCGGCGCGGTTCTTGCCGATCTCCGCCGGGTCGATGTCGGCGTGGACGACCTTGGCGAACGGGGCGAAGCTGTCCAGCTTGCCGGTGACGCGGTCGTCGAAGCGGGCGCCGAGGGCGACGATCAGGTCGGCCTTCTGCAGCGCGGTGACGGCGGTGACCGCACCGTGCATGCCCGGCATCCCCACGTGCAGCGGGTGGCTGTCGGGGAACGCGCCGAGCGCCATCAGGGTGGTGGTGACGGGCGCTCCGGTGAGCTCGGCGAGGACCTTCAGCTCGGCGGTGGCGTGCGCCTTGAGGACGCCACCGCCCACGTACAGGACCGGCCGCTTCGCGCTGGTGATGAGCTTCGCGGCCTCGCGGATCTGCTTGGCGTGCGGCTTGGTCACGGGGCGGTAGCCGGGCAGGTCCGTCTGCGGCGGCCAGGAGAACGTGGTCTGCTTCTGCAGGATGTCCTTCGGGATGTCCACGAGGACCGGCCCGGGGCGGCCGGTGGAGGCGATGTGGAACGCCTCGGCGATCACCTTGGGGATGTCCTCGCCCTTGGTGACCAGGAAGCTGTGCTTGGTGATCGGCATGGTGATGCCGACGATGTCCGCCTCCTGGAAGGCGTCCGTGCCGATGGCCTCCGAGACGACCTGGCCCGTGATCGCGACCAGCGGCACCGAGTCCATGTTCGCGTCGGCGATCGGCGTCACCAGGTTGGTGGCGCCGGGGCCGCTCGTCGCCATGCAGACGCCGACCTTGCCGGTGGCCTGCGCGTATCCGGTGGCCGCGTGCCCCGCACCCTGCTCGTGACGGACGAGCACGTGGCGCACCCGGCTGGAGTCCATCATCGGGTCGTACGCCGGAAGGATCGTGCCACCCGGAATGCCGAATACGGTGTCGGCCCCGACCTCCTCAAGCGAGCGAATGAGGGACTGCGCTCCCGTGATGTGCTCGACGGGGGCGGACTGTCCTCCGGAACGGGGCCGCGGCTGCGGATGGTGGGCCCCGGTGGCCTGCTCGGTCATCGGCATTCTCTTCTCGATGCTGAGGGTTTTTGCGAGGGTTGTGCAGGAGTGTTGCGGGTTGCGTCCTGTGCCGGTGCAACAAAAAACCCCTCGTGCCGTGAGGCAAGCGAGGGGAGCGCGCCGGGAGCGGTTGCTGGGGATTCCGGTGTGGACCGGTCGGGTCCCAGCTTCAGCCGACGCGCTTTCCAAGTACGAGAATTCGGGTGCGCATGGCTCTGACCCTCCCCCCGGCACGCATGGCGTGTCAAGTGGGTGGGACGGGCGTCTCACCATGTGAGCGCGGACCGAGCGCCCCCGCGAGCACCGGTTCGGGTGTCCCGAGCGGCACCGGGTACTCCCCGGAGCTGAGCGCGCGCCTCAGCCGGTACTCGTCGAGCGGCCCGGAGAACGCCATCCCCTGGCCGTGCGTGCACCCCATCTCGCGCAACGCGAGCACCTGCTCGGGCAGGTCCACGCCGTCGGCCACCGAGGCGAGCCCGAGGTCACCGGCGATCCGCAGCAGACCGCTGGTGATCTTGTGCAGCCGCGCCGACTCGACGACGCTCTCGACGAGCGACCTGTCCAGTTTCAGTACGTCCACGGGCAGGCGACGCAGCGCGGTGATCGCCGCATAGCCGCTGCCGAAACCGTCCAGGGCGATGCGGACGCCGAGTCTGCGCAGCGCGGTGAGGCGCCGCTCCAGCTCGTCCATCGGCACTCTCGGGTCACTGTCGGCCAGCTCGATGACGAGCGAGCCGGACGGCAGCCCGTGCCGGGTCAGCAGCGCCTCGATGGAGCCGAGCGGCATGGCCCGGTCCAGGAGCCTGCGCGCGCTCATCCGTACGCAGACCGGCGTGACGTGCCCGCTCTGGCGGCGGTCGGCGGCCTGCTCGACGGCCTTCTCCAGCGTCCAGCGGCCCAGCTCGGCCGTGCGCTCGCTGTCGTCGGCCACCCGCAGGAACTCGGCGGGCGTGAACAGGATGCCCTGGGACGAGCGCCAGCGGGCCTGCGCGGCGACCGCCGTGATCCGGCCGTCGTCGAGCGACACGATCGGCTGGTGCAGGAGCGCGAACTCGCCGTCGTGCAGCGCCGTACGCAGCCTGGTGGCCAGCTCCGCCTTCCGTACGACGTCGGCCTGCATCTGCGGCGCGTACAGCTCGACGCGGCCCTTGCCGGCGGCCTTGGCGCGGTACATCGCCAGGTCCGCGTTGCGCAGCAGCTCGCCCGCCGTGATGTCGGGCTCCGCGAAGGAGACGCCGATGGAGGCGGCGACGCGCACGTCCTTGTGCCCGTCGATCGTGTACGGCTGGGACAGGGCGATTCTGAGCCGGTCGGCCAGCTCGTATATCTGCTGCTCCCTGGCGGTGTGGTCGCGACCTCCGTCGCCGACGATGAGCGCCGCGAACTCGTCACCGCCGAGACGAGCCGCGGTGTCTCCGGAACGTACGGAGTCGGCCAGCCTTCTTGCCGCCTGCACGAGCAGTTCGTCGCCCGCCTGGTGGCCGATCGTGTCGTTGACCTGCTTGAAGCCGTCGAGGTCGATGAAGAGCACGGCGGTGCCCCGGTCGGAGGCCCGCCTTCCGGTCAGGGCCTGGCTCACCCGCTTGGTGAACAGCGCCCGGTTGGGCAGGTCGGTGAGCGGGTCGTGCTCCGCGTTGTGCTGCAACTGGGCCTGGAGGCGGACCCGCTCGGTGACGTCTCTGCTGTTGAGGATCAGGCCGCCGTGGTGGCGGTTGATCGTGGACTCCACGTTCAGCCAGGCTCCGGTGCCGGAGCGGAAGCGGCACTCGATCCGGGTGGTGGGCTCCTCGACGGGGCTGGCCGCGAGGAACCTGCGCACCTCGTGCATGACGCGCCGCAGGTCCTCCGGGTGGATGATCGAGGCCAGCTCGGAGCCGACCAGCTCCTCCGCGTCCCGCCCGTAGACGCCTGCGGCGGCCGGGCTGACGTACCTCAGGATCCCGTTCGGAGCGGCGATCATGATGACGTCGCTGGAGCCCTGCACGAGCGAGCGGAAGTGGTTCTCCTTCTGCGCCAGCTCCTGGGTGAGCGTGATGTTGTCGAGGAGCATGATCCCCTGGCGCACGACGAGCGCGAGCACCACGGTGCAGGCCGTGAAGAGCACGACCCGGTCGACGCTGTGCCCGTTCAGCACGTTGTACAGGATTCCCAGCGTGCAGACGGCCGCGGCCAGATACGGAGTCAGCGCGGCCAGCGATCCGGAGATCGGCCGGGTGTGGCTGACCTGATAGCGCGGGTCGAGGCCGGGGGGCCGCTCCTCGCGCGGCGGGTCGCTCACGGGGCCCACCCAGGGGGCGTACGCGAGCAGCAGCGAGCCCGCGAACCAGCCCGCGTCGAGGATCTCGCCCGAGCGGTACGTGGCGTGCAGCAGCGGCGAGGTGAACAGGGCGTCGCACATCACCGTCAGGGCGAGCGCGCCGATCGCGGTGTTCACCGCCGTGCGGTTGCCGGGCGAGCGCCGGAAGTGCAGCGCGAGCACCATGCTGACCAGCGCGATGTCCAGGAGCGGATACGCGAGCGAGAGCGCGGTGCGGGTGACGCTCTGCCCCTCGGACTCGGCGGTGTGCGCGAGGGCGAGACTCCACGAAAGAGTGACGAGGGATCCGGCGATGAGCCAGGCGTCGAGCCCGAGGCAGGTCCAGCCGGCCTTCGTCACGGGCCTCTTCGCGAGGACGAGGAGGCCGATGATCGCGGGTGGCGCGAAGCAGAGGAAGAACAGGTCGGCGAGGCTCGGTGTCGGCACGGGCGCTTGCAGGACGACCTCGTACCAGCCCCACACGCCGTTCCCCAGCGACGCCATCAGCGAGGACAGGGCGAACAGGAGCCAGGCGGGTCGAAAGCGACTGCGCCGGGAGCGCGCGTACAGGAAGTTCGACACGGCGGCGACGGCGGCGGCCACGCTGAGTCCGAAGTCGCCCATGAACAGCGCGACTTCCTCACTGCCCCAACCGAGCGCGGAGCCGGTCGCGTAGGCCGCGCACAGCAGCGTGAGGACGACCTGCGGGCCCGTGCCCGTGCCCGTGCCGCTGCCGCGCGGCCCGGAGCGTGCCGGTACGGAGGCCCTGGCCTGCAAGGGGGCTCCGAGCGCGGTGGTCTCTGTCGGCTGGGCGGTCACCGGGCCGCCTCGGTCCGTGCCGCCCCGGCGTCCCGCTCGACGGGGCCGGTCTGCGGATGCCTTCGACGGCCGCCGCGGGCGCCACCACGGGGCGTGTGGCTCCCGCGGCAGCTCGTACTTCGGCCGCGCATCAACGCGTTCGAGGGTCGCCGTCGACGGTTCCGCCGCGTCGGATCGTTCACCCATAGGCCGTGCATCGCCCGTCGCCCCCCTCGCAATCCGTGACTCTTCCCCGGCGCCGATTACCCGTAGTGGCGCCACCCCAGTCGGGACGATACACCAGGATCGTCACTCAGGGACATAGTCTCTCTACGCTGCGTGACGGCCAGCGCTGACGGGGGCACGCGGTGCAGCCGGACGGGCGCGGAGCGTGTGCGCCGGGCCACGGGCAGCCGCACGGGAGAGGTCCGCGGGGCCGGTGCTCCCCCGTGCGGCCGGTGCGTCCCGTGTCAGCCGATGGTGTGCACGACGTTGCCGAGCGGTTCCCCGGCGGCGTAACGAGTGAGCTGGGCGGCGAGCAACCGTTTGGCCCGCGGCAGGAAGGCGGAGGTGGGACCGCCGACGTGCGGGGAGATCAGCACCCCCGGAGCCTGCCACAACGGGTGCTCGCGGGGCAGCGGTTCGGGGTCGGTGACGTCCAGGGCGGCGGTGAGACGGCCGCTCTCCACCTCGGTGAGCAGCGCCTTCGTGTCGACGACGGGGCCGCGGCCGACGTTGACGAGCAGTGCCCCGTCCTTCATCCGTCCGAGGAACTCCGCGTTGACGAGACCGCGGGTGTCCTCGGTGAGCGGCGTGACCACGATGACGACATCGGCGTCCGGCAGGAGGCCGGGCAGATCGGTGAGCTGGTGCACGGGCCCGCGCTCCGTCGTGCGCGCGGAGCGCGCGACGCGCGCCACCCGCGCGACCTCGAACGGAACGAGCCGGTCCTCGATGGCCGCGCCGATCGCCCCGTAGCCCACTATGAGCACATTCTTGTCCGCGAGCGCCGGGCGGAAACCGGAGCGCCACTCCCCGCGCTCCTGCGCGCGGACGAAGTCCGGGATGCCGCGCAGGGAGGACAGGATGAGGGTCAGCGCGAGCTCGGCGGTGCTGGCGTCGTGCACCCCGCGCGCGTTGCACAACTGGACGCCCGGGCGCAGGTACTTGAGCCCGCCCTGGACGTGGTCGACGCCCGCGGAGAGCGTCTGCACCACGCGCAGTGACGACATGTCCGGCAGGGGGCGCACGGCCGTCTCCGCGCCCTGCATGTAGGGGACGACGTAGTACGCGCAGTCGGCCGGGTCCGCGGGGAAGTCCGCCTCACCGTTCCAGAAGCGGTAGTTCAGCCCTTCGGGAAGGCCCGGTATCTCGTCGGCGCGGATGGGCAGCCACACATCTCCAGTCATGGTCAGGAGGCTATGTCAGCCGCGCCGACGTGCAGAGGTTAGGTTGAGGGTCGAGACAGGGAGGGTCACGGGCAAGTGGAGCGCAAGGCGATCGGGGCGGCGGCGCTCGAGGTGGGGGCGGTCGGGCTCGGCTGCATGCCGATGCACTGGGCGTACACCGGCTCGCGCCGGCGCGGCGAGGAGTCCCTGCGCACCGTGCACGCCGCCCTCGACCGGGGCTGCACTCTGCTCGACACCGCCGACATGTACGGGCCGTTCACCAACGAGCTGTTGCTCGGCCGGGTCCTGAAGGAGCGGCGCGCGGACGCGTTCGTGTCGACGAAGGTGGGGCTGCTCGTCGGGGAGCAGCACATTGTCGCCAACGGCCGCCCGGGGTATGTGAGGCGGGCCTGCGACGCCTCGCTGCGGCGTCTGCAGACGGACGTCATCGACCTGTACCAACTGCACCGGGCCGATCCTGAGGTGCCGGTCGAGGAGACCTGGGGCGCGATGGCGGAGCTGGTGAGCGCGGGCAAGGTGCGCTCGCTCGGGCTGTGCGCGGTGGGTGCGGCCGGTGGGGTGGGTTCGCGGGCCGGGCGTCGTGGTGGCCGGGCCGGACTCTATGACGGAACGATTCAGCAGTTGGAGCGGATCCAGCAGGTCTTCCCGGTCAGCTCGGTGATGGCCGAGCTGTCGGTGTGGTCGCCGGAGGCGCTGGAGTCCCTGCTGCCGTGGTGCGCGGTGCGCGGGGTCGGACTCCTGGCGGCGATGCCGCTCGGCAACGGCTTCCTGACCGGGACGCTGACCCCGGGCCAGGGCTTCGAGCGGGACGACGTACGGGCCCGCCACCCCCGCTTCACCGCGGAGATGATGGCGGCGAACCAGCCGATCGTGGCAGGTCTGCGCCGCATAGCGGCCCGCCGAGGCGAGCACGTGACCCCGGCGCAGATCGCTCTCGCGTGGGTGCTCGCCCAGGGCCCGAACGTGGTGCCGGTGCCGGGGGCGAAGCACGAGCGGTGGGCGGTGGAGAACGCGGCGGCGGTCGGGCTCGCCCTGACCGAGGCAGAGTTGCGGGAGATTGCCGGGTTGCCCGCGGCGCAGGGGTCGTGGGACTGAGGGTGCGGGCGGCGGGCGGGTCGGCGGCTGTGCGGTCGTGCGCGCCCTCGTGACGCGGCCGCGGTCCTGCGAAGGCGGGGGCGCGGAATCGGACGGGGAAGATCGGGAACTCGGGGAGCGCGAGCGGTGTATGAACGGTAGAACCGTCGCGTCGAAGGGACCTTGATCGTGCAACGTCAGCAACGTCACGCTGTGCGGCCCGCACTGGCCGTGGCCGCCTGTGCCGCGTTCCTGTTCACGGCGGGGTGCTCCTCCGGCGACGACGGGCGGCCGGACAAGAACAGCACCTCCGCGCCGAGCGCCGGCGGCTCCGGCACGTCCTCGACCTCGCCGAGGCCCGGTGACACCCCGCCGGCCAAGGGCTCGGTGACCGTCGGGCGCACGGTGGCCAGGGACCTCACGTCACCGTGGGGCCTGGCCCCGCTCCCCGAGGGGGACCTGCTGGTCTCGTCGCGGGACGAGGGGACGATCACCCGCGTCGACACGGAGACCGGCGAGAAGACGGAGCTCGGCTCGGTGCCGGGGGTCGCCCCGGGCGGCGAGGGCGGTCTCCTGGGCCTCGCCCTCTCGCCCTCCTACGCCTCGGACCACATGGTCTACGCGTACTTCACGACGGAGTCGGACAACCGCATCGCGCGGATGATCTACGACGAGAAGAAGCCCGCGGGCGAGCAGTTGGGCGCGCCGGACACGGTCTTCAAGGGCATCCCCAAGGGCACGAACCACAACGGTGGCCGGATCGCGTTCGGCCCGGACGACCTGCTGTACGTGGGCACGGGTGAGACGTACCGGACGGAGCTGGCCCAGGACAAGAAGTCCCCGGGCGGCAAGGTGCTGCGCCTGACCCCGGACGGCGACCCGGCGCCGGGCAACCCCTTCGGCGATTCCCCCGTCTACTCCTACGGCCACCGCAATGTGCAGGGCCTGGCCTGGGACAAGGACAAGCGGCTGTGGGCCTCGGAGTTCGGCCAGGACACTTGGGACGAGCTGAACAACATCGTGGCGGGTGACAACTACGGCTGGCCCGACGCCGAGGGCAAGGGCGGCGGCTCCGGCTACCACGACCCGATCGCGCAGTGGCACACGGCGGACGCCTCACCCAGCGGCATCGCCTACGCCAAGGGGTCGATCTGGATGGCCGGCCTGAGAGGCGAGCGCCTGTGGCGCATCCCGCTGGACGGCGCCAAGGAGGCGCACGAACCCCAGGCGTTCCTGGAGGGGAAGTACGGGCGGCTGCGTACGGTGGTCGCGGCGGGCGGTGACAAGCTGTGGCTGGTGACGAGCGAGACGGATTCGCGGGGCACACCGAGCAAGGGGGACGACCGGATCCTGGAGCTGAAGGTCAGCTAGCCGGATCCCCGGGGGCCTCGTCGGCCGCCGGTCCGGTACGGGGGCGGCGGACCGTCACCTTTCCGGACTCCAGGTCTATCGGGCCGCGGCCGGGGTCGCCGTCGTTCAGGTCGACGCGGGTCAACTCCAGGCGCTTGCGCTCGTCGTCGGTGTGCTTGCGGCCGGGGGCGAAGAGCTGTTCGAGCATGTTGAACACGGCGCCTCCAGGTGGTGGGCGGACGGCGCGGCGGCCGGCCCTCCGTCCAGCGTACGGCGGGGCGTGGCGGAGGCGGTCAGGTCGCGGTGCCGGGCGGCACCAGGACAGGTTGCTCGGGGAACAGGTGCAGGCGGTGGGCGAGGGCGGCCGCCTCTCCCCGGCCCGCGACGCCCAGCTTGGCGAGGATGTTGGAGACGTGGACGCTGGCGGTCTTCGGGGAGATGAAGAGTTCCTCGGCGATCTGCCGGTTGGTGCGGCCGGCGGTGACGAGGCGCAGGACGTCGCGTTCGCGGCTGGTGAGGCCGAAGTCCTCGCGTGAGGGGGCCGGGGCGTCACGGCGGGGCGCGGCGGAGGTGAGGCTGAGCCGGGCGCGCTGGGCGAGCAGGGCGACGGACTCGGCGAGGGGCCGGGCGCCCAGATGGTCGGCGACGGCGCCGACGAGCCGGAGCAGCTCGGTGGCGCGGTCACGGTCGGATTCTCGGTCGGAACCACGGTCGGAATCGGCGCCGGGGTCGGAAGGGGTGGTGGACAGGAGGAGGGACTCGGCGAGGCGGAGGCGGGCGCGGGCCAGGTCGTAGGGGCGGCCGAGGGGTTCGAGGGCGGTGACGACGGCGGACCAGTCGTCGGGGGTGTCGCGGCCCTCGGCGCGGGCGAGTTCGGCCCGCACCCACAGCTCGTGGGCGTGCCAGACGGGAACCGGGGTGGCCTGGAGTTTGGCGGCGTCGCGGATGCGGGCGAGGGCTTCGGCGCGGCCGGGGTCGGCGGCGGGCAGCCCGCGGGCGTCGGCCTCAGCGGCGGCGGCGGTGCGCAGGAGGGGCCAGATGTAGCGGTGCATGGAGGGTGGCAGGCCCGCGGAGGTGACGCGGGCGAGTTCGGCGCGGGCGTCGAGGACGCGGCCCTGGGCGGCGGCGAGAGCGAGGGCGAGATGGGCGAGGGGCAGGGCGTACTGCGGCATGGGGTCGTGGGTGCCGTAGTGCTCGTGGGCGGCCTTGAGGTGCCCGGCGGCCTCCTGGAAGGCGCCGCGGTGGAGCGCGATGAAGGCGAGGTGGACGCAGGAGGTGCCGCGGGGCTTGGCGCTGAGGGAGGAGCGGCGGGTCCAGTCGGCGGCCTTGACGGCGTCGTCCCAGCGGCCGAGGGAGAGGAGGGACTCGGCCTTGTTGGCGCGGACCCAGCCCTTGGTGTCGGTGAGGCCGTAGCGGCGGCACAGGTCGATGCCCTCGTCGCAGATGCGGACGGATTCCTCGGAGCGGCCCGCGCCTTCGAGGCAGGAGGGCAGGTTGATGTTGACGTTGTTGATGCGGGCGATGAGACCGAGGTCGCCGGAGCGGGCGCGGACGGTGTACATCTCGGCGAAGCCCTGCTCGATGGCGCCGGCGTCCACGAGGAGGCCGCCGAGGATGAGCCGGGCGTGGAGTTCGGTCTCCTCGTCGCCGACCATGTGGGCATACTCGACGGCGCGTTCGGCGGCGGCGAGGGTCTCGGCGCCGGGGCTGTGCAGCATCCCCCAGGAGGCGGCGTGCGCGAGGACCTGGGCGTGGACGGCGGACGGTGGCAGGCCGCGGACCAGCTCCTGGGCGGTGGCTATCTCGTCCCAGCCGTCGCCGCGCCCGGTGTGGGAGCTGATGCGGGAGCGCTGGATCCAGAACCAGGCGGCGCGCAGCGGGTCGCCCTCGCCCTGCATGGCGGCCTCGTCGAGGAGGCGGATGGCGCGCTTGCTGATCTTCAGGGCGCGTTCGCGTTCGCCGCACAGGCGGCCGGCGACGGCGGCTTCACCCATGAGGTCGAGGTAGCTGAGCGGGGTGGTGGCGGGATCGCAGTCGCAGGCGGGGTAGGTCTCGGAGTAGTCGCCCATGCGGAGCTCGGCGCGGATGGACTCCGGGGCGCCGTCCCACAGCTCCATCGCCCGTTCCAGGAGGCGGAGTTGTTCGGAGTAGGCGTGGCGGCGGCGCGCCTCGGCACTGGCGGCGAGGACGGCGGGCAGCGCCTTGGCCGGGTCGTGGGCGTGGTACCAGTACGTGGCGAGGCGCATGGCGCGGGCGTCGGCGGGGACGAGCGCGGGGTCGGCCTCCAAAGCCTCGGCGTAGCGGCGGTTGAGGCGGGAGCGTTCGCCGGGAAGCAGGTCGTCGCTGACGGCCTCGCGGACCAGGGAGTGGCGGAAGCGGTAGCCGTCGCCGTCCTCGGTGGCGAGCAGGATGTTGGCGCCGACGGCGGCGCGCAGCGCCTCGATGAGTTCGTCCTCGCCGAGCCGGGCGACGGCGGCGAGCAGCGGATACTCGACGGTCGAACCGCCCTCGGCGCAGATCCGGCAGACGCGCTGGGCGGACTCGGGCAGCGATTCCACGCGGACGAGGAGGACGTCGCGCAGGGAGTCGGTGAGCCCGGTGGCACAGCCCTGGGCGGCGGAGACGGCGAGTTCCTCGACGAAGAAGGCGTTGCCGTCGGAGCGGCGGAAGATGTCGTCGACCAGGGCCGGTTCGGGCTCCGCCGCCATGATCCCGGCGATCTGGCGGGCCACTTCGCCGCGGGCGAGGCGGCCCAGCTCGATGCGGGTGACGGTGCGCAGGCGGTCGAGTTCGGCGAGCAGGGGGCGCAGCGGGTGGCGGCGGTGGACGTCGTCGGCGCGGTAGGTGGCGACGACGGCGAGGCGGCCGCTGCGCAGGGTGCGGAAGAGGTACGACAGGAGGTGGCGGGTGGAGGCGTCGGCCCAGTGCAGGTCTTCGAGGACGACCACGACGGTGTGCTCGGCGGCGACGCGCTCCAGGAGGCGCGCGGTGAGTTCGAAGAGGCGGGCGGTGGCGCTCTCGTCGCCCCGGCCGTCCAGGCCGCGGGTGCCGGGGTCGCTCAACTCCGGCAGCAGCCGCGCCAGTTCGTCCTCGCGTCCGGCGGCGGCGGCGGCGAACTCCTCGGGCAGTTTGCGGCGCAGTGCGCGCAGCGCGGCCGAGAAGGGGGCGAAGGGCAGCCCGTCGGCGCCGATCTCGACGCAGCCGCCGGTGACGACGACGGCGCCGTCCCGGCAGGCCCCGGCGGCGAACTCCTCGACGAGCCGGGTCTTGCCGACCCCGGCCTCACCCCCGAGCAGCAGCGCCTGGGGCGCGCCCTCGACGGCACGGGCAAGGGCGGTGTTCAGTACGCCCAGCTCATCGGCGCGCCCGACAAACACCGGACTGACGGACCTGGTCTCCACACCGCCGAGCATCGCACACGAATACGAGTCACCGACGGCCTTTTCGGGGCGCGGAACTAGAGCGCCGGGCGGGGGGACAGCGGGGCTCTCAAAGCCCAGGGCAAGAACCCCACGCGGCAGGACAGCAGCCCCCTCGGCGCGCGGAGCCAGGGCGCCGAGAGGGAGGGCGCCAGGCAGTGCGCCCTCCCCGTTCGACTCCCCCGATCTGCGTCCCCCGTTCCTGATCCCCCCGTTTCCGGTCCCCCCGTTCCTGGTCCCCGGGTTCCCGGTTCCCCCCGGCCGGGGCGTCGCGTTCACGCGGTGCGCGGGGCACGCTGTCGGCGCGACCGGTGGGTGATCACCCGCCCCTCGGCCTCCTGGTCCGCCGATCGGTGCTCGGCTCGGCGGGCCTTGGCGGCGGCACGGGCGGCGCGGGCCAGACGGTAGGACCGGGCGCGCTCGATGAGTTCGGCGGAGTGGGCCTGGTGCAGTTCGTACTCGAACATCTCGTCTCCCTGGTGACGATCGTCCGCGGAGGTCGCGGATCCGTTGTGGTTCTCGCGGTGCGTTCTCCGCGATGCCTCAACTCTCGTCTCCCAGGGGGGTGCGCCACATCGGGAGAGTGCCGCATGTTCGAGGTCCGGGGTGCCTTATGCGAGGTCGGGGGTGCCTTAGACGCCCGGCGCCGGACGGGTCCGACCGCCTAAGGCACCCCGCGTGGGCGCCTAGGGCCGGGCTCAGCTCGTCTTCGGCAGGCCGAGCAGCAGGTCCGTGTACTTCGCCACGGCGAGCAGCAGTCCGAGGACGCCGAGGGAGACACCGGCCCAGGCGGTCGACTTGATCCAGGCGGCCTGCGCCTTGCCGGGCGCCCCGAACGCGGGCCGCGCCAGGACGAACGCGCCGACGATCAGCGCGATCAGTGCGAAGGCCCCGCCGACGAGGGCGGCGGCGTGCCAGGCGTCGCCGTAGACCTCGGAGACCTGCTTGGCGACGCTCGCGGTCTGGGCGGTGTTGAGCTGGCCGATGAGGGACTCGCGGGCCGAGGCGACGGTGCCGAGCCAGTTGCCGCTGAGCGCGACGATGCCGAGTCCTACGGAGACGATGGCGCCGGCGCCCTGCCCGACACCGGTCGCGCGGGGCGCGGCCGGGGCGTCGCCCTCCGCCTCGGCGGCCTCAGCGGCCTCCACGGCCGCGGGGGTCTCCGTCGCCTCGACGGCCTCCTCGTTCTCCTTCCGCTCGGTGGCGTCGGGCTGCGCATCAGTCTTCGTATCCATGCTGCGCACCGTACGGACGGAGTCTGAGAGGTGTATTAACGCTCCTCCTCCGCTTAACGCTCCTCGTGCGAGCCGCCTGCCGCACCCCGCGCCGCGCGCCACTCCGGCGCGAGCACCGACCAGATCTCCTCGTCGTGACGGACGCCGCCGTAGAGGTTGGCCTCGCGCAGAACCCCGTCCCGCTTCATGCCGAGGCGGCGCGCGACGGCGATGCTTGCCGTGTTGCCCGCCGCCGCCTGCCACTCGACGCGGTGGATGCCGCGCTCCTCGACCGCCCAGTCGATGAGGAGGCGGGCGGCGCGGGTGATGAGCCCGCGCCCGGTGGCCGCGGGCTCCAGCCAGCAGCCGACCTCGCAGTTCCCCTGGGCCGCGTCGAAGATCCGGAACAGGACGCCGCCGACGAGGACGCCGTCCAGCCAGATCCCGTGCAGGCCCCCGTTGTCGGCGACCCGCTTCTCGGCCCAGCGCCGCAGGAGCGCGCGGGAGGACTCGACGTCGACGGCGTCCTTGCCGAACGGGATGAACTGCCCGATGTGGTCGCGGCCGCGATCGAGGTGGCGCAGGAACTCCTCCGCATGCCAGGTCTCCAGCGGCCGCAGCTCAGCACTGCCGTCCCCCAGCGGTATCGCGTACATCAGGCACCTCACAAAGCTCAAGAGCGAGCTCGGAAAGCTCACATGGCTACGTCGTCCAGCGCGTCGCCCCGTGCGCCGCGCTGCCCGGGGATCTTCGCATTCGCCGCCGCGCGGCACTCCGGCGGTTCGATGCTGAGCCGAGGCAGCCGCCGGTCGAGCCACTGGGGCAGCCACCAGTTGGCGCCGCCGAGCAGGTGCATGAGGGCGGGGACGAGGAGCGTACGGAGGATGAACGCGTCGACGGCGACGGCGGCGGCCAGCGCGATGCCGAACATGGCGATGACCCGGTCGCCGCTGAGCACGAAGGCGAGGAAGACGGAGATCATGATGACGGCCGCCGAGTTGATCACCCGGCTGGTCTCGGCGAGTCCGATGCGGACGGCGCGCCGGTTGTCGCCGGTCTCCAGCCATTCCTCGTACATCCGGCTGACGAGGAAGACCTGGTAGTCCATGGAGAGGCCGAAGAGGACCGAGACCATGATGACGGGCAGGAACGGTTCGATGGGCCCGGAGCGGCCGAGGCCGAGGAGGTCGCTGCCCCAGCCCCACTGGAAGACGGCGACGACGACACCGAAGGCGGAGGCGACGGCGGCGACGTTCATCGCGGCGGCCTTGAGCGGGATGCCGAGCGAGCGGAAGGCGAGCAGCAGCAGGAGGCAGCCGAGCCCGATGACGACGCCCACGAAGAGCGGCAGCTTGCCGACGACGACCCCGGCGAAGTCGTCGTAGCTGGCGGTGACGCCGCCGACCTGCACGTCGAGGGAGGTGCCGCGTTCGGCGTCGGGCACGACGTCGGCGCGCAGCCGGTCAACGAGGCCGCTGGTCCGGTCGGACTGCGGGGCGGAGGACGGCACGACGGTGAGGTAGGCGGTGGTGTCGTCGTCGTTGTACGTGACCGGGGAGACGGCGGCGACGCCCTCGGTGTCGCGGAGATCGTTCGCCAGCCGTCCGAGTGCGGCCTTGTCCTTGGCCCCGTCCACCTCGCTGACCAGCGTCAGCGGCCCGTTGACGCCGGGTCCGAAGCTGCTCGCGAGCAGGTCGTACGCCTGCCGGGTGGTGCTGGACTTCGCGTTGTTGCCCTGGTCGGAGGTGCCGAGGTGGAGGGAGAGGGTGGGCAGTGCGAGGACGGTGACGACGGCGAGGGCGATGCCGCCGAGCAGCTTCGGGTGGCGTTCGACGAAGGCGGCCCAGCGGGCGGCGAGCCCGGTCGGCAGCTCCGGTTCGGGCCCGTGCTCGGTGAGCCTGCGCCGCTCGCGCCGCGACAGGGCCCGCATGCCGATGAAGGAGAGCAGCCCCGGCAGCAGGGTCACGGAGGCGGCGACGGTGAGCAGTACGGTCACGGACGCGGCGATCGCGACCCCGTTGAGGAAGCTCAGGCGCAGGATGAGCATGCCGAGCAGCGCGATGCAGACGGTGGCGCCCGCGAAGACGACGGCGCGGCCGGTGGTGGCGACGGCCCGTTCGGCGGCGACGGCGACCGGCAGGCCGCGCTTCAGTCCGCGCCGGTGCCGGGTCACGATGAACAGCGCGTAGTCGATGCCGACGCCGAGCCCGACGAGCATGCCGAGCATCGGCGCGAAGTCGGCGACGGTCATGGCGTGGCCGAGCAGGCCGATGCCCGCGTAGGCGGTGCCGACGCCGATCAGGGCGGTGGCGATGGGCAGCGCGGCGGCGGCGAGCGAGCCGAAGGCCAGGAAGAGCACGACGG
The DNA here is from genome assembly GCF_040644575.1 of Streptomyces sp. NPDC046939. Lineage (NCBI taxonomy): Bacteria > Bacillati > Actinomycetota > Actinomycetes > Kitasatosporales > Streptomycetaceae > Streptomyces > Streptomyces sp. NPDC046939. The sequence continues at coordinate 226,116 of NZ_JBEYWV010000004.1, forward strand.
CGGCGACGGCGATCCCGATGATCTCGGACAGGTGCGCGGAGGTCGGCTCGGTGAGGGCGACGGCGCTGCCGCCCAGCTCGACCTGGAGCCCGTCGGGCCCGTGCGTCTCGGCGTCGCGGGCGGTGTCGACGACGGCCTGTGCCTGGCCGCGCGGGATGTCGTCGGCCTGCGCGGCGAAGGTGATCGTGGCGTAGGCGGTGTGCCCGTCGGCGCTGATCTGGCCGGCGCCGCGGTCCTCGTACGGGGAGACGACGGAGGAGACGCCGGGAAGTTCGCCTATCTGGGTGAGCGTGTTGCTCATGGCGGTCTCGACGTCGGCGGCCCGGACCGTGGAGTTCTCCATGTGCCAGACGACGGTGTCGCTGTCGCCGCCGAGCCCGGAGAACCCCTCGTCGAGGAGGTGGGTGGCCCGGCCCGACTCGGTGCCGGGCGCCTCGTAGTCGTTCGAGTAGGCGGATCCGGCGACGGCGGCCGCCGCGCTCGTGCCACCGAGCGCGAGCAGCCACAGCAGGACGACGACGAGCCGGTGCCTGACACACCACCGTGCGAGTGCGGCCACGGAGTGCTCCCTGGGGTCTGGGGGATCTTTACCGGGAGCAGTCGGTGATCGGCTGATATCGATCGAACGAGCCCGCAAAGAAACACGTGAGCAAGAGCCAGTCACTCTTGCAGGCAGAAGTGATCCTTTGTCGCTTTCGTGTCCTTACTCACATACGTACTCCGGCGTCTGATCCGTGCTGCACCGCGCCGCACACCGGTCAGCCCGACACACTCGGTCGCCCGTCCTCGATATGCCCGGCCAGCCGCCGCCGGAACGCTTCACCGGCCGTGACCTCGACGTCGTACCAGCCGTGCGCCTTCCCCGTCCCGTGGACGACGGTGACGGTCCTGCCGGGCCGGACCGTGACGGTCCGCTTCCCTACGACGACCGTCCGCGCCCTCTCCCCCGTGCCGCGCACACGGATGCGCACGGCACGCGCGCGTGCGTCCACGCTCGTGGTGACGTCGACGCCGGAGTCCGTACGCCCTCGGAACTCGCGCCGGAACCCGTTGGGCCCCGTCACCACGAAGTCGTACGCGCCGTCACGCACCGGCACCGTCACGGTCGCCTCGCGGCGGACGTCGTAGTGCTGCGGCGCCGCGTACTCGCCCGCGTACGGGTAGAGCGCGAAGTGCGCGCTGGAGCGCCCGGTGTTGGTGAGGGTGAGCACCAGTTCCCGCTCGTGCACGCGCGCGTGGGCGTCCGGCTGGTAGGGCAGCGCGCGGGCCGGCCGGGTGCCGGGCTCCTGCACCGGCATCGACTGCTTCGCGGGCGGCTGCGGCGCCCAGCGGCCGGTGAACGCGGGGATCGGCCCCGGCTGCTCGACCTCGGGCTGCCGGTGGCCGTGGCGGAAGTCGAAGGCGCCGGTGAGGTCACCGGCGACCTGGCGGCGCCACGCGCTGATGTTGGGCTCGCGCACGCCGGTCCACTGCTCCAGGAAGCGGATCACGGAGGTGTGGTCGAAGACCTCCGAACACACGTATCCGCCCACGGTCCACGGCGAGACGACGAGCATCGGCACCCGGATGCCGAGCCCGGTCGGCACCCCCTGCCAGTGCTCGTCGGCGACGTCCGGGCCGGGCACGGGCGGCGGTACGTGGTCGAAGAAGCCGTCGTTCTCGTCGTAGTTGATGAAGACGGCGGTCTTGCGCCACACCTCGGGGTGCGAGGCGAGCGCGTCGAGCACCTTGTAGACGATGGTCGCGCTGTGGATGGGTGAGGAGACGGAGGGGTGCTCCGAGTCGACCGCGGACGGTACGAGGTAGGAGACGCGCGGCAGCTTTCCGCGCGCGACGTCACGCGCGAAGGTCGCGGCCAGCTGACCGGTCGGCACGCGCCGCAGCCCGCGCTCGAACAGCGACCGCTCCCGCCGGTCCAGCGTCGCCACGCCCTCCTCCAGGAGGGCGAACAGCGTGTCCCTGGCGCTCGCGTCGGCGGCGTCGCGCACCTTCGCGTAGAACGCCTCCATATAGGTGAGACCGGTCTTGACCAGCGCCTTCCTCGCGATCGCCTTGAAGGTGGCGAAGAACTCGATCTGGTTGTCGGTGAAGTTCTCCCACTCGGTGTACGTCTGCCAGCTCACGCCCGCCTTCTCCAGGCGCTCGGCGTACGTGCCCCAGTCGTAGCCGGGGTGCGTGCCCTCGTCGTAGGCGTCGTTGCCGACGGCACGGGCCCCGGTCAGCGGCTCGTTCCCGGTCTTGCCGCTCCACAGGTGGTTGCGGTTGGGGGAGGTCGAGGAGTGGATGGAGGAGTGGTAGGCGTCGCAGACGGTGAAGGTGTCGGCGAGTTCGTAGTGCAGCGGGATGTCCTCGCGCGTGTAGTACGCCATCGTGGCGGCGGTCTTCGCGGTGATCCACCCGTCGTGCCAGCCGCCGTGCGCGGCCTTGGCGCCGCCGAACCAGGAGTGGTCGAGGGCGCCTATGTACTGGAGGTCCTTCTTCTGCGCCGCCGCCGCTTCCCGTACGGGGAAGGGCAGGACGGTGCGGAGCGCTCCTGGCTGCTCGAACACGCTGGTGCCGCCGGGCAGCCGGATCGCGTTGCGGTCGCCGAAGCCGCGGACGCCGCGCAGGGTTCCGAAGTAGTGGTCGAACGACCGGTTCTCCTGCATCAGGATGACGACGTGCTCGATGGCGTCGAGCCCGCCCTTCGGCGGCGCGCCGTGCTTCGCCTGGGCGGCGACGGCCTGCTGGAGCGAGGGCGGCAGGAAGGACCCGACGGCGGCGGCGCCGAGCGCGCCCCCGCCGACGGCCATGAGGCGTCGGCGGGACAACTCAGGGGACTCCGGGGACACGCGACGACCTCCGTACGTAATGGTCCGCAATCGGCCCATTGGCTGGTTCGGCGGGGACGGTAGCCACGCCAGATGTCCCGGGGAAGTACGAGAACCAGCCGAAACGTAAACGTCCAAGCGTTCGGGACAAAGGTCCAACCGCCGGGCCGGGGAACCGCTAGGCCAGGACGAGCAGCCCCGCCCAGAGCGCCACCGTCGAGGCGAGCAGCGTCGCGGGCACCGTGAGCAGCCCGAGCCGGGTGAAGCCGCCGAGGTCGGGTTCGGTGCCGTGGGCGTGCACGATGCGTCGCCACAGCAGGGTCGCGAGCGAGCCGACGTAGGTGAGGTTCGGGCCGAGGTTGACGCCGATCAGCGCGGCGAGCACCGGTCCGGGACCGGCCGGGGCGACGGCGGGGAGCAGCGCCAGGATCGCGGGCAGGTTGTTGATGAGGTTGGCGACCACGGCGGCGACCCCGGCGACCGCGAGCAGCGTAAGCAGGGACGTTCCGTCGGGCAGGACGTGGGCGATGCCGTCGCCGAGCCCGTTGTCCACGACGGCCCTGACCACGACGCCGAGGGCGAGGACGAAGAGGCAGAACGGCAGGTTGAGCGCCTTGAACAGCTCGCCCGGGGTGGAGCGGCGGCGGGCGAGGGACCGGACGCCGAGCACGAGCGCGCCCGCGCACGCGGCGTACAGCGGTTCGATCCCCGCGAACGACGTGACGACGAACCCGACGAGCGTCAGCGCGAGGACCACCAGCGTGAACACCGGTACGGGGGTGGGGTCCTCGGGGTCGGGATCGTGCGCCGGCGCCCCGAGATCGTCGGCGAAGTACCGGCGGAACACGACGTACTCGATGCCGATCGCGAGCAGCCACGGCAGCGCCATGAGCGCCGCGAACCGGCTGAACGTCAGCCCGCTCGCCGTGAACGCCAGCAGGTTCGTGAGGTTGGAGACGGGCAGCAGCAGCGACGCCGAGTTGGCGAGGTGGGCGCTGGCGTAGACGTGCGGGCGCGGGCTCGCCCCGATCCGCGCGGCCGTCGCGAAGACGACCGGGGTGAGCAGGACGACGGTGGCGTCCAGGCTGAGGACGGCGGTGACGGCGGCGGCCACCGCGAAGACCCCGCCGAGCATCCGCGTCGGACTGCCGTGACAGGCCCGTGCGACCGCGTCACCGGCGGCCTTGAACAGGCCGTCGTCGGCGCAGAGTTGCGCGAGCAGCAGGATCGCGGCGAGGAAGCCGACGACGGGGAGGAGTTCCTTGGTCTCGGACCAGGCGTGGTCGGGGCTGACGGCGCCGATGCCGATGGCGATCCCGGCGGCGGGCACGGCGGCGACGGCCTCCGGCCAGCCACGGGGCCGCAGCACCGCGAAGGCCAGCGTGGCCAGGAGGAGGCCGATGGCCAGGATCTCGGCCGAGGTCGTACTCAGTGCACCGCTCCGTTCCACGGGCCCTCGAACGCCGGAGGGGCCGGACATGTCCAGCCCCTCCGGAACCACGAGGCTCAGCCCTCGCTGACGCCCAACTTCTCCAGGATCAGCTCCTTGACGCGCGCCGCGTCGGCCTGACCCCGGGTCGCCTTCATCACGGCCCCCACCAGGGCCCCCGCAGCGGCGACCTTGCCGGACTGGATCTTCGCGACGATCCCCGCGTTGGCGGCGATCGCCTCGTCCACAGCGGTGGACAGCGCGCCCTCGTCCGACACGACCTTCAGGCCGCGCTTGTCGACGACCTCGTCGGGCGTGCCCTCGCCCTTGAGGACGCCGTCGATGACCTGACGGGCGAGCTTGTCGTTGAGGTCGCCCTTGGCGACGAGCTCGGAGACGCGCGCCACGTGCTCGGGCGTGATGGGCAGTTCGCCCAGCTCGACGCCCTGCTCGTTGGCGTTGCGGGCCAGCTCGCCCATCCACCACTTGCGCGCGGACGCGGCGTCCGCACCGGCGTTGATCGTGGCGACGATCGGGCCGATGGCACCCGCGTTGCGGATCGACTGCATGTCGTGGGCGGAGATGCCCCACTCCTCGATCAGCCGGTTGCGCTGGGCGAGCGGCAGCTCGGGGAGTTCGGCGCGCAGCGCCTCGACCCACTCGCGGGACGGGGCGACGGGGACGAGGTCGGGCTCCGGGAAGTACCGGTAGTCCTCGGCGTTGTCCTTGATGCGGCCCGACGTGGTGGAGCCGTCGTCCTCGTGGAAGTGACGGGTCTCCTGCACGATGGTGCCGCCCGAGCGCAGGACGGCGGCGTGGCGCTGGATCTCGTAGCGCGCGGCACGCTCGACGGAACGCAGCGAGTTGACGTTCTTCGTCTCGGAGCGCGTGCCAAACTCCTCGCGGCCGTGGGGCCGCAGGGAGAGGTTGACGTCGCAGCGCATCTGGCCCTTGTCCATGCGGGCCTCGGAGACGCCGAGCGCCCTGATGACCTCGCGCAGCTCGGCGACGTACGCCTTCGCGACCTCGGGGGCGCGCTCGCCCGCGCCCTCGATCGGCTTGGTGACGATCTCGATGAGCGGGATGCCGGCGCGGTTGTAGTCGAGGAGCGAGTGCGAGGCGCCGTGGATGCGGCCCGTGGCACCGCCGACGTGCGTCGACTTGCCGGTGTCCTCCTCCATGTGGGCGCGCTCGATCTCCACGCGGAAGACCTCGCCGTCCTCCAGCTGCACGTCGAGGTAGCCGTTGTAGGCGATCGGCTCGTCGTACTGGGAGGTCTGGAAGTTCTTCGGCATGTCCGGATAGAAGTAGTTCTTCCGGGCGAAGCGGCACCATTCGGCGATCTCGCAGTTCAGCGCGAGGCCGATCTTGATGGCGGACTCGACGCCGATCTCGTTGACCACGGGCAGGGCGCCGGGCAGGCCGAGACAGGTGGGACAGGTCTGGCTGTTGGGGCCCTGCTTCAGCTCGGTGGAGCAGCCGCAGAACATCTTCGTCTTCGTACCGAGCTCGACATGGACCTCGAGGCCCATGACCGGGTCGTACGACGCGAGCGCCTCCTCGTAGGGAAGCAGCTCGGGGGTGGTCGTGGCAGTCACGGTGTTGGTACTTCCCTCTCAGCCCAGCAGGACGTCGTCGTCGCCGATGCGCTTGAGCTCGCGCAGCAGCAGGGCGAGGCCGGTGGCGATGGCGGCGGCGGAGACGACGGCGTCGACGAGCCGGAGCGTGTCGTTCTCCGTGCGCGCCTTCTTGGCCTGCTTCAGGACGCTGATCGCGCCGAACGCGGTCGTCCCGATCGACAGGTACGTGCCGGACTTGGACTTCTTGAATCCCTTGGCCTTACCAAGTGCACTCACAGCGACGGAGCCTCCTCGAGCAGCGGGTGCCCCCACTTTTCCACGAAGGCGGCCTCGACGGCGGCACCCACCTTGTACAGGCGGTCGTCCTTCATGGCGGGAGCGATGATCTGCAGGCCGACCGGCAGGCCGTCCTCGGGCGCCAGGCCGCAGGGCAGCGACATGGCGGCGTTGCCGGCCAGGTTGGTCGGGATGGTGCACAGGTCCGCGAGGTACATCGCCATCGGGTCGTCGGCGCGCTCGCCGATCGGGAAGGCGGTGGTCGGCGTCGTCGGCGAGACGATGACGTCCACGGTCTCGAACGCGGCCTCGAACTCGCGGGTGATGAGCGTGCGGACCTTCTGGGCGCTGCCGTAGTACGCGTCGTAGTAGCCGGAGCTGAGCGCGTACGTGCCCAGGATGATGCGGCGCTTGACCTCGTCGCCGAAGCCGGCCTCGCGGGTGAGGGCGGTGACCTCCTCGGCGGAGTGCGTGCCGTCGTCGCCGACGCGCAGGCCGTAGCGCATGGCGTCGAACCGGGCGAGGTTCGAGGAGCACTCGGACGGCGCGATCAGGTAGTACGCGGACAGCGCCAGGTCGAACGTCGGGCAGTCCAGCTCGACGATCTCGGCGCCGAGCGACTTCAGCAGCTCGACCGACTCGTCGAAGCGCTGCACGACACCGGCCTGGTAGCCCTCGCCGCGGAACTGCTTGACGACGCCGACGCGCATGCCCTGCACCGAGCCGTTGCGCGCGGCCTCGACGACCGGCGGGACCGGCGCGTCGATGGAGGTCGAGTCGAGCGGGTCGTGCCCGGCGATGACCTCGTGGAGCAGCGCGGCGTCCAGGACCGTACGGGCACAGGGCCCGCCCTGGTCCAGGGAGGACGAGAACGCGACCATGCCGTACCGCGAGACGCCGCCGTACGTGGGCTTGACGCCGACGGTGCCGGTGACGGCGGCGGGCTGACGGATCGATCCGCCCGTGTCCGTGCCGATGGCGAGCGGGGCCTCGAAGGCGGCGAGCGCGGCGGAGGAACCGCCGCCGGAGCCACCGGGGATGCGGGTGAGGTCCCAGGGGTTGCCGGTCGGGCCGTAGGCGCTGTTCTCGGTGGAGGACCCCATGGCGAACTCGTCCATGTTGGTCTTGCCGAGGATGACGACGTCGGCCGCCTTCAGCTTCTTGGTGACCGTCGCGTCGTACGGCGGGATCCAGCCCTCGAGCATCTTGGAGCCGACCGTGGTCGGGACGCCCTCGGTGGTGAAGATGTCCTTCAGCGCGAGCGGGACGCCGGCCAGCGGGCCGAGCTTCTCGCCCTTGGCGCGCTTGTCGTCGACGGCGCGGGCCTGCGCGAGGGCACCCTCGCGGTCGACGTGCAGGAAGGCGTGGACCTTCTCGTCGACGGCCTCGATCCGGGCCAGGTGGGCCTCGGTGACCTCGACGGCCGTCAGCTCGCCGGAAGCGATCTTCTCGGCGGTCTGGGCGGCGGTGAGCTTGATGATGTCCGTCATGGTGATTAGTCCTCCCCCAGGATCTGCGGCACCTTGAAACGCTGCTGCTCCTGGGCCGGGGCGCCGGAGAGCGCCTGCTCGGGGGTGAGCGACGGACGGACCTCGTCCGCGCGCATGACGTTGGTCAGCGGCAGCGGGTGGGAGGTCGGCGGTACGTCTTGGTCGGCGACCTCGCTGACGCGGGCGACCGCGCCGATGATGTCGTCGAGCTGGCCGGCGAAGTGGTCGAGCTCTTCGGGCTTCAGCTCCAGACGCGCCAGCCGGGCGAGGTGGGCGACCTCCTCGCGCGTGATGCCAGGCATGCAGCGATCCTCAGGGTGGGAGTGTGTGGTTTGGCCCCAATCCTATGGGGCCCGACCCCGTGCCCGTACCCGCCCTCAGCCGAGGGGGTGCGGATCGTCCCCCGGGACCGCCGGGAGCGCCGCCGGTGTGCGCTGCCAGCCGCGCGATCCGCGCGCCCGCAGCCAGGCCGTCGTCTCGTCCGGCGGCATCGCGGCGGCGACGAGCCAGCCCTGCACCGCGTCGCACCCGAGGTCGCGCAAGCGCTCCCACGTCTCGTCGTCCTCGACGCCCTCGGCGACGACGAGCAGCCCGAGGGAGTGGGCGAGGTCGACGGTGCAGCGGACGATCTCCGCGTCCTCGGTGTCCACGGCGAGCCGGGCCACGAACGAGCGGTCGATCTTCAGCTCGCTCACCGGCAGGCGCCGCAGGTGGACGAGGGAGGAGTAACCGGTGCCGAAGTCGTCCAGGGACATCTTCACGCCGTGCCCGGTGAGCCCGGCGAGGGTGTCGGCGGCGCGCTGCGGGTCCTCCAGGAGCACGTGCTCCGTTATCTCCAGTTGCAGCGACCCGGCCGGGACGCCGTGGCGGGCGAGGCGCGCGGCGACGGCGCCCGCGAAGCCGGGGGTGTGCACGTCCCTGGGCGAGACGTTGACCGCGACGGGCACGTGCAGGCCCTGGGCGCGCCAGCGGGCGACCTGGGCGAGCGCGGTGTCCAGGACGTACTCGGTCAGGTGCGGCATGAGTCCGGAGGACTCGGCGATGGCGATGAACTCGTCCGGCGGAACCTTCCCGCGCTCGGGGTGCACCCACCGTACGAGCGCTTCGAGCCCGGCGACCTGGCCGTCGAAGCGGACCTTCGGCTGGTAGTGCAGCTCGACGTCCCCGGCGTCCAGGGCGAGTCGCAGATCGCCGAGGAGGCCGAGCCGGTCGGGGGTGTTGGAGTCCCGCTTGGACTCGTACACCTCCACGCCCGTACGGTCCCGCTTGGCCTGGTACATCGCGACGTCGGCGCGGCGCAGGAGCCCTTCGGCTTCGAGCGCGTGGTCGGGGAAGACGGCGAGCCCGGCGCTGGCCTCCAGGACGAGCGTGAGCCCGTCGAGGTCGAGGGGTGAGCCGAGCGCGGCGACGAGGTTGCGGGCGACGCGCGAGGCGGAGGTCGTGGAGTCGGCGACGGGCAGCAGGACGGCGAACTCGTCGCCGCCGATGCGTGCCGCCTCCGCGCCGCGCGGCAGGGCCGCTCTCAGCCGGTCGGCGATCTGCAGCAGGAGCCGGTCACCGGCGAGATGGCCGAGCGTGTCATTGACCGAACGGAACCGGTCGAGGTCGATCAGCATGAGCGCGCTGCGCGCCCCGATCCGCTCGGCGTCGGTCAGCGCCGACCACGTGCGCTCAAGGAGCCACTGGCGGTTGGGCAGCCCGGTGAGCGGGTCGCGCAACTGCTCCTCGGCGCGGGCCCGCGCGATCCACAGCGTGGAGTCCAGCGCGACCAGCGGGATCGCGAACAGCGGGAGCAGCACCGGCAGGGCGATCGCGACGACGCAGACCAGCGGCGCGATGCCGAGCAGCGCGACCCCGACGAGACCCTGGCGGAGCAGCGCGGGCCGCGCCAGGGTCGGCAGCCCGGCCGGGCGCGGCGTGTGCACGTACCAGAGCAACGCGCGCGTGACGAGCAGGTACGCGGCCGCCACGAGGACGATCTCGGGCACCGCGGAGAAGCTCCACGTCTGCGGCGACCAGGGGGACTCGACGGACGGGACGCGGCCGAACGCGGCGAGGACGAGGGCGCCCGCGCCGATGCCGAGGATGTCGATGGAGCCGTGCAGCGCGCCCTGGCGCCAGCGGTGGCGGCGTGCGGCGCCGACGAGGACGACGACGGTGAGGCTGACCATGCCGGCCGGCACCCAGCCGTACAGGAGCAGGACGGCGAGGGTGAGGGCGGCGCCCGAGCCCGTCCCGCCCCACCAGCGGTCGCGGCCGAGGGCGACGAGGTGGCCGACGATGATGCCGGTCAGGACGGCGAGGGACCAGCCGACGGTGCCGGACGGGAAGAGCGCGTGGTGGCCCGCGAAGGCCCGGTAGAACCCGGCGCCGAGGACGACCGCGGCGAGGGTGACGATCGCGCCGGGCAGCAGCGGCGGCGCCGCGGCCCGGGAGCCGGTGTCGGCCTGTCCGGCGAGCTGGTTCCCGGCCGGGGTCGCGACGCCGACGGTGCCGGGGGCGGACGGTCCGGCGGCGCCGGTGCCGGTGGCGACCGGGGTGAACGGGACCGGGGTGTTCGTGGCGGCGGAAGACGCGCCGGGCGGTTTCGTCCTGGACCGGCGGGTGCCGGTTGGCCCGCCCGGGTGACCGGCACCGCCGCGCGCGGCCGACGGGTCCTCGGCCCCGCGCGCCTTGCCGAACAGCGCGCCGGGTCCGCCCCCGGCCGCCCGGTTGCCGGCTCCGCGCGCCAGGCCGGGCGCCGCTCCGGGGCGGCCGCTGCCCGCGCGCAGCAGGACGCGTCCCGCGTCGCGCCACCAATTGCGCCAGTTCACCACATCACCGCGCTCGTTCTCCCCGCGACCGCTCTCGCTGCCGTCGCCCCCGCTCTCGTGTGCCTCCGCGCGCCGCCGGCGGCGGCGCGGACGCAGGTGTGAGTCCGGGGCGGCGCTCTCGGTCGGTTCCATTCCCGTCCCTCTCACAGCCGGCGGTGCCCACATCCACTGCCCGCTCCCCCGGCCTTTCCGTGAACCGGGAGATGTGCCCCATCCGCAGCAGGACATGGCAGACGCACACACTCAACATTAGGCCGCGGAACGCTTCCACGGGCACCAGACGGCCGTGCCCGACCGCTGTTGCCCGATTGCGGCCTGGCCACCCGTATGCATCTGGTATGCGCCGATCGGGTGGCCTTCAACCGCTACTCCTGGGTCGGTTCTTCCGCGGGAAGCGCCACTTCGGCGGCGGCTTCGGGCCCCTGGTCGAGCAGAACGCCGAATCCGTCCTCGTCGAGAACCGGAACCTTCGCCTGCACGGCCTTGTCGTACTTGGACCCGGGGTTCTCCCCGACGACCACGAACGACGTCTTCTTGGAAACGGAACCGGTCACCTTGGCGCCTCTGCTCTGCAGGGCCTCCTTGGCGCCGTCCCGCGTGTAGTTCTGCAGCGTGCCCGTGACGACGACGGTGAGCCCTTCGAGCGGCCTGGGCCCCTCGTCCTCGCCCGCCCCCTCGTCCTCCAGGCGCACCCCGGCCTCGCGCCACTTGCGCAGGATCTCGCGGTGCCAGTCCTCGGCGAACCACTGCTTCACGGACGCGGCGATGATCCCGCCGACGCCCTCGGTGGCGGCGAGCTCCTCCTCGCTGGCCTGGTCGATGCGGTCGATGGAGCGGAACTCGCGGGCCAGCGCCTGGGCGGCGACCGGGCCGACGTGCCGGATCGACAGACCGTTGAGGAAGCGGGCGAGCGGGCGGTCCTTGGCCGCCGCGATGTTCTCCAGCATCGCGACCGCGTTCTTCTTCGGCTCGCCCTTCTGGTTGGCGAAGACGCGGGCGACCTTCTCCTCGCCGGTCTTCGGGTCGCGCTTGGGCAGCCCGCTGTCCGGGTCGAGGACGTATGCCCTGATGGGCAGCAACTGCTCCATGGAGAGGCTGAACAGGTCGCCCTCGTCGACGACGGGCGGCTCGGAGGGTTCGAGCGGGGCGGTGAGCGCGGCGGCGGCGACCTGCCCGAAGTTCTCGATGTCCAGGCACTCGCGGCCGCCGAGGTAGAACAGGCGCCCGCGCAACTGGGCGGGGCAGCCACGGGCGTTGGGGCATCGCAGGTCCTTGTCGCCCTCCTTCATGGCCCGCAGCTCCGTGCCGCACTCGGGGCACTCGGCGGGCATCACGAACTCCCGCTCGCTGCCGTCGCGCAGGTCGGCGACGGGCCCGAGGATCTCGGGGATCACGTCACCGGCCTTGCGGATGACGACGGTGTCCCCGATGAGCACGCCCTTCTTCTTCACGACCTCCTGGTTGTGCAGCGTGGCGAACTCGACCTCGGAGCCCGCCACCTGCACCGGCTCCACCTGCGCATACGGCGTGGCCCGCCCCGTGCGCCCCACGCTCACCAGGATGTTCACCAGCTTGGTGTTGACCTCCTCGGGCGGGAACTTCCAGGCGATGGCCCAGCGCGGGGCGCGCGCGGTGGAGCCGAGGCGGCCCTGGAGTCGGATCTCGTCGAGCTTGACGACGACGCCGTCGATCTCGTGCTCCACGGAGTGCCGGTTCTCGCCGTAGTGGGCGATGAACTCGCGCACGCCGTCGAGGTCGTCGACGACCCTGTTGTGCTTGGCGGTGGGCAGCCCCCACTCGTGCAGCAGCTCGTACGCCTCCGAGAGCCGCTCGATCTCGAAGCCCTCACGCGCGCCGATGCCGTGGACGACCATGTGCAGCGGCCGGGTGGCCGTGACGCGCGGGTCCTTCTGGCGCAGCGAACCGGCCGCCGCGTTCCTCGGATTGGCGAAGGGCTTGTCGCCGGCCTCCACCAAGCGGGCGTTCAGCCCCTCGAACTCCTCCATGGGGAAGAAGACCTCGCCGCGGATCTCGACGAGGGCGGGGACACGGTCGCCCTTGAGACGGTCGGGGATCTCGGCGATCGTGCGCACGTTGGGCGTGATGTCCTCGCCGATGCGGCCGTCGCCGCGCGTGGCCGCGCGCGTGAGCCGCCCGTTCTCATACGTCAGGTTGACCGCGAGGCCGTCGACCTTCAGCTCGCACAGGAAGTGGTAGCCGGGGCTGCCGACGTCCCTGGCGACGCGCTCGGCCCACGCCGCCAGTTCGAGGTCGTCGAAGGCGTTGTCCAGGGAGAGCATGCGCTCGCGGTGCTCGACGGAGGTGAACTCCGTCTCGTACGCCCCGGAGACCTTCTGCGTCGGCGAGTCCGGGGTGCGCAGCTCGGGGTAGCGCTCCTCCAGCGCCTCCAGGGAGCGCATCAGCTTGTCGAACTCGGCGTCGGAGACGACCGGCGCGTCCTTCACGTAGTAGCGGAAGCGGTGCTCCTCGATCTGGTCGGCGAGCCGGCCGTGCTCGTCCCGCACCTCGGGGGGCACGGGGCTCTGCGCCGCGACCTTGTCGACCCTGGCCTGCCCGCGACCGGCCTTGCCGGTCTGTTCGGCCTTCCCGGTTCGTTCGGCCTTCCCGGTCTGTTCACCCTCTGCGGCAGCCACCGTCTCGTCCTCCCGTTGCCTTCGGTCCCCGGTCACTCCGGGTTGTCCGCGAGTGATCTTGCCGCCCGGGCACAGTGGGCGAGCGCCGCACGGGCGTACGCGGGTGAAGCGCCCGCGAGCCCGCACGACGGCGTGACCGTGACCGCGTCCGCGAGCGAACCCGGATTCAGCCCCAGCCTGCGCCACAGCGTCCTGACACCCATGACGCTACCGGCTGGGTCCGACAACCGGCCGTCCACACCGGGCACGACACCGGCGAAGAGCTGAGTGCCTCCCTCGACCGCCTCCCCGATCACCTCGTCGTCACGCTCCGTGAGCAGCGAGAAGTCGAACGAGACCGCGTCGGCACCGGCGCGGCGGAGCAGCGCGAAGGGCACGTCGGGCGCGCAGGAGTGCACGACGACGGGCCCTCCCCCGGCGGCGGCCATGACGTCCCGGAGGGTGGACTCGACGAGCTGGCGGTCGACGGCGCGGTGGGTGCGGTACTCGCTGGCGGTCTTGATCTGCCCGCGCAGGACGGCGATGAGGGAGGGCTCGTCGAGCTGGAGGACGATGTCGGCGCCGGGGACCCGGCGCCGGACGTCGGCGAGATGGGCGCGGAGCCCCTCGGCTAGCGATCCGGCGAGGTCCCGGCAGGCGCCGAGGTCGGAGAGCGCGGCCTCCCCGTTCTTCAGCTCCAGGGCGGCGGCGAGGGTCCACGGCCCGACGGCCTGCACCTTCAGCGGCCCCTCGTAGCCCTGGGTGAACTCCTCGAGGGCGTCGAGATCCTCACCCAGCCAGGAGCGGGCGCGCTTGGTGTCGCGTCCCGGCCGGTCGCCGATCCGCCAGCCGCTGGGCTCCACGCGCGCGTAGAGGTCCACGAGGAGCCCGGCGGTCCGGCCGATCATGTCGGCGCCGGGCCCGCGCGCGGGCAGCTCCGCGAGGAACGGCATCCCCGCCTCCGGCCCCTCGAAGGAGCCGGTGACGGTCTTGGCGGCCTCTCGGGCATCGCCGCCGGGCATCGAGCCGACGCCTGTGGCCGGCCCCCACCTGAAGTCGCTCTTTTCGCTCACTCAGGCAGGGTACGTAACGCCGACGGCGCGCTTGCTGTCCAGGTCAGCGTCCCGGGCGCACGGTCAGGTCGTTGACCTCGGCATCGCGCGGCAAATCGAGCGCCATGAGGATCGTCGTGGCGACGGACTCGGGGTCGATCCAGCGCGACGGGTCGTACTCCTTGCCCTCCTGCTGGTGCACCTTCTCCTGCATGGCGCTGGCGGTGCGGCCGGGGTAGACGGAGGTGACCCGCACCCCGTTGTCGTGCTCCTCCTTGCGCAGCGAGTCGGCGAGGGCACGCAGACCGTGCTTGGAGGCGGCGTACGCGGACCACTCCGGCCCCGCGTGGATGCCGGAGCCGGAGTTCACGAAGAGGACGTGGCCCTGGGCGAGCCGGAGCTGGGGCAGGAAGTGCCGGGTCAGCTCGGCGGGGGCGATGAGGTTGACGTTGAGCTGGTGCCGCCAGGACTTCGGGGTCAGCTCCCCGACGGGCCCGAGATCGACGACCCCCGCGATGTGCAGGAGCGAGTCGACGCGGTCCGGCAGCGACTGGTGCGAGAACGCCCAGGACAGCTTGTCCGGGTCGGCGAGGTCGCCGACGAGCGTCCTGGCGCCGGGGAACTCGGCGGCGAGCTCCTTGGCGCGGCCCGCGTCGCGCGCGTGGAGATAAAGTTCGTCCCCGCGCGCGTGGAGGCGGCGGGCGACGGCGGCGCCGATGCCGGAACCGGCGCCGGTGATCACATGGGTGGCTGGGCTGGCTGTGCCTGTCATACGGGCCATGCTCGCACTGTGGGCCCTACTCGATGCCCTGGGACTCCTCCAGGTAGGCCAGGGCGCCCACCGGCTCCTCGGCGAAGAAGACGAGGTCGGTGAGCGGGACGGGCAGGAACCCCTCGTCCTCCATCCGCCGGAACTGCTCCTTGAGCCCGTCATAGAACCCTGCGGAGTTGAGCAGCACGACCGGCATGGTGGTCTTCCCGTGCTTCTTCAGCTCCAGGATCTCGGTGGCTTCGTCGAGCGTCCCGGTCCCCCCGACCATGATCACGACGGCGTCGGCCTTCCCGAGGAGCAGCGCCTTGCGCTCGGCGAGATCCTTGGCGACGACCATCTCGTCGGGGGCGGTGACAGCGCGCGCCTTGGCGGCGAGGAACTCCACGGACACCCCCAGGAGCCGCCCCCCGGCCTCCTGCACCCCGTCGGCGACGACCTTCATCAGCCCGCTCTCCGAGCCGCCCCACACGAGGGTGTGCCCGGCCTTGCCGAGGAGCTCGGCGAATTCGCGGGCGGGGCGGGTGTAGCGCTCGTCGAGGTCGGCGGCGGAGAGGAAGACGCAGATGTTCATGCGACCACGGTACGGGGCCCCGTACCGGGAAGAAGGGCGGCCTCGGCGGCGCTGAACCCTCCATGACTCCTGGAGCTTCCGGAATCCCCGGACACAAGATCACGGTCGAGCAGGGTGCGGAACGGGTGCGGGTGGTGCACGACGGGCAGGTCGTCGCGGACAGCACGCGCGCGCTGGTGCTGCGCGAGACGGGCTGCCCCGTCCGTTACTACCTCCCGGCGGAGGACGTGGCGATGAACCTCCTGACCCCCTCCGACACGACGACGTACTGCCCCTTCAAGGGCACGGCGTCCTACTGGTCGCTGCCGGACGCGGCGGACGCGGTGTGGTCCTACCCCGAGCCGAAGGCGGACGTCGCGGCGATCAAGGGGCACCTGTGCTTCTACGAGGTGGAGGTGGTGGGATAAGGGCTGAGGCCATTCGAGAAGTCATAGGGAAGTCATAGGGGCGGGGCGGGCGTGACGCAGGATTTCGACCATCAGACGGGCGGTCCGCTTCCGGCACACGGCTTCGGTCCGCCCCCGCCGATGTACGCACCGCCGGTCCCGGCGACCGGCCCTGAGTTCGTGGCGGCGGACGACTTCAACGGCATCGTCGTGGACGCCGTGGGAATCCACTTCGAACAGGGCCCGCACAGCATCGAACTCCCCTGGGCCCGGCTGCACACGGTCCGGTTCCACCCTCTCGGCGACGGGCTGTCGGTGACGGCGGTGACGGTGGAGGGGCCGGTGTACGAGTGCCGGGTCCGGGCGCGGAAGAGGTCACTGGTGCCGCGCTGGTGCACGGACCTTTCGGGGGTGCTGCACCACTACCTCGGGGCGCGGGGCTGAGCCCTGCGCTCGCCCAATGGGCGTGCGGGGCCTGGCCACTTGCCGCCTACCCCATTCGGATGAGGCACAAGGAAAGCTTTCCCCCAAGGCCCCACTGATCGAGCCCCACACGGGCCACCGCCCTGACCCCGCTTCTCCTACAACCGGCATCACTACTGTGCCGCTCCCTGCGCTACCGCACCGAGGGAGACGAAGCCGTAGTGACCGCCGACATGAACCTGACCGACGACCCCGTACAACAACGCCTGCTCCGCAAGGCGCTGGAGCAATTCCGCCGCGGCGACGCGGGCCCCGTCCTGAAGGAGATGGCCCAGGAGGTCCTCGCGGGCCGAGTGACCTTGCGCGAGGCGACCCGCATCCCGGCGTACGCGGAGGCGGTGATCGAGCGGGGGCAGGACTTCCGCAGGCACTGGAACACGATCTCGGACCGGGAACGCGAAGACTTGGCCCGGAGCGGTCAACAACAGTTGGCCGCCGAACGGGACCTTCTCCAGGAGGAGCGGGCCGGGCGGAGGCCAGCATGACTCTGGCCGTGAAAACGCAGGACCTGGTGGCATACGCCGGCCAGGTGCACCGAGCGGGTGGGGACTGCGGAAGCGCCCGCGCCTATCTCGATCGCAACAGCACCATCGACTCATCCTTCATCGGCGAACTCTGGAACTCGGCTCTTGGCGATCATATGAAGCGCGTGCGCGACGCTCGAGACGTTCTGCACGGCTTCGACACCATCCTTCACGCGTCAGCGGGAGAGCTGAAGAAGACGGCCGCCTGGTACGACGCGATCGACCTGGATCAGGCGCGAAGGCTGGACGCGGCCTATCCAGCCGCGCAGCCCTCCCCGATCCCCAGGCCCCGGCCGAGCGGCGCTGCGACGTTCCGGGACGTCCGTGATGTCACCGACCGCCTCAAACCGCCAGGCAGTGGAGACGGTTGGCTGCGGGGGCACCTGGCCGAGCTTGACTTCGCTCCCGCCAACAAGGTCGCTGGAACTCTTCTCGACTTCGGCAGCGTCTCCGCGTTGGCGAATGAAGGGATCAAGTTGGCATTCGGCCAGGACATCCTCGGATACGTTGCCAACTGGCTGGCGGGTGACTGGCAGAGCTACGCCGATTGCGCCGACGTCTGGCATTGCCTGGGCAACGCATGCGCCGACATGGCAGCGAACGTCGGGCACGGAAATTCTGTGCTCGACCTCACGTGGCACGGGAACGCCGCCGATGCCGCCTGGAGGTACTTCGACAAGTCGGCCAAGAAGCTGGAGGCGGCTCAAGGTGCCTTCCACGATCTCCGGGACCGCTACCTGAACGTTGCCAAGCTTGTTTTCTCCTTTGCTGAAACAGTGAAGGGAGGAATCGCTGAACTCTGCGACTGGGGGATCCAAGTCGCTGTATCCGCCGCGGCATCCGCCGCAATCGCTGTCTCCGGTGTCGGTATCGCGGGCACATTTGTCGGCGCTGCATACGCGGCTGAGCGGGTGACCGCCATGGTCGAGCGCTACCGGGAACTGACAAAGCAGTATGACCGGCTCATGACCGCCGTCAACGCGACCTTCGCGGGCCTCGGCGGCTTGTGCGCCGTACTCGGAGACATGAGGCAATTCCCCGAGGTCGGCAGTGGCTACAACAACGCCTTGGTGTAGGGAGGGGCTTCATGGATCTCACACAACGAGCCATTAACGAGGCGCGAGAGAACCGGGATCGAAGGTTCACCGCCTTCACCCTCACAGCTTTCGCCGTATTGACCGCGTTCGGAACCGTGACAAGAGCGCTGGACGGCTCCTTCGCCTGGCCGATGATCGGCGTGAATGCCGTTCTGGTCTATGGCGTGCATCTCGGGTTCCAAGGATGGCAGCAAAAGGAGACGCGTCTCTCCTGTGCCGCCATGCTGGCGATCCCCGCACTCTTCCTAGCCGCACATTTCCTCAGATAGCAAGTGCTCACGCCCATCGCCCTACGGTGTCGGTGCTGACGTCCGGGGTGACAGTGGAACGCTCAACTCGAACCAGAGCGTCTTGCCGCCCGGCCCGTACGGCCCCTCCCCCATGGCGCAGCCGCCCCACCGTTCGGCGACGGCGTCGAGGATCAGCAGGCCGCGTCCGCCCACGGCCTCCTCGGCGACCGGCGCGGGCTTCGAACCCGGGAGTGGTGGCAGGTCGGGGCTCATGTCCCACGCGCTGACACGCAGTACGGGGTGCAGCCACTGGAACCGTACGAACGCGGGGCCCTTCGTGTGCCGTACGGAGTTGGTGGCCAGCTCACACATCAGCAGTTCGGCTCTGTCACTGAGTTGAACCAGACCGTGGGCATCCAGCACGGCCCGGAGCGCGAGGCGCGCGACGCCCGGGCCGCGCGGGTCGCAAGGGAAGTGCACCTCGTACTGCCAAGGGGCGGAGAAGGGAAGCGGGGCGGGATCGGGGGTGCCGGTGAGGGGGTCCAGGGCGTGCAAGAGGTAGGGGTCGCTGTCGTGGTCGGTCGTGTCGGTACTCACGTGGCACCTCCTGGGCGCGCGGTCGTGCCGCTGAACGCGAAGACGTGAACTGTTGGCGCGGCAACACCATAGGGGCGCCGACTTAACCCGTGTCATCAGTTCTCACGAACGAGTTAAAGGACGTCATCGAGTGGACTGGCCCGGCGGGCGGTCGGCACACTGTGGCGCGAGCAAGGAGGCCCCATGGCGCCCAGCACCATCCCCGCGATCCGGCTCCGCCGATTCGGCCTGGAACTCCGGCGACTACGCGAGGCGGCCGGCATGTCCGCGTCCGCCGCAGCCACCGCGCTGGGGACGGACCGGACCAACATCTCCAACATCGAGGCGGGCCGGTACGGCATCAGCGAGGAGCGCGTTCGCCGGTTGGCCGCGATCTACGAGTGCAACGACCCCCAGTTGGTCGACACGCTGGCCGCGATGACCGGGGGCGGGCGCAGAGGAGGCTGGTGGGACGAGTACCGCGGCAAGATCCCACACGGGCTTCTCGACATCTCGGAGATCGAGCACTACGCGGTGCATCTGCGCACGCTCCAGACCACGTATCTGCCGGGCCTGTTCCAGACCGAGGACTACGCCCGGGCCATGTTCGACCTCATCGTTCCCAAGCTGCCGCGCCTGGATGTCGAACTGCGTGTCGCCCATCGGCTCGCTCGGCAGTCGGTGATCACCGGGGAGTCCCCGGTCCGGTACACCGGCATCATTCACGAGGCGGCCCTGCGGATGCAGTTCGGCGGTCCGGCCGTCGCCCGGGATCAGCTCCGTCATCTTCTGGAGGAGGGCGAACGCGACAACGTGACCCTGCGAGTGATCCCGTTCGCCAACGGCGGCTTCCCCATGGCCGGGGACTCGATCCTGTACGCCGTAGCCGCCGACCGGCACTTCGACACGGTCCATATGGACTCGCCCGCAGGCCCCCTGTTCTTCGACCTGCCCACGCAGTTGGAGAACTTCCGAGCGCGACTGGACTTGGTCGAACAAGTGGCGTTGACTGCCGAGGCGTCGGCGGACTTCATTCGAACAGTCGCCAAGGAAACGTAAGAGGAGCACGTGGTGCCCGAGCTGGCCTGGCTCAAGTCGTCGTTCTCCGGAGACGGCGGCAACAATTGCGTCGAGGTGGCCACCACCGGAAACGGCGTCGCCCTCCGGGAAAGCGACGCCCCGGAGGACGTACTAGTGACGGGCCGTGCGGCACTGCTCTCGCTCATTCAGGGCGTGAAGGCGGGGACCTGCGCTCCCCCGGCACACTGACCTCCCGCCGCCTAGGAACCCAGCAACAACTGCCTCGAAGTCGCCGTGATCGGCAATGGCGTCGCCCCGCGTGAGAGCGACGCCCCCGAAGGCGTTGCCGGGGCGCGCTGCTCTCGCTCATCCACGGGGTGAAGGCGGGGGCCTCCCGGATCGGCGTGGTCGGTGCGCCGGTTATGCCACCGCCGCGGCCCGCCCCGTAGTGGCGATCGTCGCCGAGCCCACCACCCGCGTCCCGTCGTAGAGGACGATCGCCTGGCCCGGGGCCACCCCGCGTGCCGGTTCTGTGAAGGAGACGCGGAGTTCGTCGGCGACCAGTTCCGCCGTGACCTCCGTTTCGCCGCCGTGGGCGCGGAGCTGGGCCGTGTAGGTGCCCGGGCCCGTCGGGGGCGCGCCGCACCAGCGGGGCTTGATGGCCGTCAGCGAGGTGACGTCCAGGGCCTCCGCCGGGCCCACCGTCACCGTGTTGTTCACCGGGGAGATGTCCAGGACGTAGCGGGGCTTGCCGTCGGGGGCGGGGGTGCCGATGCGGAGGCCCTTGCGCTGGCCGATGGTGAAGCCGTAGGCGCCCTCGTGGGTGCCGAGCTTCTGCCCCGACTCGTCGACGATGTCGCCCTCCGCCTTGCCGATGCGGGAGGCCAGGAAGCCCTGGGTGTCGCCGTCCGCGATGAAGCAGATGTCGTGCGAGTCGGGCTTCTTCGCCACCGCGAGGCCGCGGCGCTCCGCCTCCGCCCGGATCTCCTCCTTCGTCGTCACCGTGTCGCCCAGCGGGAACATCGCGTGGGCGAGCTGGCGGTCGTCCAGGACGCCGAGGACGTAGGACTGGTCCTTCGCCATGTCGGAGGCGCGGTGGAGTTCACGGGCACCGAACGCGTTCACGATCACCTTGGCGTAGTGGCCCGTGCAGACCGCGTCGAAGCCGAGGGCGAGGGCCTTGTCCAGGAGCGCCGCGAACTTGATCTTCTCGTTGCAGCGCAGGCACGGGTTCGGGGTGCGCCCGGCCTCGTACTCCGCGATGAAGTCGTCCACCACGTCCTCGCGGAAGCGGTCGGCCAGGTCCCACACGTAGAACGGGATGCCGATGACGTCCGCCGCGCGGCGCGCGTCCCGGGAGTCCTCGATCGTGCAGCAGCCGCGCGCGCCCGTGCGGAACGATTGGGGGTTCGCCGAGAGGGCCAGGTGGACGCCGGTCACGTCGTGGCCGGCTTCCGCGGCGCGGGCCGCCGCCACTGCTGAGTCCACGCCGCCCGACATGGCGGCGAGCACGCGGAGGGGACGGTCGGCGGGGAGCGACGGGGTCGGCATCGAGGTCTGCGAAGTCATAGCACTCCTTAGGGTACGGCGCCGCGGGAACCGAATCCGCCGGATACGCGTTGTGGATCTCGTACGGGGAAGGTGGGGAGGACGGAGAGCGGGGGCGCGCATGGGGGAGTCAGGTGGTGGTGACGGCGGGCGGGCCATCAGCCGGCGGACGCTGATCGTCGGCGGGGTGGCGTCCGCGGTCGGTGTCGGACTGCTCGCCCGGAGCGATCTCGCGCACATGTGGTGGCAGGTGCCGGGCGTCGACAAGCCGCGTGAGGCCGGGGCCGTCGACTTCAAGGGCGCGGAGTGGGTCGCCGCGGCGGCCGCGAACTGGCGGCGGGCGGACCGGCCCGCCGACTACACCATCGATCGTGTGATTGTGCACGTCACGCAAGGTAGCTATCAGGGGACCTTGAAGGTGTTCAAGGATCCCTGGCACGGTGCCGCCGCTCACTACGTCGTGCGTCAGGACGGGCACATAGCCCAGATGATCCGCGAGCTGGACGTCGCCTTCCACGCGGGCAACCGCGAGTACAACGAGCGCAGTGTCGGGATCGAGCACGAGGGGTTCGTCGACCGGCCGCAGGACTTCACCGACGCCATGTACGCGGCGTCCGCCAGGCTGACCGCCGCGATATGCAGACGGTACGGGTTCCCGGCCGACCGTGAGCATGTCATCGGGCATGTCGAGGTGCCGGGCACCGATCACACCGATCCCGGGCGCCACTGGGACTGGGACAAGTACATGCGGCTCGTCAGAGCCGCCCACGCGCGCGCCGGTACCGCGAAGGCATAGCCCCGCCACGGCGTACCTCACCGCTCAGGTCAGACCCGCCGACCTCGCCCGTTCCACCGCCGGGCCGATCGCCGCCGCCACGGCCTTCACGTCCGCCTTCGTCGACGTGTGGCCGAGCGAGAAGCGCAGGGTGCCGCGGGCCAGGTCCGGGTCGGTGCCGGTGGCGAGGAGGACGTGGCTGGGCTGGGCGATGCCCGCCGTGCAGGCCGAGCCGGTCGAGCACTCGATGCCCTGGGCGTCGAGGAGCAGCAGGAGGGAGTCGCCCTCGCAGCCGGGGAAGGTGAAGTGCGCGTTGGCGGGGAGCCGGCCGCCGGGGGCCGGGTCGCCGCCGAGGATCGCCTCGGGGACGGCCGCGCGGACCGCGTCGACGAGTTCGTCGCGCAGGGCGCCGATCTCGCGGGCGAACCACGCGCGCTGCTCGGTGGCGATCCGGCCCGCCGTCGCGAAGGCGGCGATCGCCGGTACGTCGAGCGTCCCGGAGCGGACGTGGCGCTCCTGTCCCCCGCCGTGCAGGACGGGGACGGGCGTGTACTCACGGCCGAGGAGGAGCGCCCCGATGCCGTACGGGCCGCCGATCTTGTGGCCGGACACCGTCATCGCGGCGAGGCCGGACGCGGCGAAGTCGACCGGGACCTGGCCGTACGCCTGTACCGCGTCGGCGTGCAGCGGGACGTCGAACTCCCGCGCCACCTCGGCCAGTTCGTGGACCGGCTGGATCGTGCCGATCTCGTTGTTGGCCCACATGACCGTGGCGAGGGCCACGTCGGCGGGGTGGCGGGCGATCGCCTCGCGCAGCGCCTCCGGGTGCACACGGCCGTACGCGTCGACCGGCAGGTACTCGACCGTCGCGCCCTCGTGCTCGGCGAGCCAGTGCACGGCGTCGAGGACCGCGTGGTGCTCGACGGGGCTGGCGAGGACGCGGGTGCGGGCCGGGTCGGCGGCGCGCCGGGCCCAGTACAGGCCCTTGACGGCGAGGTTGTCGGCCTCGGTGCCGCCCGCGGTCAGGACGACCTCGCTGGGGCGGGCGCCGAGGGAGGCGGCGAGCGTCTCGCGGGACTCCTCGACGGTACGCCGGGCGCGGCGGCCCGCGGCGTGCAGGGACGAGGCGTTGCCGGTGACGCCGAGCTGGGCGGTCATCACCTCGACCGCCTCCGGGAGCATCGGAGTGGTCGCGGCGTGGTCGAGGTAGGCCATGGTGGGCTCGATTCTACGAGCCTCGGCGGGCACCCCGGGCCGGGGCCCGCGCCGTCAGCCCGTGATGCTCCAGGAGAGCGTGTTGTCGGCGGCGACGAAGGCGAAGAGCACGACGAGGTCGGCGACGCCGAGTCCCAGGCCGAGCAGGGCGCGGCCGCGGCGGGCGGTGCCGCGCCACAGGGCGAGGCCCGCGAGGATGATCGCGATCGGGCCGAGGAAGATGTTCAGGACGAGCAGACCGACGAGGCCGAGGACGAACGAGGCGACGGCCATGCCGTCGGTGTCGCGGCGGCCGGTGGGCCGGGCGCCCTTCACGTCGGCGCTTTTCACGTCGGCGCCCTTCGCCTCAGCCGTCCCGACGGTCTTCTGCGTCTCCTGCGTCTCCTGCGTTCGGTCAGGTGCGGTGAGCTGCATGGTGGTACCCCCTTCTCGGTGGTCAGCTCTGGTGGCGACGGCCGTGCCGCTCGCGGACCGCGAAGACGGCCAGCCATACGCCGATCACGGCGGCGGCGACCAGCGTGAAGGAGAGCGGGGCGTGGGCCACGGTGCCGAGCGCGAAGCCCAGCAGCAACAGGGCCGCTACGAGGAACAGCACGGGAAACCTCTCAGACGTGAGCGTGTAAGTGCTTCTGACGTTCTGGCTTACAACTGTTCACTGATTTCTAGAGTAACCCGCCTCGCGGTTCCCAATCACGGAGAACAGTTGTTAACTGGATGACATGAGTCACACCCTCGGCATCCGCCAGGCCCAGAAGCAGAAGACCCGGCAGGCCCTCCTCGACGCCGCGCTCGAACTGCTGGAGCAGCAGAGCCTCAGCAGCCTGGGCCTGCGGGAGGTCACCCGCGCCGTGGGGGTGGCGCCGACCGCGTTCTACCGGCACTTCGACAGCACGGCCGACCTCGGTGTCGCGCTGGTCGAGCAGGCGCTCGGCAGTCTGCACGCGGTCGTCTCCGAACTGCTCACGGCGACCTGGGACAGCGAGGAACGCATCGTCCGCACCGTCGAGTTGATCGCCGCGCACGTGCGCGCCCATCCGGCCCACGTACGGTTCATCGCGCGCGAGCGGCACGGCGGGGTGCGGCGGGTCAGCGACGCGATAGGGGCGCAGCTCGGGCAGTTCGCCGAGGAGGTGTGCGCGGCGCTCAGCCTCGACCCGGAGTCGGCGGGGTGGAGCCACGACGACCTGCTCATGCTCGCGGGGCTCTACGTCGACCACATGGTGGCGACCGCGTCCGCCTTCCTCACCACGCCGCCGGAGGACTTCGCGCGGGTGGCGGGGGTCGCGGAGCGCCAGTTGCGCCTCGTCAGCCTGGGCCGCAGACACTGGCTGGACGGGGCATGAGTCAGCCATGGGCCGGACGGGGCACGCGTCAGGCACGGACCGGATGGGACACGCGTCAGGCACTGGCCGGATGAGTCATGCGTCACTAGCCTTACGGTCATGACGTCCATGACCGCAGCCGAGGGGAACGACGGCTGGACCCTCGACCGCGCCTTCCCCGGCCCCTCCGGCGAGATCCGCTGGGACGTGCTCGGGCCGGAGGGCGCGCCGCCCGTCGTGCTCGTCCACGGCACGCCGTTCTCCTCGTACGTGTGGCGCGGACCGGCCCGCGCCCTCGCCGCCGAGCACCGCGTGTACGTGTGGGACCTCGCGGGGTACGGCACCTCCGAGATGCGGGACGGGCAGGACGTCACGCTGGAGGCCCAGGCCCGCACCCTGGCCGCGCTGGTCGGCCACTGGGGGCTGGACCGGCCCGCTGTCGTCGCGCACGACTTCGGCGGGTGCGTCGCCCTGCGCGCCCATCTGCTGCACGGCGTCGCGTACTCCCGGCTCGCGCTGGTCGACCCGGTGGCGCTCGCGCCGTGGGGCACCGACACGTACCGCCTGATCGCGGAGCACGCCGACGTCTTCCGGCGGTTGCCGGACGAACTGCACGAGGCGCTCGTGCACCGCTACGTCAGCTCCGCGAGCCACCGCGGCCTGCACCCGGACACGCACGCGCGGCTCGTCGTGCCCTGGCTGACCAAGGCCGGCAAGGACGCCTTCTACCGGCAGATCGAGCAGAACGACCAGCGGTTCACCGACGACATCCAGGGCCGGTACGGGGAAGTGGAACCGCCTGTCCTCGTCTGCTGGGGCGCCGAGGACACCTGGGTCCCCGCCGCGCGCGGGCACGAGCTGGCCGAGGCGATCCCCGGCGCCGAGCTGCGGATCGTCGAGGGCGCCGGGCACCTCGTCCAGGAGGACGCGCCCGCCGAGCTCACGGCCGCGCTTGCTCGTTTCCTGCGTACAGAGCGGTGATCGCTGCGGCGCAACGGGCCAGTTCGGCGCGGGCCTCGGGCGGTTCGAGGACCTCCACGTCCGCGGCGAACGGCGCCAGGGAGCGGACCGCGCCCAGGACCTCGTAACCGAGCCGGACCTCGATCCACTCGCCGGAGCCGTCGGCCCCGTCGGCCCCGTCGTCCTCGGGGTGCTCGGTCAGGGAGTTGCCGCACATCCGCAGGAACAGGTCGAAGCGGGAGCGGCGGACCCGGGCCGTCACCGCGATGCGGCCGGGGCGCTCCTCGACCTGGCGTTTGAGGAGCGCCCATACGTCCGCCAGTTCGACGCCCTCGCGCCTGCGGACCGGCGCGTCCGTCACCGTCGCCGCGTGTGTCCGGTCCGCGCGGAAGAGGCGCGGCACGGATTTGCGGTCGGCGACCAGGTACCAGACGCCCGCCTTGCAGACCAGGCCGTACGGGTCGACGGTGTACGTGCGGGGCGCGTCGGCGCCGCTGTGCCGGTAGCGGATGCGCAGGCGCCGGTCGGCGAAGACCGCGTCCTTCAGGGCGCTGACGTCCACCTCGCGCGGCGGCGGGCCCATCCAGCGGGACGACTCGACCAGGATGCGGCGTGAGGTCAGTTCGGCCGCCGGGCGGTGCGGTTCCGGGAGCGCGGCCATGATCTTGCGCAGGGCCGAGCCGATCGCCGCGTCCAGGCCCAGGGCCTCGTGGGTGCCGCGCGCTGCCGCGATGAACAGGGCGCGGGACTCGTCGGCCGTCAGTCCTGTCACGTCCGTGCGGTAGCCGGGGAGCAGGGTGATGCCGCCCGCTCGGCCGCGTTCCGCGTAGACCGGGACGCCCGCGGTGCTCAGCGCTTCTACGTCCCTGTAGATCGTGCGGACCGAGACTTCCAGGCGGGTTGCCAACTCGTGGGCGGGGACGCGGCCTCGGGTCTGCAACAGGAGCAGGATGGAGAGCAGGCGGTCGGATTTCACCGGGTCAGTCTGACGTCCGCCTGCGGGAAGCGTCTGCCTGGTTCGGCTGCCTGCCGGGGGCGGGTCTCGTCGTGGCTGGTCGCGCAGTTCCCCGCGCCCCTGGCAGGCACACTTCGTGTGCCCCAGGGACGGCAGCGGTTCTAGCTCAGGCGCACCCTTGCCAGCTGGCGGGACTGGGCCACCAGGCGGTCCCTGCTGTCCCAGACCTCCGCGTCCTCCTCCAGGAAGCCGCCTGCCAGGTTGCGGGTCGTGATCGAGACGCGGAGGGGGCCGGGGGCCGGGCGGGTGCGGACGTGGACCGTGAGCTCCACCGTCGGGACCCAGCCCTTCAGGCCCATTTCGAAGGCGGTCGGCGGGAGCGCGTCCACCGCGAGGAGCAGGGAGAACGGGTCCGCGTCGCGGCCGTCGGCCAGGGCGAACCAGGCCCGCATCTCGCCCTTGCCCGACGGGGCGCCGAGCGCCCAGCCGAGCGTCGCCGGGTCGAGCTTGAGGTCGAGACGCTCGGTGATCGCGGAGCTGCCGGGGACCGGCGGGGCGCCCTCGGGGGCGTCGTTCGTGCCGAAGCACTGGTCGATGGGCGGGATCGCCGGGATCTCCGCGGTGGTGCGCACGTCGTCGGGGAGCGCGTCCAGGTCGCCGTAGGAGGCGAGGACACGGATGCGCTCGACCTCGGTGCCGTCCTCGGCGTACTGGAAGAGACTGGCCTGGCCGGTGGAGAGGGTGCGGCCGGTGCGGACGACGTCGGTGCGGATGACGGCGGGGCCCGGTGCCGACGCCGTCAGGTAGTGCGCCGAGATCGTGAACGGGTCGCTGTGCGGCAGGGCGTCGGCGAGGGCGCGGCCGAGGACGGCGAGCAGGTAGCCGCCGTTGACGGCGTTGATGATCGTCCAGCCGGCGGAGAGGTCGATGTCGTAGACGCCGGGCGCGCGGCGGGTGACGGCGGTGTCGCGGTCGAACTCGCTGTCGCCGATGCGGGCCTTCGTGGAGGCCGAGGATGCTGCTTCTGCCATGCGTTGAACGTACAACAGGAAGCTACTAAGCGGTAGCTTCTCGGGATTCACCTCTGTTAAGTACGTGTCACATCTTTCGCGCTACGGCGTCTCCTCCGTCACGTCCACCGCCGCCGACCTTCGGTTCCACGCTCTCGGCGCGCGCCAGTGGAAGCGCATCGCCAGCAGGCGCAGGACGAACGCGGTGAGGACCGCGAGGGAGCTGGTGTACGCGTTCAGGGCGTCGTAGTTGATGCAGACCACGACGATCACCGCGCCGACCATCGCCGGGACCGCGTAGAGGTCGCGGTCCCAGCGGACCAGGGACGGGACCTCGTTGGCGATGATGTCGCGCAGCACTCCCCCGCCGACCGCCGTCGCGACGCCGAGTGCGGCGGACGCGGTGAGGCCGAGCCCGAAGTCGTACGCCTTCGTCGTGCCCGTGACCGCGAACAGGCCGAGGCCCGCCGCGTCGAAGACGTTCACCGCGGTCTGCGTCCGCTCGACCTCCGGGTGCAGGAAGAAGACCAGCGCCGCGGCGATCAGGGGCGTCGAGAAGTAGCCGAGATCGGTGAAGGCGGCCGGGGGCACGGCCCCGATGATCAGGTCGCGGAGCAGCCCTCCGCCCAGCGCGGTGACCTCGGCCAGGACGGCGATGCCGAAGACGTCCCAGTTCTTGCGTACGGCCATCAGGGCGCCCGAGATGGCGAACACGAAGATGCCGATGAGGTCGAGCCAGTGCTGGACGGAGGGGGTGAACAGGTTCTGGAGCACCCGATGATTCTGGCGGATCGTTACGGCGCGGGCTTACCGCACGGTTCTACAGCGCCGGCTTGCCCGGCCGGTACAGCCAGGTGTCGAAGAGGGCGTCCAGGTCCTTGCCGCCGATGCGCTCCGCGAGCTTCTTGAAGTCGGCGGTCGTCGCGTTGCCGTACCGGTTCTGCTTGACCCAGGCCGGAAGCAGCCTGAAGAACGCCTTGTCGCCGATGTACTCGCGGAGCTGCTGCAAGGTCATCGCGCCGCGCTGGTAGACGGCCGAGGCGAACATCGTGTCGCGCTGCGGGTCCGCGACGACGATGTCCCAGAACGTGGAACCGGCGGGGCGCGCGTCATAGGCGGCCCGGAACGAGTCGTGGGCCGAGCGGATGCCCTTGTGCTCCGACCACAGCCATTGCGCGTACGTCGCGAAGCCCTCGTTCAGCCAGATGTGCTTCCAGCGCTCGACCGAGACGGAGTCGCCGAACCACTGGTGGGCCAGCTCGTGCACGATCGTCGACTCCGAGCGGACCGCCGAGTAGCTGGGTTTCGTCTGGGTCTCCAGGGAGAATCCGGCCTGCGGCATGTCGTCGACGACCGCGCCCGTCTCCTCGAAGGGGTACGGGCCGAAGACCCGCGACCAGTAGTCGGTGGCCTCGGCGGTGACGGCGTACACGTCGACGGTGTTGTCGTTCGCCAGGACGGGGTCGATCGCCACGTAGATGGGGGTGCCCGCCGGGGTGCGGCCCGTCCGCACGTCGAACTTGCCGATGCTCGCCGTCGCCAGGTACGTCGCCATGGGCTTCGACTCGCGCCAGTGGTGGACCGTCTGGTTGTCCTTCGTGTCGTACGTGGCGACCAGGCGGCCGTTCGAGACGCCCGTGAGGCCCTTGGGGGCCTTGATGCGGATGTCGTACGTCGCCTTGTCCGCGGGGTGGTCGCTCGACGGGAACCAGGTGGAGGCGGCGTTCGGTTCGCAGGCGACGAAGACTCCGTCGGGGGTCTTCATCCAGCCGTAGTCCGAGCCGAAGACGATCGGGCCGTTGAGGGGTTCAGGGATGCCGTTGTAGGCGACGGTGACGTCGAAGGTCCTGTTCTTGCGTATCGCGGTGCGCGGGGTGACGACTATCTCGTCGCCGGTACGGGTGAAGTCGGCGCGTCTGCCGTCCACCTCGACTCTGGTGACCGTCAGTTTTTGCAGGTCCAGGTCGAAGGAGGAGAGGTTCTGGGTGGCGCGGGCGGTCAGTGTCGTACGGCCGTCCAGGCGGTCCGTGTCCGGGTTGTAGGCGACGTCCAAGGTGTAGTGGCGGGCGTCGTAGCCGCCGTTGCCGAGGTACGGGAAGTAGGTGTCGCCGATGCCCGGGGAGCCCGGGGTGGGGGCGGGGGCCGCGGCGATCAGGGTGAAGGAGGTGGCTGCGATGGTGAGGGCGGCCAGGCGTGCCGAACGGGAGAGGGCCATGGGCGTTCCCTTCGAACGTGTGCCGGTGTCTGTTGACAACGGGCACATTGCCGTTCGGGGGGTTGGGGTGTACATGACCCCGCTGGGCCATTTGAGGGGGTTCCGGTTCGGGGCCGCGCGCTTGTGGCGTCCGGCGCGGGGTGCCGACAGCGGGGGCCCGCTCCAACCGTTACCCGGCGCTGGGCTGCCGCCTTGCCCACCCGTGCCGCCCCAGGCGGCAGACTGCCCAAGGCGGGGCGGCTGGGGCCCGGGGTGGGTGGGGGCGAGCGGGGCGGTGGGTGCCCGAGGCGGGGTGGCTGGCGCCCGGGGCGGGATAGGCGACGGGTTGTCTGGGGGCGGGGTGTTTGCCGCGCCCCCAGGCCGTTACTTCTTGTCCGGCGTCTCCACGGCCTCCGCAGCCTTCGGCGTCCCCGAGGTTTCCGCAGCCGGTGCCTCCGGCGTCTCCGGGCCATCTGACACCGGTGCCTCCGGAGTCTCCGACGCCGGGGCGTCCGAGGCCCCAGCCTTCGGAGTCGTCGGCGTCTCCGAGTCTCCCGAAGCCAGTGCCTCCGCAGCCTTCGGCGTCCCCGAGGTTTCCGCAGCCGGTGCCTCCGGCGTCTCCGGGGCGTCCGACACCGGTGCCTCCGGAGTCTCCGACACCGGGGCATCCGACACCCCGGCCTCCGGAGTCGTCGGCTCCTTCGAGGTCTCCGCAGCCTTCGACGTTCCCGGGGCCTTCGCGGTCTCCGCGGCCTTTGACTCTCCCTGGGCCTTCGAGGGCTCCGTGGCCTTCGAAGTGTCCGGGGTCTTCGAAGGCGCAGCCTTCAGAGTGTCTTCGGCAGGCTTCGGCGGCGCCGGGTGCGTCGTCTCCTGCTCCGCCGCGGAAGCGGAATCCGCCGGGGCCGGTACCGTCACCACCTCGATCGCCTCCTTCGCCGCCGAGAGGAGCTTCGTGTCCTGCGGGGCCTGGTCGGGGGCGTTCTCCGGGTGGTGGCAGGCGACCTGGTGGCCGGTGCCGAGTTGGAGGAGCGGGGGCTCCTTCGTGGCGCAGATCTCCGTCGCCTTCCAGCAGCGCGTGTGGAAGCGGCAGCCGGCGGGCGGGTCGATGGGGGACGGGACGTCGCCGCGCAGCAGGATGCGTTCGCTCTTGGCGCCCCGGCGCTTGGGGTCCGGCACCGGCACCGCGGAGAGCAGCGCCTTGGTGTACGGGTGCATGGGGGTCGAGTACAGGTCGTCGCGGTCTGCGAGTTCCACGATCTTGCCCAGGTACATCACCGCGATGCGGTCCGAGACGTGCCGGATGACCGAGAGGTCGTGGGCGATGATCACGTAGGTGAGGCCCAGCTCCTCCTGGAGGTCGTCCAGGAGGTTGACCACCTGCGCCTGGATCGAGACGTCAAGCGCCGAGACCGGCTCGTCGGCGACGACCAGTTTCGGGCGCAACGCCAGTGCGCGCGCGATGCCGATGCGCTGGCGCTGACCGCCGGAGAACTCGTGCGGGTAGCGGTTGTAGTGCTCGGGGTTGAGACCGACGCGCTCCAACAAATCCTGCACTGCCTGGCGGACGCCGCCCTCCGGCTTGACGCCCTGGAGGCGGAAGGGCGCCCCCACGATCGTGCCGATGTTGTGGCGCGGGTTCAGCGACGAGTACGGGTCCTGGAAGATCATCTGCACGTCGCGGCGGAGCGGGCGCATGCCGCTGACGCCGAGGTGCGTGATGTCTTTCCCTTCGAACTCCACGCGTCCGGCGGTGGGTTCGAGAAGGCGCGTGATGAGGCGGCCCATCGTCGACTTGCCGCAGCCGGACTCGCCGACGACGCCGAGGGTCTCCCCCGCGCGTACGTCGAAGGTCAGTCCGTCGACCGCCTGCACGGCCGCGACCTGCCGCTTGAGCAGGCCCTTCTTGATGGGGAAGTGCTTGACCAGGCCCTCGACCTTGAGCAGCGGCTCGCCCTTGGCGGGATCCGGCGAGGTGGCCGGCGCGTCGGTCGTCTGCTGAGGGATCGTCATCTCGGGTCCTTTGGCGTCCGTCACAGGCTCGGCGCAATCTCTTCGGTCCAGATCCGCTCCCGCTGCTCGGCCGACATGTGGCAGGCCGAGTAGTGACCGGAGTCGATCTGCTGGAGTTCGGGGCGCTCGCGACGGGTGATGTTGTCCTTGGGAATGTCCGCGTACGGGCAGCGCGGGTTGAAGGCGCAGCCGGTCGGCAGGTTGATGAGGCTGGGCGGGGAGCCCTTGACCGGGGTGAGCCGGTCGGTCTGCGCGCGGTCGATGCGCGGCATCGAGCCGAGCAGGCCCCAGGTGTACGGGTGCTGGGGCGTGGAGAAGACCTGGGTCGCGGAGCCCCGCTCGACGCACCGGCCGCCGTACATGACGAGGAGTTCGTCGGCCATCTCCGCGACGACGCCGAGGTCGTGCGTGATCATGATGACGGCGGAGCCGAACTCCTTCTGCAGGTCCCGGATCAGGTCGAGGATCTGGGCCTGCACGGTCACGTCGAGTGCCGTGGTCGGCTCGTCGGCGATGAGGAGTTCGGGGTTGTTGACGAGCGCCATGGCGATCATCGCGCGCTGGCGCATGCCGCCGGAGAACTCGTGCGGGTAGGCGTCCACGCGCTTGTCGGGCTGCGGGATGCCGACGCGGTCGAGCATCTCGATGGCGCGCTTGCGGGCGACCTTCTTGTCGACGTCGTGATGGACCCGATACGCCTCCACGATCTGCTTGCCGATCGTGTAGTACGGGTGCAGCGCGGAGAGCGGGTCCTGGAAGATCATCGCCATGTCGCGGCCGCGCAGCTTGCGGACCTTGTCGGGGTCCGCGGAGAGCAGCTCGGTGCCGTCGAGCCAGATCTCGCCGCTGATCTGCGCCTTGCGGCGGCCGTACTGGCCGGCGGTGTGCAGACCGAGGATGCCGAGCGAGGTGACGGACTTGCCGGAGCCCGACTCGCCGACGATGCCGAGCGTGCGGCCCTTCTCCAGGGTGAAGGAGAGGCCGTCGACGGACTTGACCAGGCCGTCGTCGGTCGGGAAGTGCACCTTGAGGTCGCGGACCTCGAGGAAGGCCTTGGGAGCGGCCGAGGCGACGGTGGGTTCGCCGACCGCCGCCCCGGTCTTGTTCAGGTCGGTCATCCCAGCCTCACTCGCGGGTCGATGACGGCGTACAGAAGGTCCACGACGAGGTTGGCGACGGCGATCGCGAGGGCCGCGAACAGCGTCACGCCGAGGATCACGGGCAGGTCCTTGTTGCTGATGGCCTGGACCGCCGCGAGACCGAGGCCCGGCAGGTTGAAGGTGGACTCGGTGAGCACGGCGCCGCCGAGGAGGACGCCGAGGTCGAGGCCGAAGACGGTGAGGATCGGGGTCATCGCGGAGCGCAGGGCGTGCCGGGTGATGACGGTGGACTCGCCGAGGCCCTTGGAGCGGGCGGTGCGGATGTAGTCCTCGCCCAGGATCTCCAGCATGGTGGCCCGGGTGAGGCGCGCGTACATCGCCGCGTTGAGGAAGGCGAGCACGATCCACGGCAGGATCAGCGTCTCGAACCAGACCCCGATGGAGTCGTCGGTGGAGAGGCTGTCGGCGATGTGCACCCAGCCGAGGCTGTGCACGAAGATGCCCATCGCGACCATGCCGGTGAAGAAGACCGGCAGGGAGACGCCGCCGAGGGCGACGGTCATGGCGGCGCGGTCCCAGATTGTGCCCCGCTTGAGGGCGGAGAGCACACCGGTGGCGACACCGGCGATCAGCCACAGGACGCAGGCGCCGGCGGCGAGCGCCAGGGTGACCGGGAGCGCGTCCTTGAGGGTGTCCCAGACCGGTTCCTCCGTACGGAAGGAGTAGCCGAAGCAGGGGGCGGAGCAGTGGGTCACGTCGGCGCCGTTGACGTAGTCACGGCCCATCGGAATGCCCTTGACGAAGTCCCAGAACTGGACGAGCACGGGTTCGTTCAGGCCCAGCTTGATCCGGATGCCGGCGAGCTGCTCGGCTCCGGTTGCCTTGCCGGCGAAGAGGACGGCCACGTCCTGACCCGCCCATTTGGGCAGCATGAAGAAGATGGTGAACGTCGCGAGCAGCACGACGAGCACCATGATGACAACGGCGAACAGGCGCCGGATGAGATAAGCAAGCACTGTGCGCGGCCCGGCACCTGCCGGGAACCCCTTGTGGGGGTTCCCGTTCGGCGCCCGGGGCCATCACCTGCCCTTCGGACTGGCGGGTTTCGGCGGCGGAGGTCGAGGCCCGGGCAGCGGAGACGGACTCCGCTGCCCGGCAGAGGGGTGTTACTTGACGACGCCGAGGGAGACGTAGTCGTAGCGACCGTTGTAGGCGTCGGACATGTAGACGTTGGTCAGACGCGGGCCACGCCAGGTGATGTTCTTCTCGTAGATGAAGGGCATCCAGTCGGCCTGGTCGAGGATCCGGTGGTCCAGCTCCTCGTAGATCTTGCCGGCCTTCTCCGGGTCGGTCTCGGCGATCGCCTTGTCGAAGAGGGCGTCGACCTTCGGGTCCTTGATCTGGGACTCGTTGTAGTTACCGGTGTCCGACAGGAACCGGCTGTCCCACAGCGGCTGGCCGAAGCCCTGGCCGGACGGGAAGTCCGGGCCCCAGCCGCTCATCGTCATGCCGTAGCCGCGCTCCTTGACGACCTTCGGCGAACCGGTGATCGCGGAGGTCTCGGCGCCGTCCAGGGCGTCGACCTCGACCTTGATGCCGACCTTGGCGAGCTGCTCCTGGAGCGCCTCGGCGGTGTCGACCTCGCCCGGGTTGTTGTTACGGGCGGTGATCTTGGTGGAGAAGCCGGCGGGCTTGCCGCACTCCTTCAGCTCGGCCTTGGCCTTGGCGGCGTCCGGCTTGCCCTTGCGGGCGAGGACACCGTACGGGTCGTACTTCGAGTGGCCCTTGATGGAGACCGGCAGGGTGGAGTTGGCGATCTCGCCACCGGCCAGCTCGCCGCCACGGGTCTGCTGGAGGCCCGCGAAGTCGGTCGCGTAGAACACGGCCTTGCGGCAGTGGACGTTGTCGAACGGCTTGGCGGTGTGGATCAGGGCGACGT
The DNA here is from genome assembly GCF_040644575.1 of Streptomyces sp. NPDC046939. Lineage (NCBI taxonomy): Bacteria > Bacillati > Actinomycetota > Actinomycetes > Kitasatosporales > Streptomycetaceae > Streptomyces > Streptomyces sp. NPDC046939. Next base: position 260,886 of record NZ_JBEYWV010000004.1, read on the forward strand.
AGCGGACGAAGGAGGTCCGCATGTTGTCGACGCTGTCGCGGTGGTCCTGGACGGCGGTGACGCGGCCCGACTGGGTCATGCCGGTGCCGTTCAGGTCGACGTCGTAGTCGCCTTCCATCAGGCGCTTGTCGTTCTCCTCCAGGTTGGCGGAGATCGTCACGTCGATCTTGTCCGGAAGGGCGGCGCGGACCGGGTCCGATGCCTTCTTCCAGTTGGTGTTGCGGACCAGGACGATCTTCTTGTTGGCCTTGTACGACTGGAACTTGTACGGGCCGCTGGAGAAGGGGTGCTGGGTGTACTTGGTCGCGGTGTCCTTGTCCTGCTTCACCGGGGAGCCGGAGGGCATGGCGAGGAACTGCTCGAAGTCACCGTTGGGCTTCGGGAGCTTGAAGACGATGGTCTTCGCGTCCGGCGTCTCGATGGACTTCAGGCCCAGCTTGTCCTTGGACTTGTCCTTGTAGGGGCCCTTGTACTCGCCCTTGGGGTCCAGGGTCTGCTTCAGGTACTGCGGACCGCCGGTGATGGTGTCCGTCGCCCAGATGCGCTCGATGCCGTACTTGACGTCCTGCGCGGTGACGGGCGAGCCGTCCTCCCACGTCACGCCGTCACGCAGGGTGTACGTGTAGGTCTTGCCGCCGTCGGAGACCTTGGCGGTGGAGGTCGCGAGGTCGCCCACCAGTTCGGTGGAGGCGGCGCCCGGCTTCGGCGCGAAGGTCACGAGCTGGCGCGTGTAGAACCGCATGAAGTCCCACGACATGCCGTAGTAGGCGCGCTGCGGGTCCGCGGAGTCCAGGTCCTGCTTGCCGACCATGCGCAGCGTGCCTCCCTTCTTCGTGGAGGCGTTGGCGACCTTGTTGTACGCGGCGTCGTAGCCGGCGCCCTTCGACGAGTCCTTGGAGTCGCCGTCACCGCCACCGCACGCCGTGGTCGACACGAGCGCCGCGACGACGAGGGCGGCGCCGGCGGCGAGCCGTCGTTTCGAGGAACTTGTGGACATTTTCTCGTAACCTCCGAGATCGCGGTTCCGGGCCGGGGCCGGAGAACCAGGGAGTCGAGCCACCTGACGATGCGGCAGGGGCAGTTCGTTGCAGACCGCTGCGGGCCTGTGGTCTTACCGGGTCCCCTTCGGGTCGAGCGCGTCGCGCAGCCCGTCGCCGAAGAGGTTGAACGCGAGGACGGTGATGAAGATCGTGACGCCCGGGAAGACCATGAACATCGGGTCGTGCTCGTACGTCTCGAGCGCGTCGCGGAGCATGCCGCCCCAGGACGCGGTGGGGGGCCGGACACCGGCACCGAGGAAGCTGAGCGCCGCCTCCGTGAGGATGTTGGTGGGGATCATCAGGGTCATGTAGACGACGATCGGCGCGGCCAGGTTGGGCAGCAGTTCGCGGAAGAGGATGTGGCGCGAGCCGCCGCCGAGCGAGCGGGCCGCCTCCACGTACTCGCGCTCGCGCAGGGAGAGCGTCTGGCCGCGGACGATGCGGCCGACGTAGGGCCAGCCGAAGAAGCCGATGACCATGACGAGGACGGCGATGCGCACGCCGCTGCCGGTCAGGCCGAGCAGGTCGTCCGGGAGCACCGAGACCAGGGAGATGATGAAGAGCAGCTGCGGGAAGGAGAGCAGCACGTCCATGACGCGGCTGATGATCGCGTCGACCCAGCCGCCGAAGTAGCCCGCGATGATGCCGAAGAGGGTGCCGAGCGCCACCGCGACGATCGCCGCGAGGAACGCGACGAGGAGCGAGATGCGGGCGCCGTAGACGATGCGGCTGAAGACGTCGCGGCCCTTGTTCGGCTCGACGCCGAAGAGGAAGTCGCTGCTGACGCCGCCGAGGGAGCCCTGGGGCAGGTTGGTCAGCGGGTCGAGCTTGTCCTGGTGGAACTGGTTCGGCGGGTGGCCGAGCAGGCTCACGATGAGCGGGGCGAAGATCGCCACCAGGATCAGGAAGACGACAACGATGCCACCGGCGAGGGCGACCTTGTCCCGCTTGAGGCGGTTCCAGGCGATCTGCTTCAGCGACCGTCCCTCGACCTTCCGGCCGGGGGCGCTCGCGGCAGCGTCGACCGGGGCGGTCGGTTCCGCTTCCGCGGTCGTGTCGTGCAATGGTGCCGTCATCGTGGCAAGGACCCCTTCTCAACCGGCGGTGACCGGCCCGCACTTGCCGCTGTAGCGGCGTGGTTCAGTCCGTCGTACACAGAGGCGAAACCCTCTGCTGCGGGAGTCTTCAACCTGTGTGCGATCTGTTGCCAGACTTGACGGGGAAAGGATGCCTAACCGTGATGCGGTCAGGGGTGTTCCGTTATCCGGACGCCTGTGAACGGCGTGCGAACAGCGGTCAGTTGAGGTCTAAGTGGCGCCAGGTCGGACATTGGGCCCACAACTGGCCATAGGCGTGCGCCTGTCAGTACGTCGCCCCATAAGGGGGTGGATACCCGTATCCCGCACCCGCCTGGCCGGCAGGGGCGACATGCGCCTCGCGGTCGTAGAACGGCCGGGCGTTCGCCCGCAGCCACATCGCGACCGGGTCGTAGGCGTCGGACATCGCGACCGTGGAGACCGGCAGGCCGTCCGGGACCGCCGCGACGGACTGCTGCATCATCGCGCGCACCGCGTCCACCGACGCGGGCGACGTGTCGTACACGTCGAGGCCGATCGCCAGGTAGGGGGCGCCGATGGCGGGCTGCACCCAGGCGCGGCGCAGGGAGCGGACGGCGGTGGTGCGGTGGGCGTTCTGCGCGAGCAGCGCGTAGAACTGCGGCAGTTCGAGGGTGGGCTCGGACAGGCGCAGGGGTCCGGCGGGCTGGCGGTCGAGGCCGTTCGCGATGCGGCGCAGGTCGAGCCAGGGCACGCCGACGCCGCCGCCGGGGGCGTGCGGGTTGAGCCAGAGGCCGTAGTGGTCGGGGTAGAGCGTGCGGGCCGCGTCGACGCCACTGACCACCTCGTAGGCGCGGGACCAGCCGGAGGCGGAGAGTTCCTGGGCGGAGGTGACGCAGGGCGCGTAACTGAAGCCGTCCACGTCCATGTTCCCGTACTGGGCGTCGGGGGAGCCGGCCTGGCCGTGCCAGAGCAGCATCCAGACCTGGCCGGCGGCGAGCGCCGCGAGGAGCGCCTCGTACGCGTCGTAGCGCCCGGGGGTCACCTGGCGCAGCATGTGCTCGACCTGTCCGGCCGCGGCCGTGCCCGACGCACTCACCCGTAACCGCCCCTTCGTGAACGTCCGTGTCCCGCCCGTGACCGGAAGGCACAGCGCCGCCCGGTCAGGTCATGAAACCAGCTTAAGCGGCGGAGCTGACACCGACTTGACGGACGGTGTCACGGGTGCCGCTCGTAGAACGGGCGTACGCGTGTGCGCAGGAAGTCGGCGACCGGGTCCTGGGTGACGTCCAGGAAGACGAGGTTGACGGGCCAGGGCGCGGGGGCGCGGCCGAGCGCGCGGCCCAGGGCGTCGAGCGGGAGGTCGCGGGCGGCGCCCTCCCACTGGGTGAGCTGGACGCCGATGAACAGGGAGGGCGGGGTGTCCTCGACGACGGCGAGGCAGCGGTGGGCGCTGAGCACGGCGCCCGCGGTGTCGAACTCCTCGCGCACGGCGGCGAGGAAGTCGACCGGGTCGTCCTTCCAGTCGGGCTCGGAGAGGACGACGCGGCCGCCGGTGGCGGGGCCGTCGAGCGGGGTGCGCCCGCTGCGGGCCAGTTCGGCGACGGCGGGCGGCGGCAGGGGGATGCCGACGGCGCCGTCCGGGTTCAGGGCGATGCCGACCTGGGCGGGGAGCCCGCGCGCGAACTCGACGGCCGGGGCGACGGTGCAGCTCATGCGCCCGCCGGTGACCTGCATGAACTGTTCCTCGGAGCTGAAGACCGGCACGTACGCCTGGCCGCCCAGCTCCAGGGTGGGCAGGTCGAGGTCGCGGCTCTCGCGCGAGCCGCCCTGCGGCAGGGGTATCCAGATGGGGCTGCGGCCGAGGACCTCGACGATGCGGGCGCCCGCCCCTTCGACGCCGAGCGCGGCGGCGAGGACCTCCTCCAGCTCGTTCGCCGGCCAGCTCCGGGTGGGCTGGGGGTGGGGGTGCGCCTCCTCGTGGAAGCGCGCGTCCTCGTGAAATGCCGGGTGTTCCATAGCCGCCGACGATAACGCCTGCGCCCGTACGGATTACCCCCGGAACGTGATCCCGCCGAGGGCGTCGGTCGCGGCCCGGTCGAGCAGGACCGCCGACTCGATGCCGGCCGGCAGTTCGCCGCGCTCCGTGGAGGTCACCAGGGCGCCGACGGCCCGGCGGTGGCGGGCGAAGGCGTAGCGGGAGACGCCTCGGCCGCGCGCCGACTGGCCTTCGAGCGCGAGGGCGGGCGGGACGTCGAGGAGGACCAGGTGGACGGCGGCCCCGCGGCGCCTGGCCGTCCGGACGACCCAGCGCCGCACCCATGCCTGCGTGCCGCAGTCGTGCACGACGACGCTCGCCCCCGAGCGCATCGCGCGCCGCAGGCCCAGGTAGTGGGCGACGCGGACCAGCGGGCGGTAGAGGGCGTAGGGGACGAAGCGCGGCAGGCGGGCGGCCCAGCGCTCCCGGGTGTCCTGGGAGTCGACGCGCACGACCCGGACGGCCCGGCGCATGAGGGTGGACTTGCCGCTGCCCGGGAGGCCCGAGAGCACGACGAGGTCACCGGCGGCGTAGCGGATGCGCCGCGGTGTCCGGCCGCCGCGTCCGCGTAAGTCCCGGACCGTGCGCTGCCGCGGGATCCGCACCGTGATCGTCCTCCCCGTTCCCGTCACGCCGTACCTGCCCGGCAAGTGTAAAGAGAAGGTAATGCCCGCCGCCGGGTTTCCCCGCCCCGGGGTCGTGCGATGATGTGCGCGCCAGACCCACACAACCGCATACCGGCCGCTTGAATCCGCGCGGGAGAGTTCCGGGACCACCAGGCCGTGAAGGCCATCGTCAAGAACAGGTACCCGGACGCCGAAGGAGCAAGTTCCTCCCTTGAATCTCTCAGGCCCCGTACCGCGCGGGCGAGGCACATCTGAAAAGCGGGCCGCCGTCGACGTACGGCGGCCCCACCCAAGGTGCAAGCCATGACCACCGGTACGCGGGGTCGGGGCGAACCTCTCAGGTTCCGATGACAGATGGGGAGGACCCTCCGCCACGGGGGACCCCTCGCCACCGCCGTTCACGCCCGGGAGCACGCCATGACCGATACCCCGCAGACGCCCCGTACGACCGCGCTCGACGCCCTGCACCGTTCGCTGGGCGCCACCATGACCGACTTCGCCGGCTGGGACATGCCGCTGCGCTACGGCAGCGAGCGCGACGAGCACAACGCGGTGCGCACGAAGGCCGGGCTCTTCGACCTCTCCCACATGGGCGAGATCACCGTGACAGGCCCGCAGGCGGCCGAGCTGCTCGCCTACGCGCTCGTCGGCAACATCGCCACGGTCGGCGTCGGCCGCGCCCGCTACACCATGATCTGCCAGGCCGACGGCGGCATCCTCGACGACCTGATCGTCTACCGCCTCGCCGAGACCGAGTACATGGTCGTTGCCAACGCGGGCAACGCGCAGATCGTCCTCGACGCCCTCACCGAGCGCGCCGAGGGGTTCGACGCCGAGGTGCGCGACGACCGCGACGCCTACGCGCTGCTCGCCGTGCAGGGCCCGCACTCCCCCGCCATCGTGAAGTCCGTCACGGACGCCGACCTCGACGGGCTCAAGTACTACGCGGGCCTGCCCGGCACCGTCGCCGGTGTCGAGGCGCTGATCGCCCGCACCGGCTACACCGGCGAGGACGGCTTCGAGCTGTTCGTCGCCCCCGCCGACGCGGAGAAGCTGTGGCAGGCGCTGACCGAGGCGGGCGCCGCGTACGGCCTGATCCCGTGCGGCCTCTCCTGCCGCGACACGCTGCGCCTGGAGGCGGGCATGCCGCTGTACGGACACGAGCTGACCACCGGGCTGACGCCGTTCGACGCGGGGCTCGGCCGGGTCGTGAAGTTCGAGAAGGAGGGCGACTTCGTGGGCCGCGAGGCGCTCGCCGCCGCCGCGGAGCGCGCCGAGACGGCCCCGCCCCGCAAGCTCGTCGGCCTGGTCGCCGAGGGCCGCCGCGTCCCGCGCGCGGGCATGCAGGTCGTGCGCGACGGCCAGGTGATCGGCGAGGTCACCTCCGGCGCCCCGTCCCCGACCCTGGGCAAGCCGATCGCCATGGCGTACGTGGACGCCGCGCACGCCGGGCCGGGCACGCCGGGCGTGGGCGTGGACATCCGTGGTACGCACGAGCCGTACGAGGTCGTGGCGCTGCCGTTCTACAAGCGCCAGAAGTGAGCCGGCGGCGCCGGAAGTAGAGCCCGTGTAGTGGCGGGCACCACACTCGTGCCGCGCCGCCCTCCCCACCGTCACCCGCACCCTCCCGCGTACAGGAGAATTCGCATCATGAGCAACCCCCAGCAGCTTCGTTACAGCAAGGAGCACGAGTGGCTGTCGGCCGCCGAGGACGGCGTCGCCACGGTCGGCATCACCGAGCACGCGGCCAACGCGCTCGGTGACATCGTGTTCGTCCAGCTCCCCGACGTCGGCGACACCATCACCGCGGGCGAGACCTGCGGTGAGCTGGAGTCCACCAAGTCGGTCTCCGACCTGTACTCCCCCGTCTCCGGCGAGGTCACCGAGACCAACCCGGACGTCGTCGACGACCCCTCCCTGGTGAACTCGGCCCCCTTCGAGGGCGGCTGGCTGTTCAAGGTCCGCGTCTCCGAGGAGCCCAAGGACCTGCTCACCGCCGACGAGTACACCGACTTCTCCGGGAGCTGACCCGTTATGACCGACAAGTCCGTACTCAATGAGTCCCTGCACGCGCTCGACCCCGAGGTCGCGCAGGCCGTCGACGCCGAGCTGCGCCGCCAGCAGTCGACGCTGGAGATGATCGCGTCCGAGAACTTCGCCCCGGTCGCCGTCATGGAGGCCCAGGGCTCGGTCCTCACCAACAAGTACGCGGAGGGCTACCCCGGCCGCCGCTACTACGGCGGCTGCGAGCACGTCGACGTCACCGAGCAGATCGCGATCGACCGGGTCAAGGAGCTGTTCGGCGCCGAGTACGCCAACGTGCAGCCGCACTCGGGCGCCTCCGCGAACCAGGCGGCCCTCTTCGCGCTCGCCAAGCCCGGCGACACGATCCTCGGCCTGGACCTGGCGCACGGCGGCCACCTCACGCACGGCATGCGCCTGAACTTCTCCGGCAAGCAGTTCAACGTGGTCCCGTACCACGTGGACGACAACGGCCTGGTCGACATGGCCGAGGTCGAGCGGCTCGCCAAGGAGCACCGCCCGAAGGTGATCATCGCGGGCTGGTCGGCGTACCCGCGCCGGCTGGACTTCGCCGAGTTCCGCCGTATCGCCGACGAGGTCGAGGCGTACCTCTGGGTCGACATGGCGCACTTCGCGGGCCTCGTCGCGGCCGGCCTGCACCCCAACCCGGTGCCGCACGCCGACGTGGTCACCTCCACGACGCACAAGACGCTCGGCGGCCCGCGCGGCGGCATCATCCTCGCCAAGCAGGACTTCGCGAAGAAGCTGAACTCGTCCGTCTTCCCGGGCTTCCAGGGCGGCCCCCTGGAGCACGTGATCGCGGCCAAGGCGGTGTCCTTCAAGGTCGCGGCGAGCGAGGACTTCAAGGAGCGACAGGAGCGCACGATCGAGGGCGCCCAGATCCTCGCCGAGCGCCTGACCTCGGAGGACGCCCGCGCCCACGGCGTGAACGTGCTCTCCGGCGGCACGGACGTGCACCTCGTCCTAGTCGACCTGCGCGACTCCGAGCTGGACGGGCAGCAGGCCGAGGACCGCCTCCACGAGGTCGGCATCACGGTCAACCGCAACGCGGTCCCGAACGACCCGCGGCCCCCGATGGTCACCTCGGGCCTGCGCATCGGCACCCCGGCGCTCGCCACCCGCGGCTTCACCGCCGAGGACTTCCGCGAGGTCGCCGACGTGATCGCCGAGGCGCTCAAGCCCTCCTACGACGCGGCCGCGCTCAAGGCCCGCGTGACCGCTCTGGCCGACAAGCACCCGCTCTACCCCGGCCTGTAACGGTTCCGCCGGGAATACGTAACCTCTTACGTACCCTTTCGTACATACGTCCTTACGGGGCATCGCGCACACTGGACCCACCAGGTTCAGTGGGCACGGTGCCCCGGCCCGTGCCCCCGGCAGACAACGGCGTCTACCAACCATCTTTGGAGTTCCCCCGTGGCCATCTCGGTCTTCGACCTGTTCTCGATCGGCATCGGCCCGTCCAGCTCCCACACGGTCGGCCCCATGCGCGCGGCGCGGATGTTCGCCCGCCGCCTGAAGAACGAGGGCCTGCTGGCCCACACCACCTCGATACGCGCGGAGCTGTACGGCTCCCTCGGCGCCACCGGACACGGGCACGGCACGCCCAAGGCGGTGCTGCTCGGCCTGGAGGGCGAGTCGCCCCGCACGGTCGACGTCGAGCACGCCGACGAGCGCGTGGAGGAGATCAAGACCTCCGGGCGGATCAATCTGCTCGGCGTGCACGACATCGCCTTCTCCTTCGACGACGACCTGGTCCTGCACCGCCGCGAGGCCCTGCCCTACCACGCCAACGGCATGCGGCTGTGGGCCTACGACGACGCGGCCGCGGACGGCGCCGAGCTGCTCACCAAGACGTACTACTCGGTCGGGGGCGGCTTCGTCGTCGACGAGGACGCAGTCGCGGGCGAGAACCCGGTCGTGCCGGACGACACCGTCCTGAAGTACCCCTTCCGCACCGGCGACGAGCTGTTGCGCCTCACCCGCGAGACGGGCCTGTCCATCCCGGCGCTGATGCTGGAGAACGAGAAGGCGTGGCGCACCGAGGACGAGATCCGCGCGGGCCTGCTCGAACTGTGGCGGGTGATGCAGGCGTGCGTGGCGCGCGGCATGTCCCGCGAGGGCATCCTGCCGGGTGGCCTGAAGGTCCGGCGCCGGGCGGCGGGCTCGGCCCGCAAGCTGCGCGCCGAGGGCGAGCCGCTGGCCCACGCCATGGAGTGGATCACCCTGTACGCGATGGCGGTGAACGAGGAGAACGCGGCCGGCGGCCGGGTCGTCACGGCCCCCACGAACGGCGCGGCGGGCATCATCCCGGCGGTCCTGCACTACTACGTGAACTTCGTGCCCGGCGCCGACGAGGAGGGCGTGATCCGCTTCCTGCTGTCGGCCGGCGCGATCGGCATGCTGTTCAAGGAGAACGCCTCGATCTCCGGCGCCGAGGTCGGCTGCCAGGGCGAGGTCGGCTCGGCCTGCTCGATGGCGGCGGGCGCGCTCGCCGAGGTCCTCGGCGGCTCCCCGGAGCAGGTGGAGAACGCGGCGGAGATCGGCATGGAGCACAACCTGGGCCTGACCTGCGACCCGGTCGGCGGCCTCGTCCAGATCCCCTGCATCGAGCGGAACGGCATGGCCGCCGTGAAGGCCGTCACCGCCGCCAAGATGGCGATGCGCGGCGACGGCTCGCACAAGGTCTCCCTCGACAAGGTCATCAAGACCATGAAGGAGACCGGCGCGGACATGAGCGTCAAGTACAAGGAGACGGCGCGCGGCGGGCTCGCGGTGAACATCATCGAGTGCTGAACCCGCCGCTTCCCAGGATTGCTACAGGCTCGCGGTGGTGGACGCGCCGGAACCGCTGCCCGCGAGCCACTGGTCCCAGCTCAGGTTGAACGACGCGTAGCCGTTGTCGGCCGGGGCCTTGGCGCGCGGGGAGCCGGTGATGGTGACCGGGTCGCCCTGCTTGACCTGCTGGTAGAACCACTTGGCGTCGGACATCGACAGGTGGACGCAGCCGTGCGAGCCGCGGGCGCTGCCGCTGCCCGGGTTGGGGTCGCCGGTGGAGTAGTGGACGTAGGTGCCGGACTGGGTGAGGTGGACGTCCCAGGGCAGCGTCAGGTCGTAGTAGTTGGCGTCGCCCTTGTTGCAGCTGATGCCGACGGAGCAGGAGGTCATGTGGACCTTCTCCTGCTTGTCGATGACGGCCATCGTGCCGTTCCAGGTCGGGTACTCGGCGCTGCCCGCGTTGATCGACAGGGTGCGCACCGCCTGGCCGTTCTTCGTGACCTTGAGGGTGTGGCCGGTCACGGAGACGTCGGCGCGGACGTCGTCGCCGACCTTGAAGGTGTGGGTGTAGGCGCGGACGCCGTAGCGGCCGTTGCCGTTGCTCACGTCCTTCATGTCGGCCTCGACCTTCACGGTCGTCCCCGAGGGCCAGTACTCCTTGGGCCGCCAGTCGGCGCGCTTGTCGCCGAACCAGTGCCAGGCGCCCTCGACCGGCTTCGAGGCGCTGACCTTCATGTGCTTCTCGACGGAGGCGCGCGCCTTCTCGGCCACCGGGTTGGTGAACACCACCGAGACCGGCATGGCCACGCCGACCGTCGCGCCGGTCTGCGGTGTGATCGTCTCCAGGAGCATCGGCGGGCCCTTGGGCTTCGTCGGCGAGGGCTTCGCGCTCGCGCTCGGCTTGTCCGACGCCTTCGCGTTCCCGCCCCCCGCCTCGTCACCGCTGCCGCCGCAGGCGCTCACGCCCGCGAGTGCCGCCACCGTCATGAGCGCGATGCCTATCCCGCCGCCCTTGCGCCGTCCCACGAACCTGCCCCACTTCCTCGGTCGCCGGTCTTCTCCGCTGGAGGAGCCGGCCCCCTGTCTTCTCGCCTCCCTGTCAGACAGCGGAGGCGGCGCTGTCAGTTGCACGTCCCCGTGTAAAGCGTGTTCCAAGACTGGGAGCCGGCAAACGGCCCCGGACGAGACGGGCGGCGGCGCGACGGTGCCCGCCCGGGAACGGCGGGTATGCCAACTGTGCCGCCCCCACCCCGCGTCCCCCACCGAGCAGGAGGCTCGCCATGATCCGTGGCATCGACGTCAGCTCGCACCAGTCCTCGTTCAGCACGGACGGCGTCTCGTTCGTCTTCATCAAGGCGACGGAGGGGCGCAGTTACGTCAACCCGCGCCTCGCGGCGCACACGAAGCGGGCCCGTGACGCGGGCTGTGTCGTCGGCTTCTACCACTTCCTGTGGCCGGGGAACCTTGCGGCGCAGGCCGCGTACTTCGTGAGCAAGGCGCCGGAGAAGGCGGGCGACATCCTCGCCGTCGACTGGGAGACGACCGGCAACGGCACACACGCGAGCAACGCGGAGAAGGACACGTTCATCCGCGAGGTGAAGCGGCTGCGCCCGCACAACCGGGTCGTCCTGTACTGCAACAGGAACTTCTGGCTGAACATCGACACGACGTCGTACGCGGGCGACGGCCTCTGGATAGCCGACTACGTGTCGGCGGGGAAGCCGCGCATCCAGGCGAAGTGGCGCTTCCACCAGTACGACGACAGCCCCCTCGACAAGAACGTGGCCGACTTCGCGAGCAGGACGGCGCTGCGCGAGTGGGCCACGCTCTGACGGGGGCCGCGCTCCTCGCGCCGCCTCAGGCGCGCCACTCCGCGGTGCGCTCCGGGGAGGCCGCGGCCAGCGCCTCGCGGACGGCGATCGCGCCCGCGGCGAGGCCGTAGACCGGGGTGCCGGGCTGCTGGCGCCAGGACTCGTCCTGACCGCCGGCGTCCACGGTGTCGAAGCCGATCTCGTCGAGCAGCGCGGTGACGACCTGCTTGGCCACCTTGTCGTCGCTCGCGATCGGCAGGGCGACGCGCTGGGGGTCGCCGGACGGGCGCGGCTTGTCGAGGATGTCCTGCGCGTAGGTGCCGTTGAACGCCTTGACGACCGTGTGGCCGATCTGCCGCTCCGTCCACCGGCTCTCGGTCAGGCCCTCCTCGATCTCGGCGATCCGCCCGTCGCGCTGCTGCGGGTAGTAGTTGCCGGTGTCGATGACGGTGACGCCGTCGGCGGCGCCCTTCAGGAAGCCGTCGGGCAGGTCCGGTACGGCCTTGAGGGGGACCGTGACGACCACGACCTCCGCGTCGCGCACCGCGTCCTCGATGGTCGCGGGCGTCGCCCCGGTCTCCTCGGCGAGCGCGGTCAGCGTGTGCGGGCCGCGCGAGTTGGCCACGCGGACCTCGTGGCCGACGGAGGTGAGGCGCCGGGTCAGGTTGGAGCCGATGTTGCCCGCGCCGATGATGCCGATCTTCATGTCACACCCTTCGAGAGTTCCATGCATGCGCATACATACGGTGCCAACTTCACCGTCGCCGGGCCTATTCCAGCGGCCCGGCGGGTTCCCGCGAAGGGGTGACACAAACGCGCCCCTCGGTGCTCAGGCCTTGTTCAGGTTGGCCCAGAACTCGTCGAAGGAGAGGACCTTGTCCCCGTTGGTGTCCTGGCGGGCGATGAGGGCCTCGGCCACCGCCTCGGTGACGTGGAAGTCCCCCATCTGCGCCATGGCGCTCTTGTACTCGGCCGCGGTGATGAACCCGTCACCGTCCGCGTCGAACCGATCGAACGCCCTGCGTGCTTCCTCGATGTCCGCCACCGGACCACCCCTCGTTCACGTACCGCTGTCGCGTACTGCCGTATTGACGGGGGTCAGATTATCCGGCGGGGTGCGCCCGCAGTGCGGCGACCACCCAAGCGAACTCCACGTCGGGCCTGCGCGTCGGTTCGAGCCCGCGCTCCAGCGCCTCCGCCGCGAGCTGCACCAGGCGGCTCATGAACCACAGCGACTCCGCGTCGTACAGTCGGTAGCCGCCGTCGCTGCGGGCCGCGGGGTGCGGGACACCCTCGTCGGACCAGAAGCGGATGGTGCGCACCGTGAGGCCGGTGCGGCGGGCCGTCGTCGGTCATGTCGGGGAGTCTGGGCCTTCCAGTGGGTGGAGACCCAAGCGGGGAGAGCGCGTATGAGGCTGCGGGAGATTCTGGACGGTGCGGCGAAGGGGGTCTTCCCCGTGCCGGACGGCTCGGTGACGGTCGTGCCGCAGATGTGCGCGCGGGACGCGGGGGTGCTGGCGTTCACGGCGCACACCGTCGTCTTCACCGACGAGCCCGGGGCGTGGGTGCGCGAGGCGCTGGCCGCGACGGGCTGCGATCCGCTGGCGGCGCCGATGAACGCCCGGTTCCTCGCCGCGTTCATGGACCGCACGGGCCGCGCCCACGACACGATCGACCTGCTGACGGCGGCGTCGGCGCTGCCGGGCCCGCCCCCGTGCGAGCTGCGCGAGATCCGCGACCGCGCGCATCCCCGCGTGGTGCGCGCCCTCACGCACCGCGACGAGGTGCGGGTGTGGGAGACGGCGGACGGCGCCGGGGTCCTGGTGCTCGGGCGCGGCATCGGCGGCCGTACGGAGGCCGCGATCGAGGTCGAGGAGGACGTGCGCCACCGGGGCCTCGGGCGGCGCCTCGCGGTCGCCGCCCGGCATCTGACCACCGACGAGTTCGTCTGGTCGCAGCAGTCGCCGGGCAACGCGCGCAGCGTGCGGGTCTTCCAGGCGGCGGGCTACCGCCCGGTGGGGTCCGAGGCGCTCATGCTGCTGCCGTAGGGCCGCGGCTCAGCGGAAGATGCCCGTGTGGCCGAGGGAGTAGCGGCCCGGCTGCGGGTAGACGGCGAGGCCGTGCGGGCCCCGGCCGACCGGGATCCGGGCGAGCTGGGCGCCGGTGCGCGTGTCGATCGCGTAGACCTCGGCGTTGTAGCGCCCCGACAGCCACAGCGTGTTGCCGTCCGCCGAGACGCCGCCCATGTCGGGGCTGCCGCCCTGCGGGAGCCTCCACTTCTTCGTGACCCGGCCCTGGGCGAAGTCGAAGACGGAGATCGTGCCCTCGCCGCGGTTGGAGATGTACATCTCCTTGGAGTCGCGGCTGACGTAGAGGCCGTGCGTGCCCTTGCCGGTCTTCAGCAGCTTCGGCTCGGGGAAGGTCTTCCCGTCCAGGATCCACACGCCGTCGGCCATCATGTCGGCGACGTAGAACTTCTTCCCGTCGGGCGAGATCTTGACGTCCTGCGGCATCGCGCCCTTGAACGGCAGCTTGCGCTGGGCGACGACCTTCATCCTGGCCGTGTCGACCTTCAGCAGTTCGCCGCTGAACTCGCAGCTCACGATGAAGTAGCGGCCGTCGGTGGAGAAGTCGGCGTGGTTGACGCCGTAGCAGCTCACCGGCTCGGTGTGCTTGACCCGCATGGTGTGCGGGTCGCGGAAGACGAGCTGGCGGTCGAGTGAGGCCATGACGACGGCGTACTTGCCGTCGGGCGTGAAGTACAGGTTGTACGGGTCGTGCACGTCGACCGGCTTGCCCGCCTTCCCGGTCCTCGGGTCGATCGGGGTGAGCGTGTGGCCCCGGTTGTTGTTGACCCACAGCGTCTTCAAATCCCAGGAGGGGACGACGTGCTGCGGCTGGTTCCCGACCGGGATGGTCCGCATGACCTTGTACGTCTTCGGGTCGATGACGGTGACCGTGTTGGACTCGGTGTTCGGCACGTAGACGCGGGACGGGAAGTCCTTCACCACGGGCGAGAGGTTGCCTGCCCGGTCGGCCGCGTACACGTCGTCGGGGTCGAGGACGGGCGGCATCCCGGGCAGCCCGCGCTCGGCCTGCCGCGTCGGCGCCGTCGGCTTCGCCGGGCGGGCCGGGGGTTCGGCGGGCTTGACGGCGCCCTGCCCGCGCGTGGTGTGCTCCGCGCCGTCCTGGCCGCCGCATCCGGCGAGCGCGGCGAGGGCGACGGTCGCGGCGGCGAGGAGCGTGCCGGTGCGCCGCCCGGTCTTCGGGGTGGGGGTCGGGGTGAGGTTCACGTGAGCAGCTCCGTGCAGGTCACCGCGGTCAGGCCGCGACGGTGGAGGTGGTCGAGGAGGGGCGGCAGGGCGGCGACGGTGTCCCGGTAGCCGAGGTGGAGGCTGACGACCGATCCGGCGCGCGCGGCGGAGGAGACGGTGGAGACGACGGCGGCGGGGCCGGGTGAGGTGTGGTCGAGGGAGTCGACGTCGTACGACAGGACGTGCGGGTATCCGGCGCGCTGGGCGAGGCGGACGACGAGCGGGGTCGCCCGCTGGGCGCGCGACGGCCGGAACCAGGTGCCGATGGAGCCGGTGAGGCGGCGCAGGCGGTCGGCGCACCCGGTGATCTCGGCGTAGGCGTCGGCCTCGGACATCTCGTTGACGGTGCGGTGGTGGAGGGTGTGGTTGCCGAGGTCGTGGCCGCCGTCGAGGACGCGCCGGGCGAGGGCGGGCTGTTCGTCGAGCCAGGTGCCGACGGCGAGGACGGTGACGCGGGCGCGGGCCCGTTCGGCCTCGGCGAGGACGGCGCGGGCGATGGCCGGGTCTCCCTGGCCGTGGAAGGTGAGGGCGACGCGGCCACCGGTGCGGGGGCCGTGGTCGATCTGGGCGGGCAGCCCCGGCAGCCGGCGCGGGGCGGGCGCGGGGGCGGCGCGCGCGGGCCGCGACGCCGTGGTGCGCGGGGGCGCGGTGTGCGGGGTTGCGGAGCGGGGGGCCGGGGCGGGCGCGGGCGGCTGCCGTTCGGCGGCGCAGCCGGTGGTCAGGGCGGCCGCGAGTCCGGCGCCGCCGCGCAGGGCCGAGCGGCGTGCGGGTGGCCGCGCCTTCGGTTCTCCGTGAGTCACCCCGCCCATTTAAGGGGAATAGCGGACAAATTCCTCTTACCGACCCGACAGCCTTAACGATTACTGGATGCCCGCTGTACTTGTTCTTCATTTGCGAGGCCGGTGGCTCACATCACCATCGATTCATTTGGCCCTCGGCGGCCGGTCTGTCATGATCGGTGGCACGACCCCCATTGACCCGGGCCAGGTCGTCACCAGACGCCGTGGACTACACCCCCCACTGTTCGCGGCGCACCACCGAAAGCCCCCGCGGCGCCGTACAACGGCGAGAACGGGGGCTTTCGTGCGTTCGGGGCCCGTCGGCTCAGCGGTCGGCGACCCGCATCTCGAACCAGGTGGTCTTGCCGCGCGGCAGCAGGTCGACGCCCCAGCGGTCGGAGAGCTTGTCGACGAGGAAGAGGCCGCGCCCGGAGACGTCGAGCGGCTGCACGGGCATCAGGCACGGCAGGCCGCGGGACGGGTCGCGGACCTCCACGCGGAGCCAGCCGCGGCGGCGCAGCATGCGCAGGCCGAAGACGCGGGCGCCGGTGTGGCGCACGGCGTTGCCGACGAGTTCGGAGACGAGCAGGACGGCGTCCTCGGTCATCTTCGGGGACAGGCCCCACTGGCGCAGGACGACGACCTGGGCGAGGCGGCGGGCGGTCGCCGCCGATTCGGGACGCGAGGGAAGGGGCACCTCCGCCTCGGTCGGGTTGCCGAACAACTCCAGTGCGCGCAGCGCGTGTTCGTCCTCGACCGCGGGAGACCAGCGCGCCGCGGTCGCACCCCCGTGCCTCCGCGGATGTTCGACACCCTCAAGCCCCGCCATGCCCTCCATGATGGCCGCAGAGTCGGGGCCTTGGGGCCGTTCCGGCTGAATAAGCCCCCCGGAATGCCTCATTCCGGGGGGCCGTTCTGGCATATGCCAGAGTCACTTAATGGGGTACGAAACACCCTCCGACCTGCGGTGACTCCTTGTGCGCGGGCAGTCCTCGATCGTCACGCGTGAGGTGCGCTTAAGGTTCTCTTAAGGTGTGGATAATGCGCTCCAACGGGGGACGGGACGAACCCCTCGCACCCGTCCGGGAGTTGACTCAGGCGAACTTCGCCTTGCCCGGACCCTCCTCGACGAAGCTCCGCATCCCCGTCGCCCGGTCCTCGGTGGCGAACAGACCTGCGAACCAGGTGCGTTCGATGGCGAGCCCGGTCTCCAGGTCCGTCTCCAGACCCGCGTCGATGGACTCCTTCGCCGCGCGCAGCGCGATCGCCGGGCCCTTGGCGAGCTTCGCCGCCCAGTCGTGCGCGGCGGAGAAGACCTCGTCGGCCGGGACGACCCGGTCCACCAGGCCGAGCGCGAGCGCCTCGTCGGCCTTCACCTGACGCCCCGTGAAGATGAGGTCCTTCGCCTTGGACGGCCCGATCAGGCGGGCCAGGCGCTGGGTGCCGCCCGCGCCCGGGATCAGGCCGAGCAGGATCTCGGGCTGGCCGAGCTTGGCGTTGTCGGCGGCGATGCGGAAGTCGGCGCACAGCGCCAGCTCACAACCGCCGCCGAGCGCGTACCCCGTGACGGCGGCGACGACGGGCTTGGGGATCCGGGCCACCGCGCTGAACGCGTCCTGGAGCCCCCGCGCCCGGCCGACCATGGCCGCGTGGTCCATGGCCTGCATCTCCTTGATGTCCGCACCGGCCGCGAAGACCTTCTCGCTGCCGCGGACGACGACGGCCCGTACCTCGGTACGGGCCGTCGCCTCTTCTGCCAGTTCCTTGATGCGGTCCTGGACGGCGACGTCCAGGGCGTTCATCGGCGGTCGGTCGAGGCGGATGGTGCCCACCCCGTCGGCGATTTCCAGGTGTACGGTCATGGCCGCAGGTTAGCGGCCGTTCACCGCAGGGGCGCCGTGCCCCCTACTTCTTCCACTCCGCCCAGCTCATGTTCCAGCCGTTGAGCCCGTTGTCCGGGGCGACCGTCTTGTCGCCGGTGTTCTTCACCACGACCACGTCGCCGATCATCGACCGGTTGAAGAACCAGGCGGCCGAGACGTTGCTGTCGTAGCCGCCGCGCACGTCCCGCAGGCCGATGCAGCCGTGGCTGGCGTTGTAGTTGCCGAAAGCGTCGCCGCCCCAGTAGTTGCCGTGGATGAAGGTGCCGGAGGTGGTCAGGCGGACGGCGTGCGGGACGTCCTTGATGTCGTACTCGCCGCCGTAGCCGACCGTCTCGCCGTTCATCCGGGTCACCGCGAGCTTCTCGGTCATGACCATCTGGCCGTTCCAGGTCTCGTAGCCCGGCTTGCCGGTCGTGACCGGGATCTTCTTGATGGTCTTGCCGTCACGCTTGACGGTCATCATGTGCGTCTTCGCGTCGACCGTGGAGATCTGGCTGCGGCCGATGGTGAAGTTCACCGTGCGGACCTGCTTGCCGTAGACGCCGGGCCGGCCCTCGACGCCGTCGAGGTTGAGCTTCACGGTCACCTTGGTGCCCGGGGCCCAGTACTTCTCGGGGCGGAAGTCGATGCGGTCGTTGCCGAACCAGTGCGGCTCGACCGGGACGGAGGGCTCCGTCTTGACGGTGATGGCCTTCTCGACGTCCTCGGGGTGCGTGATGCCGCGGGTGAAGCGGATCGAGAACGGCATCCCGACGCCGACCTTCGAACCGTCCTCCGGCGTGAACATGCCGACGAAGGTGTTCTTCGGGGTGAGCGTGGTGAAGGTGGTGTCCTTGGCCGACGCGCGGCCGTCCTCGTCCTTCGCGACCGCGTGCACCTTGTAGGTGGTGGACGCGGCGAGGTGGTGCGCGGGGGTCCAGCTGCTGCCGCCGGATATCGCCCCCGCCACCTCGTTGCCCTTGGAGTCGGCGACCTTCACCTCGGTCAACTTGCCCTTGTCGGCGGTTATCTTCAGCGCGCCGCTGGTGGCGACGGAGTCGGCGCCGTCCTTCGGCGCGACCGTCACCACGGCCTGCGACGCCTTGTTCGCCTCGGCGGCCTTGTCGGACCCGCCCTTGCCCTCGTTCTCCGATCCGCCCCCGCCACCGCACGCGGTGACGAGGAACAGCGCCGCCCCCAGCAGAGCCACCGATATCGGTCGTCGCCCGTTCAAGATGTTCTTCTCCCCTCGCACGGCCTCGGTCCCCGAGGCCCGCACCCCTGCGCGTCTGCGCGCGCACTGCGCAAGATTAACCGCCCGACCTGGGAAAACGGATCCCCGCTTATGTCACCGTTTAGTCCCAACCCCCAGGCTGCCGCCCCCCTTTCCGCGCCCCCGCGGCTACCTGCCCGCCGCGGCCCCGGCCTTCCACTCCTGCCATTCCATGTTCCAGCCCCCGAGCCCGTTGTCAGCAGCCACTTTTCTGTCAGCGCTGTGCACCACCTCGACGACGTCGCCGATGAGGGTCCGGTCGAAGAACCAGCCGGCCGGGGTGAGCGGACTGCCGCCCTTCACATCGCGCAGGCCGACACAGCCGTGGCTGACGTTGCTCGCCCCGAAGGCGCCGCCCGACCAGTAGTTGCCGTGCAGGAACGTGCCGGACTCGGTGAGCCGGATCGCGTGCGGCACGTCCGGGATGTCGTACTCCCCGCCGAAGCCGACGGTGCGGCTGTCCATCCGGGTCACGTCGAGCATCTCGGTCACGACCATCTTCCCGTTGTACGTGGTCGAGCCCGGCGCCCCCGCCGTGATCGGCAGGGTGTCGAGCAGCCGCCCGTCCCTGCGGACCTCCATCGTGTGCCGCGCCGCGTCGACCAGGCTGACCTGGGAGCGGCCGACGGTGAACGAGAACGACTTGCGCTGGAGGCCGTAGACGCCGGGCGCCGCCTCCACGTCCCGCAGGTCCAGGGCGACGGTCACCCTTGTACCGGGGCGCCAGTACCGCTCGGGGCGGAAGTCGAGCCGGGTGTCGCCGAACCAGTGCGGGGCGATCTCCACGGCAGGCGTGGAGGTGACCCGTACCGCGCGCTCGACGTCGGCGCGGTTCTCGATCCGCCGGTTGAAGTCCAGCCTCACGATCATGCCGGTGCCGACCGTGGCCCGGTTCTCCGGTGTCACGTAGCCGATGAACCGCTCGCCGGGGACGGCGGTGGTGAAGGTGGTGTGCCGGGCAACACGGCGGCCCTCGCCGTCGACCGCGACCGCGTCGACCGTGTACTTCGCGGCGAGCGCGAGCCGCCGCGCCTCCGCGCCCGTCGGGAGCCAGAGCGAGCCGCCCGCCTCGATGCGCCCCGGCACCGGCTCCTCCTGCGCGTCCTGCGCCCTGACGACCTTGACCGACTCCAGCCGGCCCGCGGGTACCTCCACCCGCAGCATCGTGTCCGCGCTCACCTCTTCGCCGCGGTCGTCCGGGGTGACCCGGATCAGCTCCGCGGGCGGGCGCGGCTTGCCGAGCATCGCGTCCGCCTTGCATCCGGCGAGCCCGCCGGCCAGTGCCGCCCACGTCAGTACGGCGGCCAGTGCCGCCCCTGCGCGCCGCGCGCGCCTCACAGCTCTTCTCACGCCGGAGCAACGACGCGCACCCCGCCGGGGAAACGTGAGTGCGACCCGTGCTCTGGGCAGAACAGACAGGAGGGGATCAGGGACGACGTACGGCAGGGACGCCGTGCGCGCCCCGCCGCCCATCCTTCGTGGAGCCGCGGGAGGCTGTCAGGTGTCGAGCGCACCCGAGCAGGAGGCAGTGCAGACCGGCGTACGGACCGGTGTGCCGAACGGCCGGACGGGGAACGGCGGACCGCCCGACCCGGCCGTGCACGCGTCGGCGTACCGCCCGGAGCGGGAGCGCGGCCGCACTCCCCCGGTCGAACCGGTCTGGCCCGGCGCGCCCGTACCCCTCGGAGCCCGCTACCGCGTCGGCCCCGACGGCGTCGCCGGCACCAACTTCGCCCTGTGGGCGGGCGGCGCCGAATCCGTCGAGCTGTGCCTCTTCGACGCCGACGGACACGAGCGGCGCTCCCCGCTCGCCGAGTCCACCGACGAGATCTGGCACGGCTTCGTCCCCGGCGTCCGGCCCGGACAGCGCTACGGGTTCCGGGTCCACGGCCGCTGGGACCCGTGGACCGGCGCCCGCTGGAACCCGGCGAAGCTCCTCCTCGACCCGTACGCGCGCGCCGTCGACGGAGACTTCAGGCTGCCGCCCGAGGTGTACGGGCACGTCCGCGACTGGCCGCAGCAGCATGTGGCCGACACCGTGCGCGACGACCGGGACTCGGCCCCGTACGTCCCCAAGGCCGTCGTGGTCCACGACGACGCGCCCGACGACGAATGGCAGGACGACCGCCGCCCCAAGACCCCCTGGGCGGACTCGGTCATCTACGAGCTGCACGTACGCGGCTTCACCCGCCTGCACCCCGGCATACCGCCCGAGCTGCGGGGCACGTACGCGGGCCTCGCGCACCCGGCGGCGATCGAGCACCTGACGCGGCTCGGGGTGACGGCGGTGGAACTGCTCCCCGTGCACCAGTTCGCGCACGAGGACCACCTGCTGCGGAGGGGGCTGCGGAACTACTGGGGCTACAACTCGATCGGCTACTTCGCCCCGCACGCGGCGTACGCGGCGAGCGGCACCGCCGGGCAGCAGGTCGGCGAGTTCCGGCGGATGGTGCGGGCGCTGCACGACGCCGGGATCGAGGTGATCCTCGACGTGGTCTACAACCACACGGCGGAGGCGGGCGAACTGGGCCCAATGCTGTCCCTGAAAGGGATCGACAACCGCGGCTACTACCGCCTCCAGGACGACGCCCGCCGCTACGCCGACTACACGGGCTGCGGCAACACGCTGCACGTGGTCCAGCCGCAGGTGCTCCGGCTCATCACCGACTCGCTGCGGTACTGGGTGACCGAGATGGGCGTCGACGGCTTCCGCTTCGACCTCGCGGCGGCGCTCGCCCGCTCCATGCACGACGTCGACATGCTCTCCCCCTTCCTCGCCGTCATCGCCCAGGACCCGGTCCTGCGCCGGGTCAAGCTGATCGCGGAACCGTGGGACGTGGGCAACGGCGGCTACCAGGTCGGCGCGTTCCCCCCGCTCTGGGCCGAGTGGAACGACCGCTACCGCAACGCCGTACGGGACTTCTGGCGCGGCGCGCTCCCCGACGTACGGGACCTCGGCTACCGCCTCTCCGGCTCCAGCGACCTGTACGCGTGGGGCGGACGGCGCCCCTACGCGTCCGTCAACTTCGTCACCGCGCACGACGGCTTCACCCTGCGCGACCTCGTCACTTACGACCGCAAGCACAACGAGGCGAACGGCGAGGGCAACCGCGACGGCACGAACGACAACCGGTCCTGGAACTGCGGCGCCGAGGGCGAGACCGACGACGCGGACGTCCTCGCCCTGCGCAGACGGCAGTTGCGGAACATGCTGACGACGCTGCTGCTTTCCACCGGGGTGCCGATGCTCGTCGCCGGGGATGAGTTCGGGCGCACCCAGCGCGGCAACAACAACGCGTACTGCCAGGACAACGAGATCGGCTGGGTCGACTGGTCGCTCCTCGACGACCCCGGCTGGCGGGCCCTGTTCGACCTCACCGCCCGGCTGATCGCACTCCGGCACGCACACCCCGTGCTGCGGCGGCGGGCCTTCTTCTCGGGCCGGCCCCGGTCCGCCGACGGGCTGCGGGATCTGGCCTGGTTCACGTCGCGCGGTACGGAGATGACGGAAGGCGACTGGTTCGCGCCCACCGCGACGCTGGGGATGTATCTGTCCGGGCGGGACATACCCGGGCGGGACGCGCGGGGCCGGCGCGTGCTGGACGACAGCTTCCTGGTGCTGATGCACGCGGGCGCGGAGGAGCGGGATTTCGTGCTGCCCGGGGAGCCCTGGGCGGGGGCGGGCGGGTACGAGGTGGTCGTCGACACGGGGGTGGAGGAGCAGGGTGTCGGGCCCGGGGTGTCTTATGGGGCGGGGGCGACGGTACGGGTCGGGGGGCGGACGGTGATGTTGCTCCGGGTTGTGCCCTAGGTGGGACCGTCGGCGGGTGCGGGTCGCGTCGTGGCTGGTCGCGCAGTTCCCCGCGCCCCTGGAGGCATGCGGCTTCGCCGCGCCTCCATCAGGAGATGCGCACTTCGTGCAGCATCTCCGCCTCTGAGATGGCGCACGAAGTGCGCATCTCAGGGGCGCGGGGAACTGCGCGAGCGACCACGACGAAAGCCGCACCCGAGATCGGCGCGAAGGGGGCAGACGCTCAGGGACGCGGGCGATCGCCGAGGATCGCGCGGTCGTACGCCACCGCCACCGCCGCCGCCCGGTCCTTCACCCCGAGCTTCGCGTAGATGTGGGTGAGGTGGGTCTTGACCGTGGCCTCGCTGATGAACAGCTCGCGGGCGATCTCCTTGTTGGAGGTGCCCTTGGAGACGAGGAGCAGGACCTCGCGTTCGCGGGCGGAGAGCGTCTCGTCGGCCGGGACCGACGGCGCGCGGACCGCTGTGACCAGGCGGGACGCCACCGCCGGGGAGAGGACCGTACGGCCCTCCGCGGCGGCCCGCACCGCGGTGAACAGCTCTTCGCGCGGGGCGTCCTTGAGGAGGTAGCCCGTGGCGCCCGCCTCGATCGCGGGGAGGGTGTCGGAGTCGGTGTCGTACGTGGTGAGGACCAGGACGCGGGCGCGGGCCCCGCGCCGGGTCAGCTCCTTGATCGCGTCGACGCCGCCGCCGCCCGGCATGCGGAGGTCCATCAGGACGACGTCCGGGTCGAGTGCGGCGGTGCGGGCGACCGCCTCGACCCCGTCGGCAGCCTCGCCGAGGACGGTGAAGCCGTCGGCGGAGTCGAACATGCCGCGCAGCCCGTCGCGGACCACGGGGTGGTCGTCGACGACGAGGAGGGTGATGGGGTCGCCCATCGCGGGGTCATCGGTCATGGCGGACCAACGGTACGCGAGCCGAGACCGCCGTACCGCCCCCCGGCTCCGACTCGACGGTGACGGCGCCGGCCAGGCGCTCGGCGCGGGCCCGCATCCCGTCGAGGCCGAACCCCGCGGTGCCGGTGCGGGCGGGCAGGGCGACGGGGTCGAAGCCGCGCCCGTCGTCCCGTACGTCGAGGGTGACCTCGCCCGCCATGAAGGAGAGGGTGACGCCGACGCGGGTGGCGTGCGCGTGGCGGGCCGCGTTCGAGAGGGCTTCCTCGGCGATGCGGAGCAGGGTCGCCTCGATCTCGTCGTGGAGCGGCTCGGCGGTTCCGGTGAGGGTGAAGTCGGCGCGGACCCCGGTCCGCACGGACCATTGCGCGACCGTCTTCTTCAGCGCCTCGGGCAGGCTCGCGTCGGCGAGGGCGGCCGGTGAGAGGTTGTGCACGGAGCGGCGGGCCTCGCCGAGGCTGTGCCGGGCGAGGTCGCAGGCGCGGTCGAGGTGTTCGCGGGCGATGTCCAGGGTGGGCGCGTTGGCGACGACCTGGAGCTGGGCGATGATCCCGGTCAGGCCCTGCGCGATGGTGTCGTGGATCTCGGCGGCGAGGCGGCGGCGCTCGTCGGCGACCCCGGCCTCCCGCGCCTGGACGAGGAGTTGGGTGTGCAACTGGGCGTTCTCGTCCATCGCCTGCTGCAGCGCCGCGTTGGTGCGCGCCAGTTCGTCGATCGTCTCGATCTGGATGCGCGCCGCTTCCTGCTCCTTGTTGTTGATGTGGCCCATGAAGCCGACCAGGACGGAGTTGACCGCGAGGAGGCCGCCGAAGAGGATCCAGCCCGAGCTGTCGCCCGGCGGCAGTCCGCCGGACTGGGAGCCCGCCACGACGACGATCGCCGCGAACAGTCCCGGCCTGATCTGCCGGGCCGGTACGAGGCGGGCGATGTCGAAGTAGCCGCAGGCCGCGTAGAACACGTAGAACGGGTTGGTGAGCGAGCCGACGAAGGCGATCGCCCAGCGGACCCAGTAGTAGAGGACGCCCGCGCGGCTGGGGCCCGGCCTGGTGCGCATCGCGCGGCCCCACCACGCCTGGAGGGCGACGGCGGCGACGGACAGCGGCACGAAGAGGTACCAGTCGAGCCGGTCCATGCCGACGACGCGGGCGGTGGCGACGGACAGGACGATGCCGACGGCGAGCAGCCCCCAGGGGCCGTAGCGGTGGAAGTTGGCCCAGCGCTCCTGGACCGTCCTCGCCGCTTCGTCGGCGGCGTCGCGCCGGTCCGTTCCCGTCGTCATGTCCTCAGTCTGCATGGCTACCGCCTCGCTCATCGGGTCACTCCCAGCGGAACCAGCGCGCCGCCGCGCCGGACAGGGCGACGGCCCACAGGGCGAGGACGCCGAGGTGAACCCAGTGGGGCCAGTCCCCGGCCGCCGCCTCGCTCAATGCCTGGGACGCGGCGCCGAACGGGGTGCACTCGACGACCCGCGCGAGCGCGTCCGGCATCGACTGCACCGGCAGCCACACCCCGGCGCAGAACATGCTCGGGAAGAACACGGCCGAGCCGATGGCGCCCGCGATCTTCTGGGTACGCGCGCGTGCGGCGACCAGCGCGCCGAGCGACAGGGCCACCACGACGCTGAGCACGAGCGCCAGCGCGTAGCCGGGCACCTGCTGCGGCAGCCGTACGTCGAACGCGAGCCGTCCGATGGCGAGCGAGAGGAGGGAGGAGACGAGGGCCGCCGCGCCGTGGATCGCCATCTGCGCGCCGAGCAGCGCGGGCGGGCGGACCGGCGTGGCCGACATGCGGCGCAGGATGCCCCGCTCCCGGTATCCGGCGATGACCGGCGCCATCGCCTGGAGCCCGGCGACGATCAGTGGAAGCAGCACGGTGACGGGCACGTACGCGTCGATGAGGCGCAATCCGCCGGGGCCCGAGCCGGACTCCCGGAACGCGGGGACGCAGCCCAGGATCACCAGCAGCACGGGCGGGAAGACGGCGATGCCGAAGAGGGCGCCGGGTTCGCGCAGGAACAGCCGGATCTCGCTGCGCAGGACGGCGGAGTTCGCTCCGGGCACGCGCGCGTGGGCGGCGGTGAGGGTGGGGGTGGTCATGGTCGGCCGGCTCCCGTCAGGTCGAGGAATGCGTCGTCGAGCGTGGCGTCGGCGACGCGGAGGTGGTGGGCGGTGACGTGGTGCCGGGCGAGGAGGCTGATGACGGCGTTGACGGTCTCGTCGCCGCCGGTGAGCGTCGTACGGCCGTCGCGGTGCTCCACGCTCGCGAGGCCGGGCAGTGCGGCCAGTTCACGCTCGTCGAGGGGCGCGGACGGCGTGAAGGAGATGACGGTCGACCCGGCGGCCCGGCTGATCAGCCCGGCCGGGGTGTCGAGCGCGGCGACGCGCCCCTTGTCGATGACGGCGACCCGGTCGCAGAGCCGCTGCGCCTCCTCCATGAAGTGCGTGACGAGCAGCACCGTGACACCGCTGTCCCTGACGTCCTCGATGAGCTGCCAGGTGTCGCGCCGCGCGCGCGGGTCGAGCCCGGTGGTCAGCTCGTCCAGGACGACGACGCGCGGGTTGCCGACGAGCGCGAGCGCGATGAACAGGCGCTGCTTCTGGCCGCCGCTGAGCGCGGCGAAGCGGGTGGCGAGCTTCTCCTCCAGGCGCAGCCGCTCCGCGAGGGGCCGCCAGTCGAGCGGGTCGGGGTAGAAGGCGGAGTACAGCTCCAGGGCCTCCCGTACGGTCAGCTTCGCCTGGACCTCGCTCTCCTGGAGCTGCGCGCCGAGGATCCGGGTGACCTCGTCGTGGTCGCGCACGGGGTCGAGCCCGGCCACGCACACCTGCCCGGCATCGGGTACGCGCAGGCCCTCGACGCACTCCACGGTGGTGGTCTTCCCGGCCCCGTTGGGCCCGAGGATCCCGAAGATCTCGCCCTCCCGGACGGTGAACGAGACCCCGTCGACGACGGCCCGCCCGGCGTACGCCTTGCGCAGCCCGGTGACCTCGATGAGCGGTGCACTGGTGGTGGTCATGGACCCAGATTCGCCCGCCGGGGCCGCCCGCCGCATCGGCCATCGCGCTCGGAGCCGCATCAACCGATCGGTTGACCGGCGCTACGACCCCGCGTCCGGCGGCGGCGAAAACCCACTGGGCGATGTCAGTGCCGAACCGTAGTCTCACCCCTGATGGCGACTACGGATGCAGCTACCACGGATCAGGGCCCGGAGCGGTTCGACGACAGCGGTCAACTCGGCGCACAGGCGCCGCGGTCGGCGGCGCGGACACTGCTGCGCCTGTGGCCGTACGTACGGCCGGTGCGGGCGCGCTGGGCGAGCGCGGCGGTGATCGCCGTGGTCGCGTCCTGTCTGGGGCTCGTGTTCCCGCTGGTCCTGAAGTGGATCGTGGACGGCCCGGTGACCGACCGCGATCCGGGCGGCGTCTGGCTCGGCGCCGGACTGCTGCTCGCGCTCGGTGTCGCGGAGGCGCTCCTGTTCGGACTGCGGCGCTGGCTGGTGGCCCGGCCGCTCGCGGGCGTCGAGGCGGCGATGCGCGCCGACCTCTACCGGCACCTCCAGCGGCTGCCCGTCTCCTTCCACGACCGGTGGGCCTCGGGTCAGTTGCTGTCGCGCGCCACGACGGACCTCATGGTCGTGCGGATGTTCCTCGCCTTCCCGCTGACGTTCCTGATCGTCAACGGGGTGACGATCGCCGCCGGTCTCGCCCTTCTCGTGGCGCAGGACTGGGGCCTCGGCCTCGTCCTGCTCGCGCCCGCCGTGCCGCTGATCGCGGTCTGCTACCGGTTCGAGCACGGCTACGCGGAGGCGTCCCGCCGCGCCCAGGACCAGGTCGGCGACCTGACCACGGTCGTCGAGGAGTCGGTGCTCGGCATCCGGATCATCAAGGGCTTCGGCCGCCACCGCAGCCAGGCCCGCGCCTTCAAGGATCTCTCCCGCACGCTGCGCGGCACCGAGCTCGTCAAGGCGCGGCTCCTCGCGGGCATCCTCGCGGTGATCACGCTGCTGCCCGAGGCGGCGCTCGGCGCGGCCCTCGTCATCGGCACGGTGCAGGTCGCGGACGGCGGCCTGTCCGCGGGCACGCTCGTCGCGTTCCTGTCCACGGCGCTCGCCCTGCGCTGGCCCATCGAGTCCATCGGCTTCCTGCTCGCCATGAGCCAGGAGGCGGCGACCGCCACCCGGCGCTACTTCGAGGTCATGGACGAGCCCGAGGAGGACCCGCGCGTGCGCCCCGCCGAGGGCGAACAGGGCGCCGACGGGCTGCGGTTCGAGGGTGTCGCCTTCCGCTACCCCGACGCCGCCGAAGACTCCGAGCCGACGCTCCGCCACATCGACCTCCACGTCCGCTCCGGCGAGACCATGGCCCTGGTCGGCGCGACCGGCAGCGGCAAGACGACACTGACCGCGCTCGTGCCGCGCCTGTACGACGTCACGGCGGGCCGCATCACGCTCGACGGGCGCGACATCACCGCGATCCCGCGCGAGGAGCTGCGCACCCTGGTCTCGATGGCGTTCGAGGAGCCCACCCTGTTCTCCGCGACCGTCGCGGAGAACGTGCTGATGGGCGCCGTCGACGCGACACCGGAGCAGGTGGAGCGGGCGCTCGGCGTGGCCCAGGCCGACTTCGTGCACCGGTTGCCCGACGGGGTGGACACCGAGGTCGGCGAGCAGGGGCTCAGCCTCTCCGGCGGCCAGCGGCAGCGGCTCGCGCTCGCCCGCTCGGTCGTCGGCGCACCCCGCTTCCTGGTCCTGGACGACCCGCTGTCCGCGCTCGACGTGCACACCGAGGCCGCCGTCGAGGCGGCGCTACGGCAGGTCCTCGCGGACAGCACCGCCCTCGTCGTCGCGCACCGCCCCTCCACGGTGCTGCTCGCCGACCGGGTCGCCCTGCTCTCCGAAGGCCGCGTCACCGCGGTCGGCACCCATCACGAACTGCTGCGCACCAGCGCGGAGTACCGGCATCTGATGTCGGGCGAGACCGCGGGCGAGCGGGAAGAGGCGGCGCACCGATGACGACCACGGCGAACACGGGGACGACCCCCGACGAGTCGGCCGAGCGGGACGAGGCCGTCCGGCCCCCCTCCCCCGCCGACCCCTTCGACCGGGACGACCTGCCCACGACGAAGGGCGCGACGGGCCGCCTCCTGCGCTCCCTGCTCGCGCCGCACCGCCGCGGGGTCTGGCTCACCGTCCTCGCGCTGCTGCTCCAGCAGGCGGCCGTGCAGTCCGGGCCGCTGATCGTCGCGTACGCCATCGACCGCGCGGTGCCCGCGTTCCGGGACCACGACTACGGGCCGCTGATCGCGGTCGGCGCGGGCTTCCTGC
Source organism: Streptomyces sp. NPDC046939 (assembly GCF_040644575.1). Lineage (NCBI taxonomy): Bacteria > Bacillati > Actinomycetota > Actinomycetes > Kitasatosporales > Streptomycetaceae > Streptomyces > Streptomyces sp. NPDC046939. Next base: position 289,528 of record NZ_JBEYWV010000004.1, read on the forward strand.
TCACCGCGTGCTGCTCGGCCGCGTTCCAGTACGCGTACATCCAGTTCTCCGCCCGCGTCAGCCAGAACGTGCTGCTCGACCTGCGCGACCGGATCTTCCGCCACGCGCAGGCGCTCAGCGTCGACTTCCACGACCGGTACACCTCGGGCCGGGTCATCTCGCGCGCCACGACGGACGTCGAGTCCCTGCGCGAGCTGCTCTCCGAGGGCCTGCAAGAACTGGTCAACGTCGTCCTCGCCTCCCTCTACATCACGGTGACGCTGCTCTGGCTCGACCTCGGCATCGGCGCGGTCGCGGCGCTCTCCTTCATCCCGCTGTCCTTCCTCATCCAGAGCTACCGGCGACGCGCCGCGCGGGCGTACGGGGAGCGGTCCTCGGCCATCGCGGCGGTCATCGTCAAGTTCGTCGAGACGATGAACGGCATCCGCCCGGTCCGCGCGTTCCGCCGCGAGCAGGCCAACGACGAGCACTTCGCGGTCCTCAACCACCGCCACGAACGCTCCAACGGCACGGCCCTGCTGGAGATGGCGCGCTACGTCGTGGGCTCCCGCCTCCTCGCCAACACGGCGGTCGCGGGCATGGTCCTGTGGGGCGCCTACCGCGTCGCGGGCGGCACACTCGCCCTCGGTGTCCTCGCGGCGGCGGTGCTCTACGTCCGCCGCCTCTACGACCCCATCGACCGCCTGGCGATGTTCCTCAACTCCTACGAATCGGCGGCCGCGTCCCTCAAGAAGATCGCGGGCCTGCTCGAACAGACCCCGTCCGTCCCCGAGCCCTCGTCCCCGCGCTCCCTGCCCGCCCCGCGCGAGGGCCGCCCCGGCCGCGAAGTCCGCTTCGACGACGTCTCGTTCGGCTACCGCACGGGCGGCGAGGTGCTCCCGCGCTTCGACCTCGTGCTGCCCGCCGGCCAGACGGTCGCCGTGGTCGGTTCGACGGGCGCGGGCAAGTCCACCCTGGCCAAGCTGCTCGCCCGGTTCTACGACCCCTCGCACGGGCAGGTCCTCCTCGACGGCGTCGACCTGCGCGACCTGTCCCACGCCGAGCTGCGGCGCGGGGTCGTCATGGTGACCCAGGAGGCGTTCCTGTTCTCCGGCACGGTCGCCGAGAACATCGCGATCGGCCGCCCCGAAGCGACCCGCGATGAAATCGAACAAGCGGCGAAGGCGATCGGCGCGCACGACTTCATCACCGCGCTCCCCGACGGCTACGACACGGACGTGCGCAAGCGCGGCGGCCGGATCTCGGCGGGCCAGCGCCAGTTGGTCGCCTTCGCGCGGGCGCTCCTCGCGGACCCGGCGGTACTGATCCTGGACGAGGCGACCAGCTCCCTCGACATCCCCGGGGAGCGGGCGGTGCAACGCGCGATGCACACGGTCCTGCGCGGCCGCACAGCGGTCGTCATCGCCCACCGCCTGTCGACGGTGGAGATCGCCGACCGGGTGCTGGTGATGGAACACGGCAAGGTGGTGGAGGACGGCCCCCCGGCCCAACTGATCGCAGGAACGGGCCGCTTCGCGAACCTGCACAGGGCGTGGCGAGAAAGCCTGGTGAGCTGAACAGACCCGCCAGATCCAGCCCTGCTCCTCAAGCCCCTCCGGCGATTGAGGAGCGGGGTCCGGGGCGGAGCCCCAGGGCTCAGCCAAGTCGCCGGGCGACCATTTCAAGCCACGGGAAGCAGATTCCGGCCGGGCCCACCCCACCCCCGCCCCACCCGAACACACCCCCCACAAACGCCCGGGCCCCGCCCGAACCCCACCCCGCATATCGAACACCCACCCCCGCGCACCGAACCATTTCCGGCCAACCTGTTGACGCGCTCCTGACAGCACCCACGTTCTACTGCCACTCTTCCGTTCGGCCACCGCACAGCTGCCCCACAGCCAAGTCGCGGCCAGACCGGATTCACCGCTCGACCCGCTCGACCCGCTCCACCCGCACACCCCGCACTGCCTGCACTGCGTTCTGCCCGGCCGGCCAAACGCCGCCCGGTCCCCACTGGCCGCACACCCACATGCGGCCGCGCAGAAGGAGTCAGCGTTGAGAAGCACCTCCACCTCCCACAGACGCCGGGCCACGGCAGCCGCGGCCGTCGGCGCCGTCACCGCCCTGCTCGCCGTCGCGTTCCAGTCGGCCCCGGCCTCCGCCGGCGCGGGCGCGGACACGGCGCAGGCCGCCTCGGCCATCACGGCGAACGCCACCCGCGGCGCCGACCCGGGCGCCCTCCCCGCGAAGCTCTCCCCCGCCGAACGCGCGGAGCTGCTGCGCGCGGCGAACACCACGAAGGCGAAGGCCGACACCGCGAAGAAGCTCGGCCTGGGCGCCCAGGAGAAGCTCGTCGTCCGGGACGTGCTGAAGGACCAGGACGGCACGACCCACACCCGCTACGAGCGCACCTACGCCGGCCTGCCCGTCCTGGGCGGTGACCTGATCGTCGAGAAGACGAAGTCCGGTGCCGCGCAGGACATCACGAAGGCGTCGAAGGCCCAGCTCAAGGGCGTGGACACGACGGCCGACGTGAAGCCGGCCGCGGCCGAGGCGCAGGCGCTGACGCTCGCCAGGGCCGACGGTTCGAAGAAGACCGAGGCCGACCGGGCGCCGCGCAAGGTCGTCTGGCTGGGCCAGGGCGCGGCCAAGGGGCAGCCGACGCTCGCGTACGAGACCGTCGTCGGCGGCCTCCAGGAGGACGGCACGCCGAACGAGCTGCACGTCATCACCGACGCGGCCACCGGCAAGAAGCTGCACGAGTGGCAGGCCGTCGAGAACGGCACGGGCAACACCCAGTACAGCGGGACCGTCACCCTCGGCACCTCGCAGTCGGGTTCGTCGTACACGCTGAACGACACCGCGCGCGGCGGCCACAAGACGTACAACCTGAACCGCGGCACCTCGGGCACCGGCACTCTCTTCTCCGGCCTGGACGACGTGTGGGGCAACGGCAGCCCGTCCAACGCCGAGACGGCCGCCGCCGACGCGCACTACGGCGCCGCGATGACGTGGGACTACTACAAGAACGTGCACGGCCGCTCCGGCATCCGCGGGGACGGCGTCGGGGCGTACAGCCGCGTGCACTACGGCAACAACTACGTGAACGCGTTCTGGGACGACAGCTGCTTCTGCATGACGTACGGCGACGGCAGCGGCAACAGCAAGCCGCTCACCTCGCTCGACGTGGCCGCGCACGAGATGACGCACGGCGTCACCTCCAACACGGCGGGCCTCAACTACAGCGGTGAGTCCGGCGGTCTGAACGAGGCGACGTCGGACATCTTCGCCGCGGCCGTCGAGTTCTACGCCAACAACTCCGCGGACCCGGGCGACTACCTCGTCGGCGAGAAGATCAACATCAACGGCAACGGCACCCCGCTGCGCTACATGGACAAGCCGAGCAAGGACGGCGCGTCGAAGGACTCCTGGTACTCCGGTATCGGCGGCGTCGACGTGCACTACTCCTCGGGCCCGGCCAACCACTTCTTCTACCTGCTCAGCGAGGGCAGCGGCGCGAAGGTCGTCAACGGGACGAGCTACGACTCCCCGACCTCCGACGGCCTGCCCGTCACCGGCATCGGCCGCGAGAAGGCGGCGCTGATCTGGTACAAGGCGCTGACCACGAAGTTCACCTCGACCACGAACTACGCGGGCGCCCGCACCGGTGCCCTCGCGGCGGCGGGTGAGCTGTACGGGACGACGTCGGCCGAGTACAAGGCGGTCCAGGACGCGTTCGCCGCGATCAACGTCGGCGCCCGCTCCGGCGGCGGCGACCCGGGCACCGGCAAGGTGTTCACCAACGACACCGACGTCAACATCCCGGACTACCCGGGCTCGGCGGTCAGTTCGTCGCTGACGGTCTCCGGCATCAGCGGCAACGCGCCGTCCACGCTGAAGGTCGGCGTCGACATCGTGCACGCGTGGAGCGGTGACCTCCAGGTCGACCTGATCGGCCCGAGCGGGAAGGCGTACCGGCTGCACTCGTCGACGTACGACCCGACCCCGGACATCAAGACGACGTACACGGTCAACGCCTCCACCGAGACCGCCAACGGCACCTGGAAGCTCCAGGTGAAGGACCTCGGCGCGTCGGACACCGGCTACATCAACCAGTTCAAGCTGACGTTCCCGTAAGCGGGTCGGGACGACCCCGCACGGTCTGGGCGCGCCGCCCCGGTGAGGCAATTCCCGGGGCCGGCGCGCCCGTTCACATTTCCCTTTTGTTTCCTCCACGCGAATTCGTTCACATGCCGTTCGCATTGCGTGCGTCAGTTTTCGCTCAACGAACGAATTCCGGCCAACCTGCGGTCACGTACATGACATGTACAGCTGTCAACTGCCAGAGTTTCCCCGCACCGCAAGCACCACATGCATCACATGCACCACATGCACGGCAAAGCTCGCTCCCCCACTTCCCTCGCAAGGAGCTTTCTTCGTGACCTCCCACATATCCCGTCGCACCGCCCTCTCCCTCGCCACGGCCGTCGCCGCCGGTGCCCTGGTGGCCGGGTCCTTCACCGCCACCACCGCGACCGCCCAGACCCCGGCCCCCTCGGCCGCCCCCCTGGCCCTGACCGCGTCGGCCCGCGCCGACCTCGTGAAGGACGCGAGCGCGAGGACCGCGGAGACGGCGAAGGAGCTGAAGCTCGGCTCCAAGGAGAAGCTCGTCGTCCGCGATGTGGTCAAGGACCGCGACGGCACCACCCACACCCGCTACGAGCGGACCTACGACGGCCTTCCCGTCCTCGGCGGCGACCTGGTCGTCCACGAGTCGAAGTCCGGTGTCCGCGAGGGCGTGACCCGCGCCACCGCCAAGTCCCTCGACGTGGCCACCGCCGGCGCCACCCTCAAGGCCGCCCCGTCCGGCGCCCGCAAGGTCGTCTGGGCCGCGAGCGGCACGCCGAGACTCGCCTACGAGAAGGTCGTCGCCGGCACGCACGAGGACGGCACGCCCAGCAAGCTGCACACCATCACCGACGCGGCGACCGGCAAGAAGATCTTCGAGTTCGACACGGTCCAGACCGGCACCGGCAAGTCCCGCTACAGCGGCACCGTCACGATCGGCACCACCAAGTCCGGCACGTCCTACTCCCTCACGGACGCGACCCGCGGCGGCCACTCCACGTACAACCTCAAGAACGGCACGTCCGGCAAGGGCACGCTGTTCACCGACGCCGACGACGTGTGGGGCAACGGCACGACCACCGACGCCGCGACGGCCGGGGTCGACGCCGCCTACGGCGCCCAGGTGACCTGGGACTACTACAAGAACGTGCAGGGCCGCAACGGCATCAAGGGCGACGGCAAGGGCGCCTACTCCCGCGTCCACTACGGCAACGCCTACGTCAACGCGTTCTGGGACGACAGCTGCTTCTGCATGACCTACGGCGACGGCACGGGCAACAAGAACCCGCTCACCTCGCTCGACGTGGCCGCGCACGAGATGAGCCACGGCGTCACGTCGGCGACCGCGGGCCTCGTCTACAGCGGTGAGTCCGGCGGCCTGAACGAGGCGACGTCCGACATCTTCGGCACGGCCGTCGAGTTCTACGCCAACAACTCCGCCGACCCGGGCGACTACCTCATCGGCGAGAAGATCAACATCAACGGCGACGGCACCCCGCTGCGCTACATGGACAAGCCCAGCAAGGACGGCGCCTCGCTGGACGCCTGGAAGAGCGGCGCCGGCAACGTCGACGTCCACTACTCCTCGGGCATCGCCAACCACTTCTTCTACCTGCTCAGCGAGGGCAGCGGAAAGAAGACGATCAACGGCGTCTCCTACGACTCCCCGACCGCGGACGGCTCCACCGTCACCGGGATCGGCCGCTCCAAGGCCGAGAAGATCTGGTTCAAGGCGCTGACGACGTACTTCACGTCGACCACCAACTACGCCAAGGCCCGCACCGCCACCCTGAGCGCGGCCTCGGCCCTGTACGGCTCGACCTCCGCCGAGTACAAGGCCGTGGGCGCGGCCTGGGCGGCCGTGAACGTCAAGTAACCACCGCACCGCACGTACGGCGCCCGGACCCACGCGGTCCGGGCGCCGTCGTGTGTCAGCGCATAAGCACCCCGGCGCCCTCGCCGACCGCCTCCGAGGGCACGGTCACGAGCCCCGCCTCCGCCGCCGACGCCAGCAGGCGGTGGGACGGGAGGATGCGGACCGTGTAGCCGTACGGTCCCGTGCGGTCGAGGGAGAGGGGGCCCTCGTAGGACCAGCGGCCCCCCTCGTCGGGGCCCGCGACCGGCTTGAGCGGGACCGTGTGCGCGTCCGCGATCCTGTCCTCGGCGTCGACGCGCCCCGACACCGCCTGCACCTCGACGTCGTCGGGGTCCAGATCGCCGAGGGCGACGCGGACGCGCAGGGAGAGGGTCGCGCCCAGCTCCGCCGCCGTGGCCGTCTCCGCCTCGACGTGGTCGACCGCGACCCGCGGCCAGGCCGCGCGGACCCGCGCCTTCCACGCCGCCAGCTCCCGGGCCGCGTCCGGGGTGAGCGCCCGGTCGGCGCGGGCGGCGGGCGCGTACAGCTTCTCCACGTACTCGCGGACCATCCGGCCCGCGAGGACCTTCGGGCCCAGGTGGGTCAGGGTCTGGCGGACCATCTCGATCCAGCGGTCCGGCAGCCCCTCGGGCCCGCGCTCGTAGAAGCGGGGCGCGACCCGGCGCTCCAGGAGGTCGTAGAGCGCGGCGGCCTCCAGGTCGTCGCGGCGGTGCTCGTCGGTGGCCGTGCCGTCGGCGGTGGGGATCGCCCAGCCGAAGTCCGGCTCGAACCATTCGTCCCACCAGCCGTCCAGGACCGACAGGTTGAGACAGCCGTTGAGCGCCGCCTTCATCCCGGACGTGCCGCACGCCTCCAGGGGGCGCAGCGGATTGTTGAGCCAGATGTCGCAACCCGGGTAGAGCTTCTGCGCCATCGCCATGCCGTAGTCGGGCAGGAAGACGATGCGGTGGCGCACGCGCGGGTCGTCGGTGAACCGCACCAGCTCCTGCACGAGCCGCTTGCCGCTGTCGTCGGCGGGGTGCGCCTTGCCCGCGACGACGATCTGCACGGGCCGCTCCTCGTCCAGCAGCAGCCGCATCAGCCGGTCCGGGTCGCGCAGCATCAGCGTGAGCCGCTTGTACGAGGGGACGCGGCGGGCGAAGCCGATGGTGAGGACGTCCGGGTCGAGGACCGAGTCGATCCAGCCCAGCTCGGCGCCGGACGCGCCGCGCTGCCGCCAGGACGCGGCGAGCCGGGTGCGCACCTCGTCGACGAGCTGGCCGCGCAGCTCGCGCCGCAGCTCCCAGATGTCCCGGTCGGGGATCTCGCCGACCGCGTCCCAGCGGTCCGAGCCGCCGACCGACATGGCGTCCTCGGTGCGCCGCTCGCCGATCTGGCGGGCGCCGAGCCGGAAGACCTCGGGCGCCACCCAGGTCGGGGCGTGCACCCCGTTGGTCACGGAGGCGATCGGCACCTCCTCGGGGTCGAACCCCGGCCACAGGCCCGCGAACATGGTCCGGCTGACCGAGCCGTGCAGGGTGGAGACGCCGTTGGCGCGCTGGGCGAGCCTGAGGCCCATCACCGCCATGTTGAAGACGTTCGGATCGCCGCCCGGGTACGTCTCCATGCCGAGGCCGAGGATGCGGTTCACGTCGAGCGCGGGCAGCTCGGCGGCGCCGCCGAAGTGCCGGGCGACCAGCTCGCGGTCGAAGCGGTCTATCCCCGCGGGGACGGGCGTGTGCGTGGTGAAGACGGTCCCGGCGCGGACCGCCTCGATCGCGGCGTCGAAGTCGAGTCCGTCCGCGGCGAGTTCGGCGATGCGCTCGACGCCGAGGAACCCGGCGTGCCCCTCGTTGGTGTGGAACACCTCGGGGGCGGGGTGCCCGGTGAGCCGGCAGTACGCGCGCACCGCCCGTACGCCGCCGATGCCGAGCAGCATCTCCTGGAGCAGTCGGTGCTCGCTGCCGCCCCCGTACAGCCGGTCGGTGACGTCGCGTTCGTGCGGGTCGTTCTCCTCCACGTCGGAGTCGAGCAGGAGCAGCGGCACCCGGCCGACCTGCGCCTGCCACACACGCGCGAGCAGCTTGCGGCCGCCGGGCAGCGCGAGCGCGATGTGGGTGGGGCTGCCGTCCGGCTCGCACAGCAGGGACAGCGGCAGCTCGTTCGGGTCGGTGACCGGGTAGGTCTCCTGCTGCCAGCCGTCCCTCGACAGCGACTGCCGGAAGTACCCGTGCCGGTAGAGCAGCCCTACGCCGATCAGCGGCACCCCGAGATCGCTGGCGGCCTTGAGGTGGTCGCCCGCGAGGATGCCGAGGCCGCCGGAGTACTGCGGCAGCGCGGCGGTGATGCCGAACTCGGGCGAGAAGTAGGCGACGGCGGCGGGGAGGCCGTCCGCCTGCGCCTGGGTCTGTGCCTGGGTCTGGTACCAGCGGTCGCCCTGGAGGTAGCCGCGCAGGTCGTCGGCGACCTCGCGGAGGGAGGCGAGGAACGCCTCGTCGGCGGCGAGCTCGGCGAGCCGGGCCGGAGCCACGCCGCCCAGCAGCCGCATCGGGTCACCACCGGACGCGGCCCAGTGCCCCGGGTCGACGGAAGCGAACAGGTCACGGGTTCCGGCATGCCACGACCAGCGCAGATTGCGGGCCAGATCGTGCAGCGGGGCGAGTGGTTCGGGCAGGACCGGACGGACGGTGAAACGACGGATGGCCTTCACGGTTCCCCTTTCCCGCGGGCAGCGGGGGCATCGGACGGTCGGGGCGGTCGGGTCGGTCGGGGCGCAGCCGGACGCACCGCTGCGGGACGTACCTCCTCGTGCGTCCCGTACGTCATCCCCGACGGTAGTCGGCGGCGGCTCCACGGGCCACGGCGCACGGGCTCACCCGCGCCGCCGGAGTGGTGCGGGCTCCCCGCGCCGCCGGGGTGGTTCAGCGCACCACGACGAACGCCCCCCGCACCACGCTCTCGTCCGGGCGCCGCCATTCCGCGCTGACCTCGCCCACCGTGCCGGGTGCGGAACCGCCGGGCTCCAGTACCCGCACGATCTCCGGTGAAGCCGGCGCGCCGGGATCGAGCCGGGCGTGCACCGTCGGGTCGAGCGCGCCGTCCACGCTCTGGGCGTGCGCCGGGACCTCGCCCCTCAGCAGCGCCGCCAGCTGGGCGCGGACCAGCGGGTCACGCGCCCCGTCGTACACCCATCTTTGGCCGAGCACGCCGTGGACGAGGGTGCCGACGAGCGCGGCGCCGGGCGCGTCGGGCAGCGGGGCGCCCCGGTAGGCCAGGGGTACGTGGTACGCCACCGGGCGCGCCCCGGACACGTCCGTGACGACCATGAACTCCATGCCGACCTCCCCGGCGGGGTCGTCCAGCCGGAACCCGCCGGAGCGGATCAGCTCGGGCGCGCCGGACCCCTCGTACCAGGGCTGCTCCGGCAGCCACGCGGTGAGGAGTTCGAGCTTGGTCGGCTTGAGCGTGGTGTGGTGGATGATCGACATGCGTCCAGGCTCGCACGCCCCACCGGCAACGCGCAGCACTGTGCGGGTGTTCGCGCACACGCGTCCCACCGTGAGCGGTATGGCCGGTTCCGCCCCCTCGGACAACTTGTGGCACGTGGCACCGCGCGTAAAGCTGCCAGGCGGCACGGTCGGCCGCGAAGACGTGCGTGCAAGCTTCCCCGGGCGGGGTACTCGTATCGATCGGTCCGCACGCCGACGGCTCCTGCCGGTCAACTGTCCGCGACGAGAAGGGGATTCCATGAGCCGGTCCCGACTCGAGAGCCGGGACGGGTGGCGTGTTCTCCCTTACGCGCGAGTAGTTAACGCAGCACCGGATTGTTCGCCCGAAGAGTGTGGAAGGCTCCCCCAGGCACGCATTTATGCACCGTCGCGACAGCGGCGCGGCACCGCAGCGGCACCGACGCGCCACTCCTCGCACGGACCATCTCCGAACGTCGTCTCCGCAACCCCCGATCCCGCGGACAGGAGCGGTCATGCCCGCACAGCGCCCCACCCCGACGTCCTCAGACAAGACGCCACCCGGCAAGGCCCCGGCCCCCGCGAGCGTGCCGCCGGCGCCGCGCACCCGCACCAAGGGGGCCACCGACGGCACCGCCGCCAAGAAGCCCCCGGCGCCGAAGACCCCGGCCCCGCGCAAGGCGTCCGCCGCGCGCAAAGCACCGGCCCAGCGCAAGGCACCGGCCCGGCGCAAGGCGCCCGCGCCGCCGCCCGTCGAGGTGACCATCGGCCGGATACCCGTCCGTGACGTGCGCCCGGTCGTCGACCACGGCCGCCGTCCGGCGAAGGCGGTGGTCGGGGAGACGTTCCAGGTCACGGCCACCGTCTTCCGCGAGGGTCACGACGCCGTCGCCGCGAACGTGGTCCTGCGCGGCCCCGACGGCAGGACCGGCCCCTGGACGCCGATGCGCGAGCTGGCCCCCGGCACCGACCGCTGGGGCGCGGAGGTCACCCCGGACGCGGAGGGCGCCTGGACGTTCGCGGTGGAGGCGTGGAGCGACCCGGTCTCGACCTGGCGCCACGCGGCGAAGATCAAGATCCCCGCCGGGATCGACACCGAACTGGTCCTCGAGGAGGGCGCGGCGCTCCACGAACGCGCCGCGGCGGACCTGGCGGGACCCCAGCGAGAAACGGTTCTGCAGGCGGCTGCCGCGCTCCGTGACACCGGCGAACCCGCCGCCACCCGGCTCGCCGCCGCGCTCACCCCCGACGTCGACGCGGTCCTCTCCGCACGCCCCCTGCGCGAACTGGTCACGTCCAGCGAGCAGTTGCCGCTCCTGGTGGAGCGCGAGCGCGCCCTGTACGGGGCCTGGTACGAGTTCTTCCCACGCTCCGAGGGCGCCGTGGTCGAGCCGGGAAAGCCGCCGGTCAGCGGCACGTTCGCCACGGCCGCGCGCCGCCTGCCCGCCATCGCGGCGATGGGCTTCGACGTCGTCTACCTGCCGCCGATCCACCCCATCGGCACGACGTTCCGCAAGGGCCCGAACAACAGCCTCTCGCCAGGCCCGCACGACGTCGGCGTGCCCTGGGCGATCGGCTCGGCGGAGGGCGGCCACGACGCGATCCACCCCGACCTCGGCACGCTCGACGACTTCGACCGCTTCGTCGCGGCAGCCCGCGCCGAGGGCCTGGAGATCGCGCTCGACTTCGCCCTCCAGTGCTCGCCGGACCACCCCTGGGTGGAGAAGCACCCCGAGTGGTTCCACCACCGGGCCGACGGCACGATCGCGTACGCGGAGAACCCGCCGAAGAAGTACCAGGACATCTATCCGATCGCCTTCGACCGCGACATGCCGGGCATCGTCGCGGAGACGGTGCGGGTGCTCCGCCACTGGATGGCGCACGGGGTGCGTATTTTCCGCGTGGACAATCCGCACACGAAACCGGTCGTCTTCTGGGAGCGGGTGATCGGGGAGATCGGCCGCACCGACCCCGACGTGATCTTCCTGGCCGAGGCGTTCACCCGTCCCGCGATGATGCGGACGCTCGCCGAGATCGGCTTCCAGCAGTCCTACACGTATTTCACCTGGCGCAATACCAAGGAAGAGATCACCGAGTACGTACAGGAGTTGGCAGGCGAAACAGCGGCCGTGATGCGGCCCAACTTCTTCGTCAACACCCCGGACATCCTGCACGAGTTCCTCCAACACGGCGGCCGCCCGGCGTTCGAACTCCGCGCCGTCCTCGCCGCAACCCTCTCGCCGTCCTGGGGCGTCTACAGCGGATACGAACTCTGTGAGAACACTCCGCTACGCTCCGGCAGTGAGGAGTATCTGCACTCCGAGAAGTACGAACTGCGGCCGCGGGACTGGGAGTCGGCCCAGCGTGAGGGGCGCACGATCGCCCCGCTGATCACCGCGTTGAACGACATCCGGCGCCGCAGTCCGGCGCTGCGCGGGCTGCGCAATGTGCACTTCCACCACGCCGACAAGGACGCGGTGATCGTGTACTCGAAACGCACCGGTTCGAACACGGTTCTGGTGGTCGTGAACCTCGATCCGCACCACACCCAGGAGGCGACCGTTTCGTTGGACATGCCGCACCTCGGGCTCGGCTGGCACGACGCGATGACCGTGCACGACGAGCTGACCGGTACCACCCATCACTGGGGCAGGTCGAACTACGTGCGCCTGGAACCGGGCCGGACGCCCGCGCACGTCTTCACCGTCCTGCGACCGTCCACGCCGCGATGAATTCTCTGACACAGGGATTCGGAGGGTCACCCACCCCATGATCATGAATGAGCCCGTTCCGGACACCTTCGAGGACACCCCTGCCAAGGACCGGGACCCTGACTGGTTCAAACGTGCCGTCTTCTACGAAGTGCTCGTCCGCTCCTTCCAGGACAGCAATGGCGACGGTGTCGGTGACCTCAAGGGCATCACGGCCAAACTGGACTACCTCCAGTGGCTGGGCGTCGACTGCCTCTGGCTTCCGCCGTTCTTCAAGTCACCGCTGCGCGACGGCGGTTACGACGTCTCGGACTACACATCCGTCCTCCCCGAGTTCGGTGACCTCGCCGACTTCGTGGAGTTCGTGGACGCCGCCCACCAGCGGGGCATGCGCGTCATCATCGACTTCGTCATGAACCACACGAGCGACCAGCACGAGTGGTTCCAGCAGTCGCGCACCGACCCCGACGGCCCCTACGGCGACTACTACGTCTGGGCCGACGACGACAAGCAGTACCAGGACGCGCGGATCATCTTCGTCGACACCGAGGCGTCGAACTGGACCTTCGACCCGGTCCGCAAGCAGTACTTCTGGCACCGCTTCTTCTCCCACCAGCCGGACCTCAACTACGAGAACCCGGCCGTGCAGGAGGAGATCCTCGCCGCCCTGCGCTTCTGGCTCGATCTCGGCATCGACGGCTTCCGCCTCGACGCCGTGCCCTACCTCTACGCGGAGGAGGGGACGAACTGCGAGAACCTCCCGGCGACGCACCAGTTCCTCAAGCGGGTCCGCAAGGAGATCGACGCCCAGTACCCGGACGTCGTCCTGCTCGCGGAGGCGAACCAGTGGCCCGAGGACGTCGTCGACTACTTCGGTGACTTCCCCTCCGGCGGCGACGAGTGCCACATGGCGTTCCACTTCCCGGTGATGCCGCGCATCTTCATGGCGGTGCGCCGCGAGTCCCGCTACCCGGTCTCCGAGATCCTGGCGAAGACCCCGGCCATCCCGTCCGGCTGCCAGTGGGGCATCTTCCTGCGCAACCACGACGAGCTGACGCTGGAGATGGTCACCGACGAGGAACGCGACTACATGTACGCGGAGTACGCCAAGGATCCGCGGATGCGAGCCAACATCGGGATCCGGCGGCGGCTCGCGCCTCTCCTTGACAACGACCGCAATCAGATCGAGCTGTTCACCGCGTTACTGCTCTCCCTGCCAGGATCGCCGATCCTGTACTACGGCGACGAGATCGGCATGGGCGACAACATCTGGCTCGGTGACCGCGACGCGGTGCGCACCCCGATGCAGTGGACGCCGGACCGCAACGCCGGCTTCTCCTCCTGCGACCCCGGCCGGCTCTCCCTGCCGACGATCATGGACCCGGTCTACGGCTACCAGGTCACCAACGTCGAGGCGTCGATGTCGTCGCCGTCGTCACTGCTCCACTGGACCCGCCGCATGATCGAGATCCGGAAGCAGAACCCGGCGTTCGGCCTCGGCTCGTACACCGAACTGCCCTCGTCCAACCCGGCCGTGCTCGCCTTCCTGCGCGAGTACAAGGACGACCTGGTGCTGTGCGTGCACAACTTCTCGCGCTTCGCCCAGCCCACCGAACTCGACCTCCAGGCCTTCGCGGGACGGCACCCGGTCGAGCTGATCGGCGGCGTCCGCTTCCCGGCCATCGGAGAACTGCCCTACCTCCTCACCCTGGCGGGGCACGGCTTCTACTGGTACCGGTTGCGCAAGGACTGACGTCCGCCGACCCGACACCGCACGCCCCGGGGCCCGGGGCGGGAGAGCCGAATCCTCCGGTTTTCCTCCCCGCGCCCGGGGCACTCCTACACGCATACCCGGCACGTCCCCGTCTCCGGGCAGCTCGTCCTCGCAGCAGCTCCTCGTAACAGCATCTCGGCACCCGGGCCCGCGCGCACCTCCCGGCGCACCCCGGGGGAAGGACGCGACGCCATGTCGGAAACCGCAGCCCGGCCCGCCACATCGACACTGGGCCACTCCGAGCTGCTCAGCTCCCTCGACCCGCTGCTGCGGGAGTGGCTGCCGCGCCAGCGGTGGTTCGCCGGGAAGGGCCGCCCGGTCACCGAGCTGACCCTCGACTCGGTCACCGAACTGCGGCCCGACGCGACGCTGTTGCACTTACTGCTGCGCGCCCACCAGCCCCCCGCGGACGAGGGCCCAGGCGACTGCTACCAGCTCCTCATCGGCACCGCCGACGCCCTGCCCCCGCACCTCGCGCCCGCGATCATCGGCCACATCACCCGCGGCCCCCTCACCGGCCGCACCGCGTACGAGGCCCTGCACGACCCGCGCCAGACCGCCGTCCTCCTCGAACGCCTCCGCCTGCCCGGCACCCTCGGCGCACTGAGCTTCCACCGCGAGCCGGACGGCCGAATACCCGACGACCTCACGCCCCGCCCGCTCGCCGCCGAACAGTCCAACTCCTCCGTCGTCTACGGCGACGCGCTCATCGCCAAGGTCTTCCGCCGCGTCCTGCCCGGCACCAACCCCGACCTCGAACTCCCCCTCGCGCTCGCCCACGAGGGCTGCGACCGCGTCCCCGCCCCCGTCGCCTGGTACGAGAGCGCCGACGGCGAGACCACGCTCGGCGTGCTCCAGCCCTACCTCGCAGGCGCCGCCGACGGCTTCGACCTCGCCCTCAAGCACCTCGTCGAGCAGCGGGACTTCACCGCCGAGGCCCGCGAACTGGGCCGCGCCACCGCCGAGGTGCACACCGCCCTCGCCCGCGCGCTGCCCACCGTCACCTACACCCGCGTCCAGCTCGAACAGCTCGCCGCGACGATGACCCGCCGCCTGGAGACCACCGCCCAGCAGGTCCCCGCGCTCCACCCCTACGTGCCCGGCCTGCGCACCGCGTTCGAGGCGCTCGCCGACCTCGCCGCCGAGGGCCGCACCTGGCGGGCCCAGCGCGTCCACGGCGACCTCCACCTCGGCCAGTGCCTGCGCGACCCCTCCGGCTTCTGGCGCCTCATCGACTTCGAGGGCGAACCGTCCCGCCCCCTCGCCGAGCGCCGCATGCCGCACCCCCCGCACCGCGACGTCGCCGGGATGCTCCGCTCCTTCGACTACGCCGCCCGCTCGCACCGCCCCTGGAACCCCGAGTGGTCCGACGCCTGCCGCGCCGCGTACTGCGCGGGCTACGCGTCCGCCTCCGGCCGCGACCCGCGCACCGAGCCCGTCCTGCTGCGGGCCTACGAAACGGACAAGGCGGTGTACGAGGCCCTGTACGAGGCCCGGCACCGGCCGGACTGGCTGCCCGTGCCGATGGCGGCACTGGCCCGCCTGGCAGAGCGGCCCTGACCCCGACCCCGCCCCCACGCACGGCACCACCGGCAGAACGGCTAACGGCTAACAAGGAGGCCCCGCCCGTGACCCGCCGCCCGACCGAACACCCGCCCGAGGTCAGCAGCTGCGTACCGCAGAGCGACCGCGAGCGCCTCCTCTCGGCCACCCATCACGACCCGCACTCGGTCCTGGGCGCCCACCCCGTCGCCACCGGCATCGCCTTCCGCGCGTGGCGCCCCTACGCCGAGAAGGTCACCGTCACCACCCCGGAGGGCCTGCGCACCGAGCTGCACGACGACGGCGACGGCTTCTTCTCCGCGCTGCTCCCGCCCGAGGCCGCCTGGTCCGCCCCCGCGTCCCCCGCCTCCTCCCCGTACACGCTGGAGATCACCTACGGCGACACCGTCCAGCGCATCGCCGACGCCTACTCCCTGCTGCCCTCCCTCGGCGAACTCGACCTCCACCTCATCGGCGAGGGCCGCCACGAGCAGTTGTGGACGGCGCTCGGCGCCCGCGTCATGGAGCACCAGGGCATCCAGGGCACCCGCTTCACCGTCTGGGCGCCCAACGCGCGCGGCGTCCGCGTCGTCGGCGGCTTCAACTACTGGGACGGCGCCGCCCACAGCATGCGCTCCCTCGGCTCCTCCGGGATCTGGGAACTGTTCGTCCCCGACATCGGCGAGGGCGAGCTGTACAAGTACGAGATCACCCGGCCCGACGGCAGCAAGACCCAGCGCGCCGACCCGCTCGCCACCCGCACCGAGGTACCACCGGCGAACTCCTCCGTCGTGCACGTCCCGCACCACGTCTGGCACGACGACGAATGGCTGCGGGCGCGCGGCGAACGGCCCGCGCACGAGGCACCGTTCTCCGTCTACGAGGTGCATCTGCCGTCCTGGCGGCCCGGCCTCACCTACCGGCAACTGGCCGAGGAGCTGCCGCGGTACGTCGCCGACCTCGGGTTCACCCATGTCGAGCTGATGCCCGTCGCCGAGCACCCCTTCGGCGGCTCCTGGGGCTACCAGGTCACCGGGTTCTACGCGCCCACCGCCCGGCTCGGCACCCCCGACGACTTCAAGTTCCTCGTCGACGCCCTCCACCAGGCCGGCATCGGCGTCCTCATGGACTGGGTCCCCGCCCACTTCCCGCGCGACGACTGGGCGCTCGCCGAGTTCGACGGACGGCCCCTGTACGAGCACGAGGACCCGCTGCGCGCCGCCCACCCCGACTGGGGCACGCTGGAGTTCGACTACGGACGCAACGAAGTACGGAACTTCCTGGTGGCCAACGCCCTGTACTGGTGCGAGGAGTTCCACATCGACGGGCTCCGCGTCGACGCCGTCGCCTCCATGCTCTACCTCGACTACTCGCGCGAGGACGGGCAGTGGACGCCGAACCAGCACGGCGGCCGGGAGAACCTCGACGCCGTCTCCTTCCTCCAGGAGATGAACGCCACCCTGTACCGGCGCGTCCCCGGCGTCGTCACCATCGCCGAGGAATCCACCGCCTGGGACGGGGTGACCCGCGCGACCCACCACATCGGGCCCGGCGGCTTCGGCGGGCTCGGGTTCGGGCTGAAGTGGAACATGGGGTGGATGCACGATTCGCTGGACTATCTGGCCCATGAGCCCGTGCACCGCAAGTACCACCACCACGAGATGACCTTCTCGATGGTGTACGCCTACAGCGAGAACTACGTGCTGCCCATCTCCCACGACGAAGTCGTGCACGGGAAGAAGTCCCTGGTCAGCAAGATGCCCGGCGACTGGTGGCAGCAGCGCGCCACCCTCCGGGCCTATCTGGGCTTCATGTGGGCCCACCCCGGCAAGCAGCTCCTGTTCATGGGGCAGGAGTTCGCGCAGGGCGCCGAGTGGTCCGAGGCGCGCGGGCCCGACTGGTGGCTCCTCGACCCTGAGTACGGCGCCGAGGCCGACCATCGCGGGGTGCGGGATCTGACGCGCGACCTCAACGCCGCGTACCGGGAGACGCCGGCCCTGTGGGAACGGGACACCGACCCGGCCGGGTTCTCATGGATCGCCGGGGACGCCGTCGAGGACAACGTCTTCGCGTTCCTGCGGCACGACGCCGACGGGAACCCGTTGCTGGCCGTCTCCAACTTCTCGCCCGTGGTGCGGCAGGAGTACCGGCTGGGGGTGCCGGGGGATGTGCCAGCCTGGCACGAGGTGCTGAACACCGATGCGGTGCGGTACGGGGGTGGGGGCGTGGGGAATCCCGAGCCGGTCAAGCCCGATGACGTGGGGGCGCACGGGCGTCCCGCGAGCATCAGGCTGACGTTGCCTCCGCTGGCTACGGTGTGGTTGAGGCCGTGAGGCCTTGAGGCCTTGAGGGGCGTGGGGAACTGCGCGACCAGCCACGACGGCGCAGTTCCCCGCCATACCTCCTAATCCGCTACGGCGAGCCGCTGGAGCGCCGAAGGCAGCTCCCCCGAGTGCACGACCCCGAGGGTCTGCGTCGCCCTGGTCAGCGCCACATACAGGTCGCTCAGCCCGAATTCGCCCGGCTCGACCACGATGACCCGGTCGAACTCCAGACCCTTCGCCTGACGCGGGTCCAGCAGGACCAGGTGCCTGGTCAGGTCCGGTTCGGCCTCCGCCGAGATGCCGGGCAACCGCGCGGCCAGCGCCTCGCGGAGACCGCGTGGTGCGATCACCGCCAAGCGGCCCTCGGTGGGGGTCTCCGCCGCCGCGATCTCCGCCACCGCCGACGCGATGTCACCGGTCACCGCCCGGCGCCACGGCCGTACGCCCGTCGACCGGACGGAGGACGGCGGTACGAACTCCGGGTGCGCCTCGCGCAGCACCGCCGCCGCCACGTCCATGATCTCGGACGGCGTACGGTAGTTGACCCCGAGCCGCGTGTGCTCGAAGCGGTCCTCCACGTACGGCGCGAGGATCTTGTCCCACGCCCCGACGCCCGCCTCCTCGGCGGTCTGCGCCGGGTCGCCGACCAGCGTCATCGAGCGCGTCGGCGAACGCCGCATCAGCAGCCGCCACGCCATCGGCGACAACTCCTGCGCCTCGTCCACGATGATGTGCCCGAACGCCCACGTCCGGTCCGCCGCCGCCCGCTCCGCCGCGCTGCGGTGGTCCTCCTCCTCGTACCAGTCCGCGACCCGGTCCGCGTCGACGATGTCGTGCGCCGCGAGCACCTCCGACTCGTCCTCGTCCTCGAACTCGTACGTCTCCGAGCCCTTCGACAGGTCGAGCACACCCTGCGCGTACGCGATCCTCTCCTGCCGCGCCGCCTCCGCCGCCGCCCGCTCCGCCGAGTCGTCGTGGCCCAGCAGCTCCGCCGCCTCGTCGAGCAGCGGTACGTCCGCCGGGGTCCAGTCCGCCGGGCCCGTCGCCGCCCTGCGGATCGCCTCCGCCTCGTCGTCCTCGATGTGTACGGGGTCCGCCAAGTACTCCGCCACTACTCGTTCCGGCGTCAGCGTCGGCCACAGCTCCTCGATCGCCGCGTGCACCTCCGCGCTCGCCGCCACGCCCTTGCTCAATTGGGCCAGGTCGTCCGGGCCCAGGAAGTTCGGGCCGCCGTACGGGTCCGCGCCGATCCGCTCCGCGAGCTGCGCCGTCAGCGCGTCCAGGATCCTGAACGCGAAGTGCGGCCTCGCCAAATTGTGCGGCAGCCTTGTGTCCCTGGCCGCCTGCCGGGCCTCGTACGCGATCTCCCAGTCCAGGATCAGATCGCCGTCGTCGTGCCGGATGACGAGCGGGGCGCCCGGCTCGGGGATCTGCTGCCGGTCCCGGACGGCTCGCTCCAGCGCCTCCGCCATGTGTGCCGCGCCCTTGACCGCCGCCGCCCGCGCCGTGTCCTTCGCCGTCGCGTGGACCCCCGGGAACAGCTCGCCGACCGTCGCGAGCAACACGCCCGTCTCGCCCAGCGCCGGCAGCACCTCGCTGATGTAGGAGAGGAACGCCGGGTTCGGGCCCACGATCAGCACCGCCCGCTTCGCGAGCAGCTCCCTGTGCTCGTACAGCAGGAACGCCGCCCTGTGCAGCGCCACCGCCGTCTTGCCCGTGCCCGGGCCGCCCTCCACGACCAGGACGCCCCTGTGGTCGTGCCGGATGATCCGGTCCTGCTCCGCCTGGATCGTCCGCACGATGTCGCCCATGCGGCCCGTGCGGGCCGAGTTCAGCGCGGCGAGGAGTACGGCGTCGCCGCTCGGGTCCTCGAAGCCCGTGCGCTCGTCGTCGCCCAGGTCCAGGATCTCGTCGTGCAGCTCCGTGACCGTGCGACCGTGGGTGGTGAGGTGGCGGCGACGGCGCAATCCCATGGGGACGTGGCCCGTCGCCAGATAGAACGGGCGGGCCACCGGCGCGCGCCAATCGATCAGAATCGGGGTGTGTTCCGTGTCGTCGTCCCTGATTCCGATACGGCCGATGTGGTGCGTCACGCCGTCCGTGAGATCGATACGGCCGAAACACAGCGAACCGTCGACCGCGTTCAGCGCGGCGAGCAGGCCCGAGCGCTCCACGACCAGCAGGTCGCGCTCCAGGCGGGCCTGCTGACCTGTGCCGACGGGCGTCAAGGCGTCCGTGACCGAGTCCGCGGCGGCGCCGCGCAGCGCGTCGACCCGCGCGTAGAGCCGGTCGATGAATTCCTGTTCCTTTTGCAGTTCTTTCTGCGGTGCGGCGGATTCCCGGCTTGACAAAACTGCTCCCTGCCCGGTACGGTGTGTTTAGTTGGCCCCCGGTGAGGGGCCTTTTCTGTGGGCACACAGAAACACCGAATATACCCCGGGCAGGGGGTAATTCCAAGCCGTTCCGGGTTTCCAGGTGGCTTCTAGACGGTGCCCGACAATTCCTCGAGCAGGCGGCGCTTCGGCCTCGCTCCCACGCGGGACCAGACCGGCTCCCCCTCCTTGAAGACCATCAGGGTCGGCATCGAGAGCACGTTGTACTTCGCCGCCGTCTCCGGGTTGGCGTCCACGTCGATCGCCACCACGTCCAGGCGGTCCTTCTCCTCCTGGGCGATCGACTTCAGCACCGGGGCCAGTTGCCTGCACGGGCCGCACCACTCGGCCGTGAACTCCACCAGTACGGGGAGCTCCGCCTTGAGCACCTGCTCGTCGAAGTCGGCGTCCGTCACGTCCCGCATCTCGTTACTCCTCTTGTCGGTGTCGTCGTTGCTCGCTGAGTTCGCAGCGCGGCGCGGGGGCCTCCGCGGCCAGCGCCTGGACCGCCTGCTCGGCGCGCTGCAACTGCGCCCCGACCTTCGCTCGTACGGCGGTCAACTCGGCGATGAGCGCGTCCAGTTCGGTGAGCTTGTTGCGGTACACGGCGAGGGACGCCGGGCAGGAGTCGCCCTCCGGGTGGCCTGCGCGCAGGCACTCCACGAAGGGGCGGGTCTCCTCCAGGTCGAACCCGAAGTCCTGCAACGTACGGATCTGGCGCAGCGCGCGCAGGTCCGCCTCGTCGTAGGTGCGGTAGCCGTTGCCGCCGCGCCGCGCGGGGAGCAACCCGCGCGACTCGTAGTACCTGAGCGTCCGCGTGGTCGTACCGGCGCGGGCCGCGAGCTCTCCGATGCGCATGCCTATGACGGTAGACGTTGACGCCGACGTCAAGGCCAGTGCCTGTCCGGGAGCGCGATGAAGGGAGGGTGGCCGTCTGCGCTCGTCGGGCGGCTTTCCGCCGTCTCCGACAGGTGTCGGGTCGGGTACGGTGCCGCCCGGGGCATGTCCGTGCTCGCCATCTTGATGGCATCGCCGGCTGCTTCGCGCCTCGTCACCGCGTGAACTGTGCTGCGCGCGCACATACCCCGACCGGCCCCTCCCGTCTCGTACGCGACTGAAGGTGTGCGAACCGTCTGCAAACGCAGAAAAGCCCCGTGCCGAATGGCACGGGGCTTTTCCTTAACAATTAGTTCGGCGGCGTCCTACTCTCCCACAGGGTCCCCCCTGCAGTACCATCGGCGCTGTGAGGCTTAGCTTCCGGGTTCGGAATGT